>NZ_JAAPBF010000073.1 GCF_022695985.1 Streptomyces sp. NP-1717 | reverse complement strand
GGTGCCTCCTCTCGAAGCGGTCCCTCACGGAGGTGTACGGGGGCCGGGAGCGGCGCGCGGGGGAGCCCGCGCCCGCCTCCGGGGGTCACGAGCCGGCGTTCATGGCCCGGGTGATGTCCTGCGACGCCTTCGCCGCTTCCTTCGCGGCGTCGCCGCCGACGAGGACCGCGGTCATGTAGTCCTTGACCGGGTTCTCGGCCTCGACCGCCGCCCAGCCGGGCGTGTTGGGCGTCGCGCGCCCGTTCGCCGCGCCGGCCGCCATCGCGGAGGCACCCGGGTCGCCGGCCACGGCCGGTGCCAGCGTGGTCCGGTTCGGCACATAACTCATGGCGAGGGCGAGCTTCTTCTGCCAGGTGTCGCCCGTCAGCTCCTTGACGAGCGTCAGCGCCTCGTCCGGGTCACCGGCCGCGGCGGGGATCACCAGGTCGGAGCCGCCGGTGAAGACGGCGCCCGGAGTGTCGGCGGTCTTGCCCGGAATCGGGAAGAACCCCAGCTTTCCCTTGAGCCGGGCGTTGTTCTCGATGACGGTGTTGGCCAGCCCCGGCGTGGCGAGGATCTGCGCCACCTGCCCCTTCGCCATCACCTCGGCCTGCGGCGGATCGTCCTCGTCGGAGTCCTTGGGGCCCCTGCCCAGTGCCTGGAGGCGCGCGTAGAACTCCATGCCGCGCAGGGCCTGCGGTGTGTCCAGCGCGCCCTTCCACTTCCCGCCCGACCCGGTGGCGAAGTCGCCGCCCTCGTCCCAGATGAAGCCGCCCAGCGCGTACCAGAGCTGGCCGGGCAGATAAATGCCCTGCGTATCGCCCTTGTTGAGCTTCGTGGTCGCCTCGATCCACTGCTCGCGCGTCCTGATCGCGGTCGCGTCGATGCCCGCCCGCTCGAAGAGGTCGGTGCGGTAGACGACGACCCGGTTCGCCGCGTAGTACGGGATGCCGTACTGCCGTCCCTCGTACGATCCCGGCTCGGCGAGCCCCTTCAGCCAGTCCTCGCCCTTCAACTCCCCCTCGCTGTCGCTGAGATCGAGCAGTCCGCCGCTCGACGCGAACTGCGCGACCTGGGTGTTGCCCACCTCGATGACGTCGGGGGCGTCGTTGCCGGCGAGTGCGGCGGTGATCTTCTGGCCGATGCCGTCCCACTCCTGGATCTGGACCTTGGCCCTGATCCTCGGGTGCGCGGCCTCGAAGCCCTTCACGAACTCCTTCTGGAACGCGGCCGAGACGCTGTCACGCATCAGCCAGACATCGACCGTCGTCCGTCCGTCGCCACCGTCCCCGGCGGAGCCGGAGGAGGCACTGCAGGCACTGAGCACGGCGGCCACGACGAGCACGGACCCACCGGCGAGCAAGCGGTACTTCACGATTCACCCCTGACAGAGCAAGACCTGACCACCTGACCAGTGAGGCTCACTGGACAGCTCACCTCTTGATGCTGGACGAAGGTGGCATAGACCAATGGGACCGTCAACCCCCTGCGAGACAAAGGGCATTGGTGATCTGGCCGGACTTCGTGGGTGCTTTCGCTCTCCCGGTGACGGCTACACTTGACCTGGCCAGTGGCATCAGTTGGTGCACTGGTCGCGTGAACTGGTAAGACTGGTAAAACTGATCGGGCCGGTAAGTGAGGCGGGCGTCCGGAGGGGGACACCATGGATGTCGACGTACCCGGGACGGTGCTCAAACGGGAGCGGGCCCGTGATGCCGTCCTGGAACTGATCGAATCGCGCAGCCCCGGGGACGCCATCCCGTCCGAACGCGCCCTGTGCGCGCTGCTCGGGGTGTCGCGGCCCACCGTGCGCTCGGCGATCGACGAACTCGTGGCCGCCGGTCTCCTGGTCCGCGAACACGGCCGCGGCATGTTCGTCGCCCCCGCGAAGATCACCCAGGAGCTGGTCTCCGCGGACCTCACCCTGACCGTGCCGCGGGCGGCCGGCACCTGGTCGAGCCGGCTGCTGGAGTTCACCACCCACCAGGCCGGCGCCCGCGTCGGCCGCAAACTCCGCATGTCACCTGCCGAGGACATCCTCTACGTCGCCCGGCTGCGGCTCGTCGACGGCGCCCCGATGGCCATCGAGCACCTGCACATCAGGGCGGCGCTCGCGCCCGGCCTGTCGGCCCAGGAGCTGGAGAACGGCGATCTCTACGAGCATCTGCGGGACACCCACGGGGTGCACGTCCACGAGGCGGTGCAGGCCATCGAACCGACCGTCGTCACCCGCGCGGAGGCCGGATTCCTCGACGTGCCCGAACTCTCCCCGGCGCTGCTCTTCGAACGGCTGACCTCGGACACCACCGGCCGGCCCGTGGAGTACGTCCACTCGCTCTACCGGGGCGACCGCTACCGCATCGTCTCCCGGCTCACCCTCGGCCCGGCGGCAGCGGCGGCGCCGGTGCCCGCCGACGGGGACGGGCACCATCCGGGCATCCCGCCGGGCGACTTCGCCCACGGGGACGCCATCACGTCCTCCACCCGGGGGGACATCCAGTCGGGCGGATGACCGAGCGGATCCGGGCCGCCCTCCGCCGGCCCGGCCCCACTCGCGCACCCGCCCCGCCGCCGGTCTTCGACGACGGGACCCGGGGCGCCCTCACCCCACCCAGCGGTAGCAGCGCTCCGGGCGGCCAGTCCCCCCGTACCGCAGCGTGACCTCCGCCCGGCCCGTGTCGGCGAAGTACTCCAGATAGCGCCGCGCGCTGACCCGTGACAGCGCGCCCTCGTCGGCGCACTGCGTCGCCGACAGACCCTCCGCGTGGCGGCGCAGCGTGCGCTCGACCAGCTCCGCCGTGTGCGCGGCCAGCCCCTTCGGAAGCTCGCGGGAGCCCGGCGGGCGGGTGCCGAAGATCTGGTCGACGTCCTCCTGCCGCGCCTCGCCCAGCCGGTCGAGCCGGGTCCGCAGCGACGCCACGTGCCGCAGCTGCTCCTGGAGCGCGGACTGGCTGAAGGGCTTGATCAGATAGTGCAGCGCCCCCGCCCGCAGCGCCGAGCGGATGACGCCCGCGTCCCGCGCCGCCGTGATGAACAGGGCGTCCACGCTCGTACGGGCCGCGTCCCGCTCCTCCGCCGCCCGCAGCTCGCGCAGCACGGCGATCCCGTCCATGTCGGGCAGATAGATGTCAAGAAGCACCAGGTCAGGGCGGCGCACCTCGGCCGCGCGCAGCGCTTCGGCACCGCTGTGCGCCACGCCGACGACCTCAAACCCGTCCATCGCGGACACATAGCGGCCGTGCAGTTTCGCGACCATGAAGTCGTCGTCCACCACCAGCACTTTTGTCACGCCGTCACGCTAAGCCGCGACCGCAACGACCACAACGTCCGTTGATTCCGGAAGAGAGACAGCTTCTTAACGCGAAGGCAACATGTGGGCCACCTCACTGCCCTACCACTTGATTCCCTGAAAGGCGGCTCACGTGCGATTCCGCACTCCCCTCGCCCTCCTCGGGGCCGCGCTGATGGTGCTGGTGGGTCCGCCGCTGCTTTCCAAGGGCAGTGGCGACGACACCGGTACCCAGATACCCGGCCTGCGGTTCATGGTCCCCAACACCCCGGGCGGCGGCTACGACATCACCGCCCGCACCATGGCCAAGAACGCCGAGGACGCCGAGCTCAACCACAACATCGAGGTCTTCAACCTGCCCGGAGCCGGCGGCACCGTCGGTCTCGCGCGCGCCGTGAGCGAGCACGGCAACGGCAAGCTCGTGGTCTCCATGGGCCTCGGCGTCGTCGGCGCCGTACGCACCAACAACTCGCACGAGACCCTTGCCGACACGACGCCGATCGCCCGCATCAGCGAGGAGACCGACATCGTCGTCGTCGCCAAGGACTCGCCGTACAAGACGATCAACGACCTCGTCGCGGCATGGAAGAAGAACCCGGCGAAACTGCCCGTCGGCGGCGGATCGTCCCCCGGCGGACCCGACCACCTCGCCCCCATGCTGATGGCGCGGGCCGCCGGAATCGCGCCCAAGACCGTCAACTACGTTCCCTTCGACGGCGGCGGCGAACTCCTCGCCTCCATCCTCGGCAACAAGGTCGCCTTCGGCGTCTCCGGTCTCGGTGAGTACCGCGACCAGATCGAGGCGGGCGAGCTGCGGCTGCTGGCCGTCACCGGCCCCGAACGCACCCCCGGCATGGACGCGCCCACCCTGCGCGAGGCGGGCCTCGACACCGACTTCACCAACTGGCGCGGCGTCGTCGCACCGCCCGGGATCTCCGACGCCCAGCGCGACAAGCTCATCGCCTTCTTCGAGAAGCTGCACGCCTCACCGCAGTGGAAGGAATCGCTGAAGAAGAACGGCTGGGACGACGCCTTCCTCACCGGTGACAAATTCGGCGACTTCCTCGCCGCCGAGGACAAGCGCGTGCAATCCGTCCTGAAGGAGCTCGGGCTGTGACCACCGAACCGAACACCTCTCCCGAGGCGCAGGCCCCCACGTCCCGCGGCTGGCTGCGCGAACACTCCGAACTCGGCGTCAGCCTCATGCTGCTCGTCCTCGGGATCCTCGTCCTCACCGACGCCCTCACCATGGACGTCGACATCACCCAGCGCGGCCCGATCGGCCCCAAGACCGTGCCGATCGTCGTCGGCATCGGCCTGCTCGTCGTCGCCGCGCTCCTCTGCGCCGACGTCCTGCGCGGTGGCCGGGGCGAGTCCGAGACCGGCGAGGACATCGACCTGAGCGAACCCAGCGACTGGCGCACCGTGCTGCTGCTCGCCGGTGTCTTCCTCGGCAACGCCGTACTCATCGGACCCCTCGGCTTCCCGATATCGGGGGCCCTGCTCTTCTGGGGCTCCGCCTACGCACTCGGCAGCCGCCACCTCCACCGCGACCCGCTCATCGCCGCGGGCCTCTCCCTCGTCACCTACTTCCTCTTCAACAACCTGCTCGGCGTCCCCCTCCCCGGTGGCCCGCTGATGGGAGTGATCTAGACAGTGGACTCCCTCAACTCCCTGATCGACGGCTTCGGTACGGCGCTCACGCCTATCAATCTGCTCTGGGCCGCCGTCGGCGTACTGCTCGGCACCGCGATCGGCGTCCTGCCCGGCATCGGCCCGGCCATGGCCGTCGCCCTGCTGCTCCCCGTCACCTACGGCCTGGAGCCGACCGGCGCGTTCATCATGTTCGCCGGCATCTACTACGGCGCCATGTTCGGCGGCTCCACCACTTCGATCCTGCTCAACACCCCCGGTGAGAGCGCGGCGGTCGTCGCCGCCATCGAGGGCAACCCGATGGCCAAGGCGGGACGCGGCGCGCAGGCGCTCGCCGCCGCCGCGGGCGGTCACTTCGTCGGCGGCATGATCGGCACGATCCTGCTGGTCGTCCTCGCCCCGACCGTCGCCTCCCTCGCCGTCGACATCGGCGCCCCCGACTACTTCGCCATCATGGTGCTGGCGTTCATCGCCGTCACCTCGGTCCTCGGCTCGTCCCGGATCCGCGGACTCGCCTCCCTGCTCATCGGCCTCACCATCGGCCTGGTGGGCCTCGACCAGATGACCGGCCAGCAGCGCCTCACCTTCGGCACGCTCGAACTCGCCGACGGCATCGACGTCGTGATAGTCGCGGTCGGTCTCTTCGCGATCGGCGAGGCCCTGTGGGTCGCCGCCCACCTGCGGCGCTCGTCGGGCGAGCCGGTCCCCGTCGGCCGCCCCTGGCTCGGCAAGGACGACGTGAGCCGCACCTGGAAGCCGTGGCTGCGCGGGCCGCTCATCGGCTTCCCGTTCGGCGCGATCCCGGCCGGCGGCGCGGAGATCCCGACGTTCCTCTCCTACGTCACCGAGAAGCGCCTCTCCAAGAACAGGAAGCAGTTCGGCAAGGGCGCCATCGAGGGCGTCGCCGGACCCGAGTCGGCCGCGTCGGCCTCGGCCGCGGGCACGCTCGTGTCGATGCTGACGCTCGGGCTGCCGACGACCGCCGTCGCCGCCGTGATGCTGGCCGCCTTCCAGCAGTACGGCATCCAGCCCGGACCGCTGCTGTTCGAGCGCGAGTCGGAGCTGGTGTGGGGCCTGATCGCCTCACTGTTCGTCGGCATGGTGCTGCTGCTGGCACTGAACCTGCCGCTCGCTCCCGTGTGGGTGAAGCTGCTGCGCATCCCGCGCCCCTATCTGTACGCGGGCATCCTCTTCTTCGCGGCCGTCGGCGCCTACGCGGTCGGCGGAGAGGCGCTGGACCTGGTGATCCTGCTGATCATCGGTCTGATCGGGTTCGGCATGCGGCGCTACGGGCTGCCGGTCCTGCCGGCGGTGATCGGCGTCATCCTGGGCCCGGCCGCCGAACAGCAGATGCGCAGGGCGCTCCAGATCAGCGACGGAAGCGTCACCGGTCTCGTCAACACGCCGTTCTCGGTGACCGTCTACGCCGTCGTCGTGCTGATCGTCTGCTGGCCGCTCGTGCGCAAGCTCCTGCTGGGCCGCCGGAAGGAGACCAAGGTCTCGGCCTGACGCCGCGACCGACAGGGGCGCGAACAAGCCCCGTCCGCCTGACAGTTCGGACCGTGCGCGCGTCACTGAGCGCCTGCCGGTCCGAACTGTCAGTCGTGGATGGGACCATCGACACATGACCCCGATCGACTGGGACGACGCCGCAGACTCCTTCGACGAGGAGCCCGACCACGGGCTGCTCGATCCGACCGTACGCAAGGCGTGGGCCGCCAAGCTCGCCGGCTGGCTGCCGCCCGAGCCGTCCAGGGTGCTCGATCTCGGCTGCGGCACCGGCAGCCTCGCCCTTCTCGCCACCGAGTCGGGCCACCGCGTGAGCGCCGTCGACCTCTCGCCGCGCATGGTCGGACTCGCCCGCGCCAAACTCTCGGGGACGGACACCGAGGTGCTCGTCGGCGACGCGGCGAGACCCCCCGTCGGGGAGCGCACGTTCGACGTGATCATGGCCCGCCATGTCCTGTGGCTGCTGCCCGACCCGGACCGGGCGCTGACCCACTGGCTGTCGCTGCTGCGCCCCGGCGGACGGCTGATACTGATCGAAGGCGTCTGGTCCGGCGCCGGACTCCCGGCGACCCGCGTCACGATGTCCCTCGCCCCGCTCGTCGAGCGCGTCCAGCACGAGCACCTGTCGGCCGACGCGGCCCTGTGGGGCCGCGCCGTCGACGACGAGCGCTACGCGCTGATCGCCCACACCGCGCAGCGCCGCCGCCACACGGAAGTGGTCGACGTCCATCTGATCCTGCGCCGGGGCGACGACGTGCTGCTGGCCCGCCGGTCCGGCACCGGATACGGGGACGGGCTGCTGAACAGCCCCGCAGGGCACGTCGAGGACGGTGAGGACGTCCGCGCGGCGATGATCCGCGAGGCGTCCGAGGAGATCGGCGCCGAGCTGGACCCCGGCGACCTGCGTACGGCCCTGGTCATGCACCACCGGGGGCCGGGCGGCCGGCCGCGCACCGGCTGGTTCTTCGAGGTGCGCTACGACGAGGGGCGCACCCCCTGGGAGCCGTACAACCGCGAGCCGGAGAAGTGCTCGGGCCTCTCCTGGCACCCGCTCTCCGCGCTCCCGGACGACATCGTCGCCTACTGCCGCGCGGGCCTGGAGGCGTACCGCGCGGGGGAGCGCTTCGTCATCCACTGGCACGAGGACGCCGACTCGATCGCCCACGACCCGCACGGCACGCCGCGCGCGACGCTGCTGGCCAAGACGGACAACACGGGCCCTACGACGGAAGGCGGTCCGACAGCTTCGTGAACGCGCCGTCGCGTACGAGGAGTTCCAGCTCGTCCAGTGCGCGGCGGGCCGCCTCGGCCGCGACCGGGTCCCGGTCCGCGAGACCGCTCTCCTCGAACTCGTCCTCGTCGAGACGCAGGACCGTCGTGCCGTCCGCCGACGCCCAGAGATCGAGATCCAGGTCCTCGACCAGGAGTTCGTACCGCAGCTCACCGGTTCCGAGGCCGCGCACGACCGCCGGCCGCGTCACGTCGCAGTACCAGCCCTTGAGCGCGCCGTCGCCCGCACGGACCTCCTTCACCGCGTACCACCGGTCTCGCCAGTAGTGCTCCGTGAAGACGTCGCCGGGCTCGAAGCGTACGAAGCCGAAGTCCCGTACGGAGTCGGCCGCCCACGGTGCGCGCACCACGACCCGCGCGCCGTCGTCGGTGATCAGCGTGGCGGGGTAGCGGATCTTCGTACGGCCCGCCTTCACCAGGTGCACCTCCACCTGGACCCCGGGGTCCCGCGCGGCGTCAGACGAGCCCGCGGACATGGCGTACCTCCGAGGCGCAGATCCCGTAGCCGAACCGGGAGTTGACGGCGAGCATCGGTTCGTTGCCCGCGTCGTTGTTGGTGAAGGCGTCCGTGTAGCCGGCGGCTCGGGCGCGGCGCAGGGAGTCCGTCTTGGCGGCCCTGGCCAGACCCCGGCCGCGGTACTCGCGCAGCGAGCCCGTCATGGCGGACAGATACGTGGTCGCACCGTCCGTGTGGACCAGGGTGAACGCCACGACCCGGCCGCCGGCCACGACGAGGGTGCTGAGGCCGCGGTCCAGACAGGGGTGGTTCCAGGTGTGGTTCAGCCAGTCCTCGTAGTCGTCGAGGTCCGTGCCGACGTCGCCCGGTTCGTCCGACGTGGCCTCGGCGTCCGCCTCGAACACGGGCCTCGGGTCGTCGGCGAAGTCCGCCGCCGTCGTCAGCGCGCAGCCGTCGGGGAGCTTCGGCCCGGACAGTGCGGCGCCCGCCAGGTCCAGCCGCTGGAAGTGCGCGGAACGCAGCGGTGAGTAGCCCCGGCGGGCGGCGAAGGCGAGGGACGCGGGCTCGTCGTTCACCCAGGTGAAGACCGTGGTCGCGCCCTCGGCGGCCAGATGCTCCTCGGCCGTCCGCAGGATCGCCGATCCCACGCCCTTGCCCCTGTGGTCGGGGTGCACATGGGGGTTGACCCGGGACTGGCCCGGCTCGTCGCTGTCGTAGGCGAGCGAGACGTGCGAGGTGCCGATCACCTCCCCGCCGTCCTCGGCGACCAACAGCCGGTACTTCGAGGCGGGGTTGGCGCTCCGCACGGCGAAGTGCAGGGCCTCCTCGGTCGTCACGGCGTACGGCACGCAGGCGCGCCGGACACGGACGACGGCCGGGGCGTCGGCCGGGCGGAAATCACGAACGATCACAGTCATGAACCGGCACGCTACGTGGGCGTACCACCGGCACGCCTCCCATTTTCGCTGTCCCGGAACGCGGGGGCGGACGCCCGGGGATGGGGGACAATCGGGACCGTGACCTTGAAGATCTCCATCGACGACGACGCGGCGACCGCTCCGTACGAGCAGTTGCGCACCCAGATCTCCGAACTGGCCCGCTCGGGCGCGCTGCCCGTGGGGCACAAGCTGCCGACGGTACGGGGCTTCGCCGAGGAACTCGGCCTCGCGGCGAACACCGTCGCCAAGGCCTACCGGGCCCTGGAGGCGGACGGGGTGATCGAGACGCGCGGCCGCAACGGCACGTTCGTCGCGGCGGCGGGCGACGCGGCCGACCGCAAGGCGGCGGCCGCCGCCCAGGAGTACGCACAGCAGGCGCGCCGCCTGGGCCTGGCCCGCGCGGACGCGCTGGCCCTGGCCGAGGACGCGGTACGGGCGGCGTACTCGCGCTAGGCCGTGTCCGCGAAGTCCCGCCCGGCCCGCGGCGCCTGGTACGGCACCTCGCCGCGTTGTCGGACCCGGCCGAGTACGGCAGGTCCATCCACAACGCCGATCCTCCGCCTCGCGACGCGCCGCACCAGCCGCCGCGGGCCCCGCCCTTCGGGCGGACGGCGCTCCTTCGCGGGCGCCCCCGAGGCCGTGGCCCGGCCCAGGGGATCGGCCGGGATCATCTCGCCAGGCGGCCGAGCAGTGACGAGGCCGCCGTGATGCCCACCAGCGCCGCGAAGGCCAGTACGCCGTAGTCGAGCAGCAGATGGGACGGCGTACCGAGCAGGAGTCCGCGCAGGGCGTCCACCTGGTAGCTGAGTGGGTTGATCTTGCTGATCACCTGGAGCCAGCCGGGCATGATCGCCACCGGATAGAGCGCGTTCGACGCGAAGAACAGCGGCATGGTGATGGCCTGGCCGATGCCCATCAGCCGGTCCCGGGTGAGCACGATGCCCGCGATCGTGATCGACAGGCAGGAGAAGAACGCCGAACCGAGGATCACGGCGACCGCGAGCCCGAGCAGTTTCAGCGGGTTCCAGGTCAGCCCCACCCCGAGCGCGGCGGCGATGAGGATCACCACGGCCGCCTGGATCAGCGCCTTCACCCCGGAGGCGAACGCCTTGCCGCTGACCAGGGCGGATCTCGGGGTCGGAGTGACGAGCAGCTTGGTCAGGATGCCCGCGTCCCGTTCCCAGATGATCATGATGCCGTAGAAGATCGCGATGAACATCGCGGACTGGGCGATGATGCCGGGCGCGAGGAAGTCGATGTAGGGGATGCCGCCGGTCGGGATGGCCTTGATGCGCGTGAACGTCTCGCCGAAGATCAGCAGCCAGAGCGCGGGCTGGATCGCGCGGGTGTAGAGCTCCGTACGGTCGTGGCGCAGTTTCTGGAGTTCGACCACGCACATGGCCATGACCCGGGCGGGCAGTACCCGCCAGCCCGTGCGGGGCCGGGGCGGTACGAGCAGCAGGTCGAACCGGCCGGGCCCGGCGGCCTCAGCCGACGCGGGACGCTGTCCGCCGGGTGCTCCTGACATCGCGGAAGTCGCCTCCCTCCTCGTCCAGACCCTGGCCGGCCACGTCGCGGAAGACGTCCTCCAGCGTCGGTTCGAAGTCGCTCCGCGCCGCCGGGCCAAAAGTCCCACGGCGGCGTTCGCGCAGCTCCGCGCGGAGTTCGCCGGAGGTGCCGAGCGCGTGGATCCGCCCCTGGTGCATCAACCCGACGCGGTCGCAGTACTGTTCGGCCTCGTCCATGTAGTGCGTGGTCACCAGCACGGTCATACCGGTGGCCCGCCGCACGGCGTTGATGTGCTCCCAGACACTGCCGCGGGCGATCGGGTCGAGTCCGATCGTCGGCTCGTCGAGCATCAGCAGCCGGGGCGCGCTGACCAGGGCCTGCGCGAGTTCCAGCCGGCGGATCATGCCGCCCGAGTAGGTCGCGGCCATCCGGTCGGCGGCGCCGGTGAGACCGACCGCCTCCAGGGCCTGCCCGACGCGTGCGGCGCGCTCGCGGCGCGGGACGTCGAAGACGCGGGCGAACAGTGTCACGTTCTCGCGGCCGGTCATCGCGGCGTCGGCGGAGAGCTGCTGCGGTACGTACCCGAGCAGGCGCCGTACCGCCATCTTCTCGTTCGCGGCGTCGTGTCCGAACACCTCGACCTTCTCCGCGGGGACCGGCAACAGCGTGGTGACACAGCGGATCGCGGTGGTCTTGCCGGCGCCGTTGGGGCCGAGCAGACCGAAGATCTCGCCGGTGCGGACGGACAGGTCGAGGCCGTCGACGGCCTTGGTGTCGCCGAAGGAGTAGTCCAGGCCGCGGCAGCTCACGGCCTCGCCGCCGCTGTCGGTGGCGCCGGTGGTGGCGTCGGCGGCGCCGGGAAGGTCTCTGTCGGTCATACGTCCTCCGCTTCCTCACGCAGATTCCGGGCGAGCCTGCGCAGCGCCGGCAGCGCCGCGGCAAGCGCGGCCCGCTCCTCGCGGGTCAGCCGGTCCACCTGCTCGCGCACCAGCGCGGAGCGCCGCGCCTGCCAGTCGGCCAGGCGCGCGGTCGCCGCTACGGTCGGCAGCAGCAGGACGGACCGGTGGTCGGCGGGATCGGTCTCGCGACGCAGATAACCGGCCCGGCTGAGCTGGTTCGCCAGCGTGGAGACCGAGTTCCCGGCGAGATACAGCTCCTTCGCCGCGTCGGACACCCGGATTCCGGGCCTCGTTCCGACCAGCCGCAGCAGATCGATCTGCGCGCCCCGCAACCGCGGGGCCGCCGTGCCGGCCCTCAGCCGCCGCCGGATCATGCGCTGAACTCCTGCCAGCACATCGGCGAGCGAGTCGGAGAGCTCGACCGAAGTCATGTTGTCATTTTAGCTCTGACAGGGAGGTATCGCCAAAAAACGGACAGAGGGGATCGCGTCCGGCGTCCGTGTCCGGGATCTACAGGTACAGGCCCGCGTCCGTGCCCTTCGACTGCCCCGGGACCGACGTCGGGCCGCCGCCGCGACGGAGCGCGAACAGCTCGGCCAGCGTGGCCCCTTCGCGGCCCACCGCTCCCTCCCAGTCGCCCTCCTCCCGGCCCAGCCAGCTCTCCGCCTCCGGGCGGGTCAGCGAGCCGACCTCGATACGGGCCAGACAGCGGCCGGGCCTGACGACCGCCGGGTGGAGCCGCTCCAGATCCTCGTTGGTCGTCACGCCCACCAGCACGCTCCTGCCCTGGCCCAGCAGCCCGTCGGTCAGGTTCAGCAGCCGCGAGAGCGCCTGGCCCGCCGTGTGCTTGGCCTCGCCGCGGATCAGCTCGTCGCAGTCCTCCAGGAGCAGCAGCCGCCAGCGGCCCTTCGCCGAACCCTCGTCCTCGCCGATCGCGATGTCCATCAGATAGCCGACGTCGTTGAACAGCCGCTCCGGGTCCAGGACGCAGTCCACCTGGCACCAGTCCCGCCACGACCGGGCCAGCGTCCGCAGCGCCGAGGTCTTCCCGGTGCCAGGCGGGCCGTGCAGCAGGAGCAGCCGGCCCGCGATGTCGTCGGGTGTCACCTTCATCAGCCGGTCCATCGCGTCGGCCACCGGCGCCGTGTAGTTGACCCTGACCTCGTCCCAGGTGCCGGCCGCGATCTGACGGGTCGTCCGGTGCGGTCCCCGGCGCGGCGAGTCGTACCAGAACCCCATGGTCACGTTCTCGGGCACCGGTTCGGGCTCGTCCTGCGCGCCCGCGGTCGCCTCGCCGTGCACCTTCTCGGCGAGTTCGGCGCTGGTCGCGGTCACCGTGACGTCCGCGCCCCGGTTCCAGCGGGAGACGAGCAGCGTCCAGCCCTCGCCCTCGGCGAGGGTGGCGCTGCGGTCGGTGTCACGGGCGGAGCGCAGCACCGTGGCACCCGCCGGCAGCAGGGAGGCGCCGGACCTGACGCGGTCGATGGACGAACTGTGCGAGTGAGGCTGCTCGCCCGTCGCGAAACGGCCGAGGAAGAGCGCGTCGACCACATCCGACGGTGAGTCGCTGTCGTCGACATTGAGCCGAATCGGCAGGGAGTCCTGAGGCTTGGCAGACATGACCTCCATGATCCGGCACGGGCCCGGATGGCGCACGGCCTTTAGCGCGGGCGCCCGGCTGCCGGTTCCGGCCCCGGTCCCCGGACGGTCTCAGACCGTCCGGGGACCGAGGACAAGCCCCGTCCGCCGGACCGCCCGGACCACCGCGTACGCCTTCGTCAGCGCGCGGTCTCCGGCGAAGAGGCGGGCGACGGACCGGCCTTCGACCAGCCGCGCGAACTCCCCGATCTCGGTGGAGCGCCGCACGGTGACCCGTTTCAGGGCGTACGGGCCCTGGCCCCGGTGGGCGAGCGCGTTGCCCACGGCCAGCGACTGCTCGAACCCGGCGGCCCGGACCGCGCGCCGTACCCGGCGGGTGGAGTAGCCGTACGGGTACGCGAACGAGGCGGGCGCGGCGCCCAGTTCGGCGGCGGTGATGTCCCGGCAGCGCGCGGCCTCGTGGCCCAGGCGCCGGTCGTCGAGCTGGTCGAGCTGCGGATGGGTGTGGCTGTGACCGCCGATCTCCACCCCCGCGTACGCCAGTTCGCGCACCTGGTCCCAGTCGAGCATCGTGTCGAGGGCGCCGCCCTCGTCGTACGGGCCGCGCAGCCACCCCGTGGCGACGAACAGGGTGGCCGCGAAGCCGTGCCGGGCGAGCACCGGCAGCCCGTACCGGTGCACCCCCTCGTACCCGTCGTCGAACGTGATCAGCACCGGCCGGGCCGGCAGCCGCCCGTGTCCCCGCCAGACGGCGGCCAGAGCGGCCGTCGTCAGCGGGGTGAACCCCCGGTCGCCGAGGAGCGCCATCTGCTCGGCGAACGCCCCGGGCGAGACGGACAGGGCGCGCACCGACGGGGCCGGCCGGTGCGCGAGGGCGTGGTACATCAGGATCGGTACGGGCCGCTCGGCACCCGGTCCGGTCCGTGGCGGCGCGCCGTCGCCCGTGCCCGTGCTCATACGACGGCTCCCCGCGGGCTCTCCCGGGCCGGCGCCGGGACCGGCGGCACCGCGCCAGCCGGCGCCGCCGGTGTGATCGGGCCGGACGAGAACGGGACCGGCCCCCGGCGCGCGCGGGCGGTGCCCACGAGATACCCGGTCGCCGTCGTCAGCACGCCGGCCACGATCGCCCCGGCCCGCCCCGCACCGCCCCTGCCACGTCCGGGCCCGCGCACCGCGTCGCGCAGCCCGCGCGCCACCCCGGCGGGCAGGACCCGCGTGGTGTAGCGCCGTTCGGACTCAAGTCCCTTGCCCGCGCCGACACTTCGCGCGACCAGCGCCTTCGAGAGGCCCTCGGCGTAGGCGCGTTCGCGGAAGTACCCGAACCGCGCACGCGCCGGGGGGACCTTGTGGTGGATCACCGCGCGGTCGTCGATCAGCAGCACGGCGTGCGGCAGCGCCCTGCTGAGCCTGATGCACAGCTCCGTCTCCTCGCAGCCCAGCGGGCGTCTGTCGCCGTCCCGCCCGATGCCGGTGGCGAAGCCGCCGGCGGAGTCGAACGCGGTACGGCGGAAAGAGGCGTTGCCGCCGAGGACGTTGCGGACCCGCACCTTGCCCGGCGGCAGCCCCCGGTACGTACAGCCGACGATCCAGTCGAACTCCTCGGGGAACCAGGCCGGCCGGCCTCCCGAGGACCAGGCGGGCAGCGTCCTGCCGCCGACCGCCATCACCCGGGGATCGGCGTACCCCGCCGCGAGGTACCGCAGCCAGTCGCGCTCGGCGACCGCGTCGTCGTCCAGGAACGCCACGAAGTCGCCGCGGGCCGCGGCGATTCCGGTGTTGCGGCCGGCGGACAGCCCGCGGGGGCCGGCGTTGGCGAGCACCCGCACCTCCCCGCCGTCCGCCGGTGACGAGGAGTCGTACCGGGCGCGCAGCCGCATCCGCAGCGCCTCGTCGTGGTCGACGACGAGCAGCGTCTCCGTGGCGGGCATCGACTGCCTCCGTACGGAGTCGACGGCGGCGAGGATGTCCTCCCAGCGCTCCTGCGTGTACACGCAGATGACCACCGAGAACGAGCGGTGGAGATGACGGTCGATCACGAGATCTCTCCCCGCCCGGCTCCCGGCCCGAGTCCCCGCCCCACGGCGGCGCCGGGAAGCCCCGTCCGGACGGCGAGCGGGCGCGGCGGCGCCGGTCTGACGGCGCGCGGCCGGCGCCGGGCCGCTCTCGGGACGCCCTTCTCCTTCAGGATGACCCTCAGGACCCGCAGTCCGTCGCGCACGGCCCGCAGATTGCTCACGCCGTGGATCCGGTCGTACTCGTGGCTCGGGATCTCCTGCACCTTCAGACCGGCCTTGACGACGCGGATGTTCATCAGCGTCTCGACCTCGAACCCGGTGCAGTCGAGCGTGATCCGGTCCAGGCAGTGCCGCCAGAAGGCGTTGTAGCCGTAGCAGAGGTCGGTGTAGCGGGCGCCGAACTTGGCGTTCACGACCGAGCAGAGCACATGGTTGCCCAGCTTGCGGATCAGGGTCATGTCATCCGTACCGCCGCCGTTGGCGAACCGCGAGCCCTTGGCGAAGTCGGCGCCCGAGACGAGGGCCGACACATAGCTGACGATCTCGTGACCGTCGGCCGACCCGTCCGCGTCGACCATCACGATGATGTCGCCGGTGCAGGCGGCGAACCCGCTGATCAGAGCGTCGCCCTTGCCCCTGCCGAGTTGTTGGACGACCTTGACGTCCGGCCACAGCTCCCGTGCGACACGGACCGTGGCGTCGGTGGAGTTGCCGTCCACGAGGACGACTTCATGGATCCAGTCGGGCAGTGTCTTGAAGACGTACGGAAGGTTCTCCGCCTCGTTCATCGCCGGGATCACCACGCTCACCGGCGGCGCGATCGCGAGATACGAGGAGACCGGCCGGTAGCGGCCGGGTAAGCGGTCGATCGAGTCGTGGCCGAGCAGGTCCTGGTCGAGCAGTTCTCCGAGTTCGTCCAGTTCGCCGCCGAGCGGCTCACCGTCGAGGACGCCGCCGGAAAACGGCATGGCCAACGGGTCTTCGCCCGGAACCGCCGGGCGCGGGAATGAGCTCACGGATCTGTTCCCTCTCCACCGGTGGACCGCCCGCCCCCGGGCGGTCCGGAATGATGTGCCGGTTCGAAAAGGGGGTTCTCACCCTGTACGTGACAGCCTTGTTCTCCGGCCTGTCGGGTGAGACAGGTCGTGCGTCGCGCGGCACCCCCTACCGCGCCCCGCACCGGGAGCCGTCGCGACGTCCGAGCCCTCCCCTGAAGTCGTTCTGCTCGACGGGCCGTTGCGGGTGAATGTCAGAAGGTATTGACACTTACGACTGTATGGCAAGGGCTGCGACATGACCGCGCCTATTTGCTATTTGGCCGTACTTCGACCGGTGGTTTCCGGAACCTCCCTGTTCGGATTTACTCAATCCGTTATCGGGCGCGCGCCCGTTCCGGCCAGTTCGAGCGGTATACGCGCGTCCATCTGCAAGTTTCACCGGATCTACTTGGCATGGACACTTCCTGTGAAGTCCCGTGCCTGGTACGAACGTTGAGGCAGAGATCCCGCCTACCTGGAGGACCCCCCACATGAAGCTGTCCAGATTCGCCGCGCTCTCGTCGTCCCTCCTGCTCGGCGCCGTCCTCACGCTCACCGGCGCGAGCACGGCCCAGGCCGACGAGTCCGCCGCGCTCGACTACGTCGCCCTCGGTGACTCCTACTCGTCCGGTCTCGGAGCCGGTTCCTACGGCGACAGCGGCTCCTGCAAGCGCAGCAGCGTGGCCTACCCGCAGCTCTGGGCCAACGCCAACTCACCCTCGTCGTTCGCCTTCACCGCTTGCTCGGGCGCTCGTACGGGTGATGTGACCGGCAGTCAGCTCGGCCCCGTCAACTCCGGGACCGACCTCGTCAGCATCACCGTCGGCGGCAACGACGCCGGCTTCGCCGACGTCATGCTCACCTGTGTCCTGCAGTCCGAGGCCAGCTGTGTCTCACGGGTGAACACGGCACGCGCCTACGTCGACTCGACGCTGCCCGGCCAGCTCGACTCCGTGTACAACGCGATCAGCGCCAAGGCGCCGGCCGCACAGGTCGTCGTCATCGGCTACCCGCGCTTCTACCAGCTCAACGGATCGTGCGTGGTGGGCCTGACCGAGACCGAGCGGAGCGCCATCAACGGGGCCGCCGACCATCTCAACTCCCTGCTCGCCAAGCGCGCCGCCGACCACGGCTACCGCTACGCGGACGTCACCGGCCCCTTCACCGGCCATGAGATCTGCTCGTCGAACTCCTGGCTGCACAGCGTGAGCGTGCCGAACCTCGGTGAGTCCTACCACCCCACCGCCCAGGGCCAGTCGGGTGGTTATCTGCCGGCCTTCTCTTCGGCCGTCTGACCCAATCGCGGATCGTACGAACTGACCGCCGGGCCGGTACCGGTCCGCCCGCCCACCTGGGGCCGGCGGACCGGAATCGACGTTCGACCTCATCGAACTGCCCGGCGGTCGGTTGTCCAACTCGCCCTGGAATGCAATGGATTCAACGGGCGCACTGCCACCCACCAACGGGTGCTGTCAATCCTTGAGGCGGGATACACGTGTGTCCCATGGGGGCGATAGGGTTAACCTGCCCGAGCCGGGTGCCCTCGTACGGGTGGGGAGTGACATGGATCAGATAACAATGCAGAGCAGGGCCCGAGTACCTGCCATCACATGTGGGAGCAGCGCGACCAGTTCACGGCTCGACCGCCATCTCTCGGTGCTCGGCGGCCCCGCCGTCCCGCAGCGCGAGGCGGCCGAAGCGACGAGCCTGATGCGGGAGTTGACCTCGCGGGACGAGGTACGGACCCGCAGGAGCAAGAGCGCGCGCGTCTCCCTGTTCGCACCGCTGAGGCGGCTGCGACGGTCCCTCTTCGGCAGCCGCCACTGACCCATCCGGTCGGCGGTCGCCGACCCCCGGACAGCGCTCGGACGACCACACCGTCCCGACGCAGCGCCGCTCTCCGCTCGCCCGTCACTCCCGGGGCCGGCGGCGGTGCGTCGGTGTGTTCGCCGAGCGCCGGGACCGCCCCGGCGGTGCCGCCGTCTCACCACCCGGCAAGGTGAACAGGCGGCAGCGGAAGGGGCGGTGGCACGACGGCAGGGAGCCGGCGCCTACGCGCCGCTGCTCGTGTACCTGCGCACCGTCAGCGGTACGAACACCGCCAGGAGCACCAGTCCCCACAGCAGCGCGCCCGCCACCGGGTTCGCCAGCGGCCAGGCCGCGTCCGCGTTCCCCGGCGCGTTCCCCGGCGCGTTGCCGCACAGCTCGCGTACGGCCGCCGCGACCGCGCTGATCGGATTCCACTCCGCGACCACGCGGAGCCAGCCCGGCAGACCCTCCGTGGGAATGTACGCGTTGGAGAGCAGCGGCAGCACGAAGGTGACGCTGCCCAGCTGACCCGCGATCTCCTCGTTGCGGATGAGCAGACCGAGATACGCGCCGACCCAGGTGGTCGCGAAGCGGAAGAGCAGCAGCAGACCGAAGGCCCCGAGCGCGCCCGGCACCCCGCTCTCGATCCGCCAGCCCACCGCGACCCCCACGAGCGCCAGCGGCACGATGCCGATCGCCGTGGTGAGCACATCGGCCGCGGTCTGGCCCAGCGGTACGGCGACCCGGCTCATCGGCATGGTGCGGAAGCGGTCCATCACGCCGCGCTGCGCGTCCTGGGCCGACTGGAACATGCCGGTCATGATGCCGCCGGCCGCCGTCGCCGCCAGCAGCCCCGGCACCAGGTAGGCCCGGTACTCCTGGCCCGGCGTCGCGAGCGCGCTGCCGAAGACGTATCCGAAGAACAGCAGCATCGTGATCGGCATGGTCTGGGTGAGGATCACCACGCCGGGGGAGTGCCTGATGCGCTGGAGATGGCGGCCGAGGACGGCCGTGCTGTCGTAGGCGACGGCGCTCACGCGGCGCTCCTTCCGGTGGCGGTACGGGGAGCGGGTGTGCCGCCGGTCAGCCGCAGGAACACCTCGTCCAGCGTCGGCGGGCGCAGGCTCGCGTCGACCACCGGCACCCCTGCCGCGTCCAGTTCGCGGACGATCCTGGGGAGGGTGAGCGTGCCGTCGCCCGCCACGGCGCCCACCGCCCGGCGCGTCCGGTCGATCACCGGCTCGGCGCCGGTCAGCTGGTCCAGCACGCCCGCGGCGGCGACGAGCACCGCCTCATCGGCGTCCTCGGCGACGACCACTTCCGCGTACGCCCCGATCCGGGACTTGAGCGCGGCGGGCGTGCCGCTGTGCGCAGCCCGGCCGTGGTCGATCAGCACGATGTCGTCGGCCAGCCGGTCGGCCTCCTCCAGGTACTGGGTGGTCAGCAGGACGGTCGTGCCCTCGTCGGCCAGTTCGCGCACGGCGGTCCAGATCTGGCCGCGGCTGCGCGGGTCGAGTCCGGTGGTCGGCTCGTCCAGGAAGAGCACCCGGGGACGGGTGAGCAGGCTGGACGCCAGGTCGAGGCGGCGGCGCATGCCGCCCGAGTAGGTGCGGGCGGCCCGGTCGGCCGCCTGGTCGAGTTCGAAGCGCTCCAGCAGTTCGTCCGCGCGGGCCCGGCCCGCCGCTCCCCTCAGGCGGAGCAGTTTCGCGAAGAGCCGGAGGTTCTCCCGGCCCGTCAACTCGCTGTCGACGGAGGCGTACTGGCCGGCGACACCGATCGCCGCGCGGACCGCCGCCGCCTCCTTCGCGATGTTGTGCCCTGCGACGGAGGCGGATCCGGCGTCGGGAGAGGTGAGCGTGGTGAGGACGCGGACGGCCGTGGTCTTGCCCGCGCCGTTGGGCCCGAGCACCCCGCAGACCGTGCCCGGGGCGACGGCGAGATCCAGGCCGCGCAGCGCGTGGACCTCGCCGAAGCGCTTCTCCAGACCTTCACTAAGTACGGCGTACGTAGTATTCATACGGCTCACCGTACCTCACTACGTACGCTGTACGTAACTCGGGTCTGGGAGAGAATGGCAGGCGAGGTGATGACCGATGGCGGGGCGACCTGCTGAACCCGAAGTGATCTGGTCGCGTCCCGAGCGCGCCGCCCGTGGCCCCAGGCCCGCGTACACCCGCGCCGAGATCGCGGCCGTCGCCGTACGGATCGCGGACGCCGACGGCCTCGACGGCGTCTCCATGCGCCGGGTCGCGGGGGAGCTGGGCTGCGGCACGATGTCGCTGTACAACTACGTGCCGCGCAAGGAGGACCTGTACGAGCTGATGGTCGACCTGGTCGCCGAGGAGCACGACCTGCCCGAGCGGCCCACCGGCGACTGGCGGGCCGATCTGACCGGTCTGGCCCGGAGCGCGCGGGCGATCATGCGGCGCCATCCGTGGATGTCGCGTCTCATGTCGTCGGCCTACGGCTTCAGTCCGAACTCGATGAAGTTCCTCGAATTCAGCCTGTGGTCCCTGGACCCGCTCGATCTGCGGTACGGCCAGAAGATGGAGCTGGTGGCCATGGTGAACGGCGTCGTCACCACCTATGTCGCCAACGAGATCCAGGTCGCCGAGCGCACCCGCTCACTGCCCTGGTCGGTCGAGCGGGAGCACGAGATCCGGACGGCGTATCTGCAGAAGCAGATCGCCTCGGGGGACTACCCCCGGCTGGCGGCTGCGTTCATGGAGGACTCGGGGCCGATCGACTTGGAGGCCGTCTTCGACCGGGCGCTGAGCAGGGTGCTGGACTCGTTCGACCCCGGCTGACGGTCCGCCGCGCCCGACGACCCGTCAGCACAGCTCAGATCAGGGCGAACTGACCCTCCGGGCCTTCCTCGTGGTGGTCGAGCACCGACGCGGGCCGCCGGGCCGCGTCGGGCACCGGCAGCACACCGGCGGCCCGCAGCTCGTCCGTCCCGATCACCGGCCCCTGGTCCAGCGCCGCGCCCAACTCCTTCTGGAGCGGGCGCAGTCCGGCGAGCAGCGCGAGCACGGTGATCAGCTCCAGCAGCTCCGACGTCCACTCCTGCGGCCAGGCACCGGGGCCGATCGCCTCCAGGGTGCCCGGCTCCGCCGGCTCCGCGCGCCGCTCGAACCACAGCTCGATCATCCGGACGCCACCGACCTGGTAGTCCCACGCCTCCACCGGCACGGGGGAGATCCGGCCGTCACCGATGTGGAGCGTCTCGTCCTCGGAGTCGTACGAGAGCGTCGTGGGCCTGGCGGGGACGGCGGCGCGGACGTACGGGCGCCGCCCGCCCGGCAGCCGGGGGCGCTCCCCGCCGTGCGCGCCGCGCAGCTGCACCTCGGCCAGCCGGGCGCCCAGCGCCACCCCGGTCGCCCACAGGTCCGGATCGGCGGTCAGCGGCACCACACAGCCGCGCGGCGAGGGCCGGGCCGCCGCGAGTGCCCAGTCGAGCAACTGGCGTGCGGTGACCTCCTGTCCGAGGCGCGCGGCCAGCGTCCCGGTCAGTCCGGGCGTCAGATTGGGTTCGGCGCCGCCCGGCCTGCGGAAGAGCGGCCGGATGCGGCCGGGGCGTCCGGCGGGGGAGCGGCCGTCCGGCAGCAGGGCGCTCACGAGCAGCGCGGGACCGGCGGCGCCGGGGACGAACCCCTGCTCCACGGCGAAGAGCTGACGCTCGTCCGCGACCCGCCACAGCTCCGGCCTGGCCGCGTCGATCAGCCGGTGGTCGGGGATCAGATAGCGCTCGTCGAACGGGCCGTGCCCCACCCGCAGCGGCGCCGGGCACCGTCCTGACTCCCGTGCGAACCTTCCCGTGCCGGTGAGCTGTCCCGGCAGCGCGGTGACCGCGCTCCGCGGCGTACGGGACCTGGTCGGCCGGAACAGCGCCGTTCGCTCGGCCCCGGTGGCCCGTATCAGCGCGTTCCAGCGCGCGGTGAGCGAGGCGGCGTCGGGAGCGAGGATCCAGCCGCGGCCGAGCCGCAGCGGCGGCGCCGACCAGGGCATGAGGTCGCTCAGCAGCGGAGCCGTCATACGGGCACCCCCTCCCCGGGTCCGTCGCGTGCCGTCGTGAGGAGCGTACCGACCGGGTCCGCCGGGCCGCCTCCCCGCCGGCGTCCGTCCGGTCCGCGGCCGCCCGCCCCGGTTCGTGGTCGTCCGGTCCGCGGCCGTCCGTCGAGTCGGTCCGTCGAGTCGGTCCGTCGTGTCAGTCCGTCTCCATCGTGACCGAGAACGAGAACCGGTCGCCCCGGTAACGGATCCTGGCCACGTCCACGACCTGGCCGTCCGCGTCGTACGTGACACCCGTGTAGTGCAGGATCGGGCTGAGCAGCGGCACCTGGAGCAGATCCGCCGTGGCAGGGTCGGCGAGCGTGGCCTCGACCGTGTCGGTGATCCGGCTGATCCGCACCCCCAGCACGTCACGCAGCACCTTGGTCATCGGCCAGCGCTCCAGATCCGCCGGATCGAGACGGTCCGCGATCTCCGTACGCAGCGCGTTCTCGGCCCAGTTGGTCGGCTCACCGCTCTCGCCGTCGCGGCGCAGCCGCCGGTAGAGGGCCACCTCCCCGACGCCCGGGAAGTACTCGGCCAGCTCGCCCGGCACCGGCGCCCGGCCGTGGCCGGTCACCGTCGTCCGCTCGCCCGACTGCTGCGCCACGACCGCGTCGATGGAGCCGAGCAGCCGGCGGGGCGCCCCGCGCCGCGCGCCCGGCTCGATGAACGTGCCACGCCGCCGGTGCCTGCTGATCAGACCCTCCTGCTCCAGCTCCTTGAGGGCCTGACGCATCGTCAGCACGCTCACGCCGTAATGCCCGGCCAGCTGCTCCTCCGTGGGAAGACGCAGCGGGTCGTGCGGGCGCCGGCCGAGTATGGACGCGCGCAGCGACTGCGAGACCTGGTACCAGAGCGGCAGCTTGCGGTTGAGGACCAGCGAATCGGGTGCGAATGCGGTCACGGCGGGCTCCGAATCGGGCGGGTCGGACCGGATCAGGGTCTGTCGGCCGGGGCCGGCTCCGGTGTGGGCCCCGACGCCGGCGTGAAGTGGCGCTCCAGACCCTGCCACACGTCGTCGTAACCCGTCTGGAGGTGTCCGGCCGTCGCCGCCTGGGCGGTGGCGGTCACCGGCCAGCGCGTCTCGAACATGAACGCCAGCCCGTCGTCGATCCGCTGCGGCCTCAGCTCGGCGGCGCTCGCCCGTTCGAAGGTCTCCCGGTCGGGCCCGTGCGCCGACATCATGTTGTGCAGCGAACCGCCGCCGGGGACGAAGCCTTCCGCCTTGGCGTCGTACGCCCCCTCGATCAGCCCCATGTACTCGCTCATCACGTTGCGGTGGAAGTACGGCGGCCGGAAGGTGTTCTCACCGACCAGCCAGCGCGGCGCGAAGACGACGAAGTCGACCCCCGCCAGTCCGGGGGTGTCGGACGGCGAGGTGAGCACCGTGAAGATCGACGGATCGGGGTGGTCGTAGCTGATGGTGCCGATGACATTGAAGCGGCGCAGGTCGTAGACGTACGGCAGATGGTTGCCGTGCCAGGCCACGACATCGAGCGGGGAGTGGTCGTACGTGGCGGTCCACAGATTCCCGCAGAACTTGTTGACCACCTCCGTCGGGCGCTCGACGTCCTCGTACGCGGCGACGGGGGCCAGGAAATCCCGTGCGTTCGCCAGGCCGTTGGCGCCGATCGGGCCGAGGTCGGGAAGGACGAAGGGGCGGCCGTAGTTCTCGCAGACGTAGCCGCGCGCCGTCTCGTCGAGCAACTCGACGCGGAAGCGCACACCGCGCGGGATCAGCGCGACATGGCCGGGCCGGGCGGCGAGGAGACCGAACTCCGTGACGATCAGCAGCCCGCCGTGCTCGGGGACGATGAGCAGCTCGCCGTCGGAGTCGCTGAACACCCGGTCGGTCATGGGGGAGTTGGCGTGGTACAGGTGCACGGCCATGCCCTCGCGCCGCGCGGCGTCGCCGTTGCCGCCGAGTGTCCACAGGCCGGCCAGGAAGTCCGTGCCGGGCGCGGGATCCGGCAGCGGGTTCCACCGGAGCCGGTTGGGGTCGGGCACCGACTCGGTGAACGGCGCGCCGCGCAGGGCGCCGTTGCCGGTCCGGGTGAACGGCGGGTGCGCCGCCGACGGGCGGATGCGGTAGAGCCAGGAGCGGCGGTTGTGCGCGCGGGGCTCGGTGAAGGCGCTGCCGCTCAACTGCTCCGCGTACAGGCCGAGCGGGGCTCTCTGCGGTGAGTTGCGTCCCACGGGCAGCGCGCCCCGTACGGCCTCCGAGCCGTGCTCGTTGCCGAAACCGGTGACGTACTCCAGCCCGTCGGCCCTCTTCCGCGCCCGCTCGATGCCGCTCATCGTCGCTCCCCGTCGTCTCGCTGTCCTGCCCGGTTCTCGAATCCTATGCTCAACCGTAGGATTCCAGGGGCGACGCGTCAACGGGGGCGCGTCCCGTTGGCGCAAAGGGATCCCCGCGGAGACCGGCCGGAGCGGGTACGGACAGAAGGACGGTCCCCCGCGTCTCGAAGTGCGGGCCCGAGCGCGGGAGCTCGGAGGGCCGCGAGCGCCAGACATCTCGCCGAAGGGTGGGCCAGCGACATGCACGGAGCCGGTGCCGACACCCATGACGGCCTCCGCAGACCCCCCGTGCAGCGGCGCAGCGCGGCGCGGCTCGCCCGGATCCTGGACGCCTGCGCCGAACTGCTGGACGAGACCGGCTACGAGGAGCTGTCCACCCGCGCGGTCGCCGGCCGGGCCGGGGTGCCCATCGGCTCGGTCTACCGCTTCTTCGGCAACAAGCGCGACATGGCCGACGCGCTCGCCCGTCGCAACCTGGACAGCTACGTCGAGCGGGTCGAGCGGCGGCTGGGCCGTGTTTCGGAAGTCCCGCCCGGCTCACGGCGTCTGGCACGCACGCTCGCCGCGTTGTCGGAGTCGTCCGAGTACGGCCGGTCCATCCACAAGCACGATCCTCCGCCTTGCGATCGCACGCACCAGACGCCGCGAGCCCCCCCTACGGGCGGACGGCGCTACTTTTGAAACACGGCCTCGCCGCGATCCCGGCCGCCGACTGACGGTCCGCCATCGACGCGGTGCTGGACGAGTACCTCGCCATGAAGCGCACGGTCCCCGGCTTCGGACCGGTCGACTTCGGCACCAGGATCCCGGCGGGCGCGCCGGATCCCGCCCCGGAGCGGACAACCGCCGCCGAGCCTGCCCCCGACCCCAACCACCGGGTCGCGGACCGCCTCACCGCCCTGCTCGCCGCGCATCTGCGCCGCGTGCCGGACGCGGCGCTCGGCCGGATGGTCCTGGTCGCCGTCGAGGCGGCGGACGCGCTGTTCCGACTGGCCTTCCGCAGGCACGCGTCGGGCGATCCGGACGTCATCGCCGAGACGCGGGAGCTGGTCCGCGCGTATCTGGCACGGACGCTGGACTGACGGCGCCCGGCCGGGGCCGCCCGGCCCCGCGGCCCCGGCCGCCGGTGCGTCCCCGATCGCCGGACGGGCCCAAGAGGCCCGGCGGACGGGCCTCTTCCCTCATCCGTACCGGTCGGTATGCTCGGGAGGGCTCCCGCGCCAGCGCCGCCGCCCGCCCCTGGAGGACCCATGCCGCCCACCGGCCCCACGCGCCCCGCCCGCACCGCGCTGCGCGTCTGCCCGCTCTGCGAGGCCACCTGCGGACTGACCCTCACCGTCGAGGGGACCGAGGTCACCGGAGCGCGCGGCGACCGCGACGACGTGTTCAGCAAGGGCTTCATCTGCCCCAAGGGGGCCTCCTTCGGAGAGCTGGACGCAGACCCCGACCGGCTGAGGACCCCCCTGATCCGGGTGGACGGCGAGCTGCGGGAGGCGAGCTGGGACGAGGCGTTCGACCTCGTCGCCGCCCGGCTGCCCGCGATCGCGGAGGAGCACGGACCGCAGTCCGTCGGCGTCGTCCTCGGCAACCCCAACGTCCACACGATGGCCGGCGCCCTCTACCCGCCCGTCCTGCTGGGCGTGCTGCGCACCCGCAACCTCTTCACCGCCTCCACCCTCGACCAGATGCCCAAGCACGTGTCGAGCGGTCTGCTCTTCGGTGACGCCCTCGCGATCCCCGTACCCGACCTGGACCGCACCGGCCATCTGCTGCTCCTGGGCGCCAACCCGCTGGACTCCAACGGCAGTCTCTGCACCGCGCCCGACTTCCCCGGCAAGCTCAAGGCCCTGCGCCGGCGCGGCGGCACCCTCACGGTCGTCGACCCGCGCCGTACCCGCACCGCGAAGATCGCCGACCGGCACCTCGCCATCCGGCCGGGCGCCGACGCCCTCCTTCTCGCCGCCCTCGTCCACGTCCTGTTCGCCGAACGGCTCACCGACCCCGGGGCGCTCAGCGACCACCTCGAAGGGCTGGACGAACTGCGGGCGGCGATGGCGGACTTCACCCCCGAAGCCGTCGCGCCGGCCTGCGACCTGGACGCCGGCGAGATCCGTACCCTCGCGCGCGAACTCGCCGCCGCGCCCGCCGCCGCCGTCTACGGGCGCATCGGAAGCTGCACCGTGGAGTACGGCACGCTCGCCAGCTGGCTCATCGACGTCCTCAACGTCCTGACCGGCAATCTCGACCGGCCGGGCGGCGCCCTCTTCCCGCTCTCCGCCACCGGCCGCGCACCCCGCCCGGCCGGCCCCGGCAAGGGGTTCGCGCTCGGCCGCTGGGCCAGCAGGGTCGGCGGCCACCCCGAGGCCAAGGGCGAACTGCCCCTCGCCGCTCTCGCCGAGGAGATCGAGACACCGGGGGAGGGGCGGATCCGCGCCGTGATCGCCCTCGCGGCCAATCCCGTGCTCTCCGCGCCCGACGGCAACCGCCTCGACCGGGCGCTGGACGGCCTGGACTTCATGGTCAGCGTCGACCCGTACCTGAACGAGACCTCGCGCCACGCCGATGTCGTACTGCCCCCGCCGCCGCCCTCCCAGAGCGCCCACTTCGACTTCTCCTTCAACGGCTTCGCCGTGCGCGACCAGGCCCGCTACAGCCCGCCCGCCGTCCCCCTGGCAGCCGGGCTGATGGACGAGTGCGAGATCCTGGCGCGGCTGGTGCTCGCCGTGGGCGGGCGGCACGGGGCGGACCCGTCGGCCGTCGACGACCAGGTCATCGACCGCACCCTCACGAAGGCCGTCGCCGACCCGCTGTCACCCGTGCACGGACGCGACGCCAAGGAACTCGCCGCGGAGATCACCCACACCGGCGGACCCCAGCGGCGGCTCGACCTGATGCTGCGCCTGGGCCCGTACGGCGACGGCTTCGGCGCCGACCCGGCGGGGCTCACCCTCGACCGGCTCATCGACCGGCCGCACGGTGTCGACCTCGGACCGCTCAAGCCCCGGCTCCCCGGACTGCTCAAGACCCGCAGCGGGCGCGTCGAACTCCTCCCCGCGCCGATCGCCGCCGATCTGCCCCGGCTGCGCGGCGCGCTCGCGCGGCGGCCCGCGTCGCTGGTGCTCGTCGGGCGCCGCCATCTGCGCTCCAACAACAGCTGGATGCACAACGTGCCGACGCTCAACGGCGGTTCGAACCGCTGCACGGTCCAGGTCCATCCCGAGGACGCCGAACGGCTCGGTCTCGCCGACGGCGCGGCGGCGCGCGTGAGCACCGAGGCGGGCGAGATCACGATCCCGGTGGAGATCACCGACACGGTCCGGACCGGGGTCGTGAGCGTGCCGCACGGCTGGGGTCACGACCGTCCCGGCACCCGGATGGCGGTGGCCCACGCGCGGCCGGGCGTCAACGTCAACCAGCTGCTCGACGGGAGCCGGCGCGACCCGCTGTCCGGGACGTCCGTCCTCAACGGCTTTCCCGTCGAGCTTGCGCCCGCCTGACCAGCACCGACCGGCACCCCCCGCGTGACCTGGGGTTTTGCGCGTATTGCTCGCACGTCAACACCTTGTTAACGCGAGGAAACGGCACCTAACGTCATCCGCACCGCCGACCCGGGTGGGAGTTCAAGGGTGAACGTGAGGTACCTCCAATGCTGACAATCCTCGGATTCGTCATGATCGCCACCTTCCTGGTGCTCATCATGACGAAGAAGATGTCGCCGATCGCGGCGCTCGTACTGATCCCCGCGCTCTTCTGTGTCCTGGTCGGCCAGGGCGCGAAGCTCGGCGACTACGTCATCGAGGGGGTCGGCGACCTGGCGCCGACCGCGGCGATGCTGATGTTCGCCATCGTCTACTTCGGCGTGATGATCGACGTCGGCCTCTTCGACCCGATCGTGCGGGGCATCCTGCGCTTCTGCCGGGCCGATCCGATGCGCATCGTGGTCGGTACGGCCCTGCTCGCCGCGATCGTCTCGCTCGACGGCGACGGCTCGACCACCTTCATGATCACCGTCTCGGCCATGTACCCGCTCTACAAGCGGCTGAAGATGAGCCTGGTCGTGCTGACCGGTGTCGCCGCCACGGCGAACGGCGTCATGAACACCCTTCCCTGGGGCGGGCCCACGGCCCGGGCGGCCACCGCGCTGAAGGTCGACGCCACGGACATCTTCGTCCCGATGATCCCCGCCCTCGCCGTCGGACTGCTCGCCGTCTTCGTGCTCTCGTACGTCCTCGGGCTCCGCGAGCGCAAGCGGCTCGGCACGCTCACCCTGGACGAGGTGCTGGAGCCGGCCGGCGAGAAGGCCACCGAACCGGTCACCGAACCGGTCGCCGAGACGGTTCTGGCGCGGACAGGCGGCGGTAGCGGCGGCGCGGGCACGGGAGCCGGGCGGACCCGGACGGGCGGCGGCGCCTCGGACGCGGCCGGTACCGGTCCGTCCCCGGACAAGGACCCCGGCACCCAGGAGCCCGCGGACGGTGACGAGTTCAAGGGTCTGGACCCCGACCGTCCGACGCTGCGCCCCCGTCTCTACTGGTTCAACGCGGGACTCACCCTCGTCCTGCTCACCGCGATGATCATGGAGCTCATGCCCATCCCGGTCCTCTTCCTGCTCGGCGCCGCACTCGCCCTCACCGTCAACTTCCCCACCATGGCCGACCAGCGGGCCCGGATCGCCGCCCACGCCGACAACGTGCTGAACGTCTCCGGCATGGTCTTCGCGGCGGCCGTCTTCACCGGCGTCCTGACCGGCACCGGTATGGTCGAACACATGGCTGACTGGCTGGTGGGCGCCGTCCCCGAGGGCATGGGCCCGCAGATGGGACTCGTCACCGGGCTGCTGAGCCTGCCCCTCACCTACTTCATGTCGAACGACGGCTTCTACTTCGGCGTCCTGCCCGTCCTCGCCGAGGCGGGCGCCGCGCACGGTGTCTCCCCGCTGGAGGTGGCCCGCGCCTCGATCGTCGGCCAGCCGCTGCACATGTCGAGCCCGCTCGTCCCCGCCGTCTACGTCCTCGTCGGCATGGCCAAGGTCGAATTCGGCGACCACACCAGGTTCACCGTCAAGTGGGCCGTACTCACCTCGCTCGTCGTGCTCGCCGCCGCGATCCTCTTCGGCACCATCTGATGGCGGCGGGGGACCGGCGCTGGCTGCTGCGTCTCGTCATCGCCTTCGCCTTCTCCCAGGCGGCGGTGTCGATGGCGCGGCCGGCCGTCTCCTACCGGGCCCTCGCACTCGGCGCCGACGAGCGCGCGGTCGGCGTCATCGCGGGTGTGTACGCGCTGCTGCCGCTGTTCGCCGCCGTACCCCTCGGGCGCAGGACCGACCGGGGGCGGTGCGTCCCCCTCCTGGCCGTCGGCGCCGCGCTCATCGGCCTGGGCTGCGGCCTCAGCGGTACGGCGGGCTCACTGGCCGCGCTCGCCGCCTGGAGCGGGGTGATGGGCCTCGGCCATCTCTGCTTCGTCATCGGCGCGCAGTCCATCGTCGCCCGCCGCAGCGCGCCGGCCGACCAGGACCGCAACTTCGGCCACTTCACCATCGGCGCCTCGCTCGGCCAGCTCGTCGGGCCGGTCGCCGCCGGACTGCTGGTCTCCGGCCAGGACGGCGCGATGGGACGGACGAGCGCGCTGGCCCTGGTCGTCTCGGCCGGGGTCGCGGCGGTCTCCCTCCTCTGGCTGCGGCGGCTGGAGCCACCGCAGACCGCCCGCACGGCGAACCCGCCGCGGGGCAGGGCCGAACGCGGGAGCCGCAAGACCCGGCGGGCCGAGTCCGGCAAGGTGCCGGTACGGCGCATCCTGCGCAGCCGCGGTGTCCCCAGCGGCATCCTCGTCAGCCTCGCCGTGCTCTCGGCGACGGACATCCTCACCGCGTACCTCCCCGTCATCGGCGAGGACCGGGGCATCTCCCCGGCCACGATCGGTCTGCTGCTGAGTCTGCGCGCCGCCGCCGCGATCGCCTGCCGGCTGGTGATGACACCGATGATCCAGCGGGTGGGCCGCACGGTCCTGCTCACCGCGTCCTGCCTGCTCGGCGGGCTGCTGTGCGCGGGGATCGCGCTGCCCGTGCCGGTGTGGGGACTGGCGCTGATGCTCGCGGCGCTCGGTTTCTGTCTCGGCGTCGGCCAGCCGCTGTCGATGACGACCGTCGTCCGGGCGGCGCCCGCCGAGGCCCGCTCGACCGCCCTCGCGCTCAGGCTCACCGGCAACCGCCTCGGGCAGGTCGCCGCCCCCGCGTCCGCCGGGCTCGTCGCCGGGGTCGCGGGCACGGGCGCGCCGTTCATGATGCTCGGTGTGCTGCTGCTGGGCGCGGCCGGCCTCGGCGTACGGAGCGCCCCGCGCGACGCGGCCCCGGCCGCCCCGGCGTCGGCTCCCGCCCGGCCGAAGGCTCCCGAGGAGCCGC
>NZ_JAAPBF010000072.1 GCF_022695985.1 Streptomyces sp. NP-1717 | reverse complement strand
GGCCCGCGAAACCTGCTACGGCGCCTCGCCGCGTGGTCGTCGGCCGACCGAGTACGGCCGCTCCGTCCATCACCACGGCCCTCCGCCGCGCCACGCACCGCGGCGGCCAAGGCCCGTGGCTCCCTCAGCCGTGCCAGGAGCGCCACAGCGCCGCGTACGCGCCGTCCGCCGCCACCAGCTCGTCGTGGCTGCCCAGCTCGCTGATCCGGCCCTCCTCGACGACGGCGATCACATCCGCGTCGTGCGCGGTGTGCAGCCGGTGCGCGATGGCCACGACCGTGCGGCCGTCCAGCACCTTCGCCAGCGACCGCTCCAGATGACGGGCCGCGCGCGGGTCGAGCAGCGACGTCGCCTCGTCCAGGACCAGCGTGTGCGGGTCCGCCAGCACCAGTCTCGCCAGGGCGATCTGCTGCGCCTGAGCCGGCGTCAGCGCCGTGGCGCCCGAGCCGACCTCGGTGTCCAGCCCGTCGTCGAGCGCGCGGGCCCAGCCGTCCGCGTCCACCGCGCCGAGCGCCGCCCACAGCTCCGCGTCCACCGCGTCCGTGCGGGCGAGCCGCAGATTGTCCCGCACCGAGCCGACGAAGACGTGGTGCTCCTGGTTGACCAGGGCGACATGACCGCGCACCCGCTCCGCGGGCATCCGCGACAGCTCGGCGTCGCCCAGCGCGATCCGGCCGGTCCGCGGCGCGTAGATACCGGCGAGCAGCCGCCCCAGCGTGGACTTGCCCGCGCCGGACGGTCCGACGAGGGCCACCCGGGTGCCCGGCGCCACATCCAGCGTCACCTCGTGGAGTACGTCGACGCCCTCGCGGTAGCCGAAGTCGACCCGGTCGGCGCTGACGTCCCGCCCGTGCGGCACGACGTTCTCGTCACCGTCGTCCGGCTCGATCTCGCGCACGCCGACGAGGCGGGCGAGGGACACCTGCGCCACCTGGAGCTCGTCGTACCAGCGCAGGATGAGACCGACCGGGTCGACCAGCATCTGCGCGAGCAGCGCGCCGGTCGTCAGCTGGCCGACCGTGATCCAGCCCTGGAGCACGAAGAAACCGCCGCCGACCAGCGTCGCCAGGAAGATCGTGACGTGGGTGATGTTGATGACGGGGAAGAGCACCGACCGCAGCCAGAGGTTGTACCGCTCCCACGAGGTCCACTCCTTGATGCGCCGGTCCGACAGCGCCACCCGGCGGCGGCCGAGGCGGTGCGCCTCCACGGTCCGCCCCGCGTCGATCGTCTCGGCGAGCACCGCGGCGACCGCCGCGTACCCGGCCGCCTCCGACCGGTACGCCGACGGCGCCCGCCGGAAGTACCAGCGGCAGCCCGCCACCAGCAGCGGCAGCGCCACCACCACCGCCAGCGCCAGCGGCGGCGCCGTGACGCCCAGCGCGCCGATCAGCAGGCCCGCCCACACGACGCCGATCGCCAGCTGCGGCACGGCTTCGCGCATCGCGTTGGCCAGCCGGTCGATGTCGGTGGTGATCCGGGACAGCAGATCTCCCGTGCCGGCCCGCTCCAGGACGCCGGGCGGCAGCCGTACCGACCGGACGAGGAAGTCCTCGCGCAGGTCGGCCAGCATCTCCTCACCGAGCATCGCGGCGCGCAGCCGCATCATCCGCGTGAAGACCGTCTGGAGGATCAGCGCGCCGGCGAAGACGGCGGCCGTGCGCTCCAGATGGAGCTCCTGGGCCCCCTTGGCGCCCTCGGACAGGTCCTCGACGACGCCGCCGAGCAGATACGGCCCCGTCATGGAGGCGATCACCGCGACCGCGTTGACGACGACGAGCAGGACGAACGCCTTGCGGTGGCGCCGCAGCAGCTCCAGGACATAGGTCCGTACGGTCGCCGGGCGGGCGACGGGCAGGGTCGTGGCCGACTCCGGTGCCGCCGGGTCGTACTCCGGTGGTGCCACGCCGATCATGCGGATTCCTCGATCTCTTCCAGCTGTTCGCGGGTCTTGAGCGGTGTCGGTACGTGCGTGACGTCGTCGGTCCCGTCGCCGGTGCGGCCGGCGTCGGTGCCGGACTCCGTCTCGTCGTCCGTACTGCGGGTGACGACGCCCAGATAGCGCGCGTCGTCCCGCAGCAGCTCGCGGTGCGCGCCGACGGCCGCGACCTTCCCCTCGTGGACGAACACGACGGTGTCCGCGCGGTCGAGCAGCAGCGGCGACGACGCGAACACGACCGTCGTACGGCCGCTCCGCAGCCGCCGTACGCCTTCCGCGATCCGCGCCTCCGTGTGCGAGTCCACGGCCGACGTCGGCTCGTCGAGGACCAGCACCTCCGGGTCGGCGACCAGCGAGCGGGCCAGCGCGAGCCGCTGGCGCTGCCCGCCGGAGAGCGAGCGCCCGCGCTCGGTGATGCGCGAGCGCAGCGGGTCCCCGCTGCCGTCCACCGACGCCTGCACGAGTGCGGCGAGCACGTCGTCGCACTGCGCGGCGTCCAGCGCGTCCCGGGGCCGTACGTCCCCGGACGCGGGCACGTCCAGCAGCTCGGTGAGCGTGCCGGACAGCAGCACCGGATCCTTGTCCTGTACCAGGACCGAGGCGCGCGCCGCGTCCAGCGGGAGGTCGTCGAGCGCCACCTCACCGAGCAGGACGGACGGGCTCTTCTCCTCCTCGGTCGCGTGCCCGCCCAGCCGTTCGGCGAGCCGTCCCGCGGCGTCGGGGTCGCCGCACACGACGGCGGTCAGCCGTCCCGCGCGGGCGAGCAGACCGGTGGCCGGGTCGTAGAGGTCGCCGGTGGGCCGGGAGTCGTCGAGGCCGCCGCGCTCCCCGTCGTGGGAGGTGCGCTCCAGACGCAGCACACGGGCCGCGCGCGTCGCCGAGGGGCGCGAGAAGGAGTAGGCCATGGCGATTTCCTCGAAGTGCCTGAGCGGGAAGAGCAGCAGGGTCACCGCGCTGTACACGGTCACCAGTTCGCCGACCGAGATCCGGCCGTCTCCCGCGAGGATCGCGCCGTACCAGACCACCGTGATCATCAGGACACCCGGAAGGAAGACCTGAATGGCCGAGATCAGTGCCCACATACGGGCACTGCGGACGGCCGCCCGGCGGACCTCCTGCGACGCCTCCCGGTAGCGGGTGAGGAACAGCTCCTCACCGCCGATGCCGCGCAGGACACGCAGCCCCGCCACCGTGTCGGCGGCCAGCTCCGTGGCCCGGCCGGCCTTCTCGCGCTGGACGTCGGCGCGCCGGGTGGCGCGGGGGAGCAGCGGCAGGACGGCGAGGGCCAGTACGGGCACCCCGACGGCCACCACGACGCCGATCGACGGCACGTACAGGACGAGACCGACGCAGACCACGACGACCGCGACGACGGCCGCCAGGAAACGTGACAGCGCCTCGACGAACCAGCCGATCTTCTCGACGTCGCCCGTCGAGACGGCGACGACCTCACCGGCCGCGACCCGGCGGGTCAGCGCCGAACCCAGCTCGGCGGTCTTGCGGGAGAGCAACTGCTGGACGCGGGAGGCCGCGGTGATCCAGTTGGTGACCGCCGCACGGTGGAGCATCGTGTCGCCGACGGTGATCGCGGCACCGAAGAGCGCGATGACGGCACCTGCCAGCGCGAGCCGCCCGCCCGAGCGGTCCACGACCGCCTGTACGGCGAGTCCCGCCCCCAGCGGGAGCCCGGCGACGCCGAGTTGGTGCAGCAGCCCCCAGGAGAGCGATTTGAGCTGGCCACGCAGTTGACTGCGCCCGAGCCAGTACAGGAAGCTCGGGCCCGACCGGGCATCCGGCTTCCCCGGATCGGGATACGGAAGATCGCGAATCTGCATGACGTCCCAGTGAGTCGTGGAGTGGCCCAAACCGTGCAAGGTTGTCCTTCGCGGACGGTCCGGGGCAATCGATTATTCGACTCTCGGCCACGTGCGGGTGAACGCGGCGGGGCCCGGGCGGCGCGTTCCCGCCGGCCGGGCCCCGCCGCGGCCCGAGACCGCTCGGACGGCCCCGGGGCGGCTGTTCGGCCGCTATCCGGCCGGTTTCTCCGACGGCTTCTCGGAGTCCGTGCCGGGCCGGGACTTCTTCCACTCGCCGCGGGTGAAGTCCGGAATCGGCTGCGGCGCGCCGTTCGCCTTGATGGACGCGTGGCTCAGCGGCACGGGCGCGGTCCAGGTTGCCGCGTCGTACACGTCGAAGTCGGGGACGAGGCCCAGCCGGACGCACTGCATCAGCCGGAAGACCATGATGTAGTCCATCCCGCCGTGCCCGCCCGGCGGATTCGCGTGCTCCTTCCACAGCCAGTGGTCCCACTCGGCGTACGCGGCGAAGTCGCCCCACTCGTCGTTCGTGTGGTCCGGCTCGATGTAGATGCGCTCGGGGTAGTCCTCGAAGACGCCTCTGGTACCGCCGAGGCTGTTGATGCGGCTGTAGGGATGCGGCGTCGAGACGTCGTGCTCCAGCCGGACGACCCGGCCCCTGGCCGTCCGGACCAGACTGATCGTCCGGTCGCTGTTGACGTACGTCTCCTTCCAGCTGGGATCGCCCGGCGGCATGTGCTCCTCGCGGTACTGGGCGAGGCCGAGCGCGGGTGTACCGACGCTGGTGATGCTGACGGCGCGGTCCCCGCGGTTGATGTCCAGGTAGTTGGCGACGGGCCCGAAGCCGTGGTTCGGGTAGAGGTCGCCGCGGAGCCGGGTGTGCCACAGCCGGCGCCAGGGGCCTTCGTAGTAGTCCGGGTCGAACATCAGGCCCCGAAGGTCGTGGTTGTACGCGCCCGCGCCGTGCAGCAGATCGCCGAACAGGCCCGCGTGCGCCATCCGCAGGACGCGCATCTCGTTCTTGCCGTACGCGCAGTTCTCCAGCTGCATGCAGTGGCGCCGGGTGCGCTCGGAGAGGTCGACCAGCTTCCACAGCTCGTCCAGGCGCATCGCGACCGGACACTCCACGCCGACGTGCTTGCCGGCCAGCATCGCCGCCTTGGCCATCTCGAAGTGGCTGTCCCACGGAGTCGCCACGTAGACGAAGTCGACGTCGCCGCGCGCGCAGAGCTGTTCGTAGTCGTGCTCGTCCTTCGTATAGACGGCGGGCGCCGGCTGCCCGGCCTTGACGACCTTGGCCGCGGCTGCCTGTGCCTTGTCCCGCACCGTGTCGCAGAGGGCGACCACCCGGACGCCGGGCACGGCGAGGAACAGGTCGATCATGCTGCCGCCGCGGTTGCCGAGACCGATGATGCCGACGCGTACCGTCGAGCGTCCTTCGAAGGGCACACCGGCCATGGTGCGGCCCTGGCGCTCGGGGACGGCTTGCGCCGAGGTGGCCGAAGCGGCCGCGGCGGGTTGCGTGGCCGCGGCCGTGCCGCCGCCCAGGGCGGTGAGCCCGAGACCGGCGCCGGCGACGCCCGCCGTCGTCCGGAGTGCGGAACGGCGGCTCACCGAGCCGCCGTTGTCGTCGTCCTTCTCACTGCCGGGGTTCTGCGGTGCTGCGTCGTTCATGAAGCCTCCATAGGAGCTGACGTGCGCGCGGAAGGGAACCTCGGCAAGGACCTTGGTAGTTGGGGCTGGTGGTGCGCAAGGGTCCCGTTTGGACTCTTCGATCGGACCCTTGGACTCTTCGGGACGCGCCTTCGCACGCGCCTCCGGGCGCGCTTGGAGACCGCTCCGCGGGAGCGACGGCCGGAAGCCGCCCGGCGACTCCCCTCAGCAGCGCCGCTCCGGAACGCCGTCGACCGGCCCGCCCACCAGCGCCGACAGCAGTACCCCGAGGACATCGCGCTGGTCCGCCGTCAGCGGGGCCAGGATGTCCTCGGCGGCCGACCTGCGCGCGTCGCGCAGGGCCCGCAGCACACCGCGCCCGGTCTCGGTGAGCTCGATCCGGATCACCCGGCGATTGGTCGGGTCGGGGGCGCGGCGGACACAGCCGCTCGTCTCCAGACCGTCGACCAGGCTCGTCACGGCGCGGGGCACCACTTCCAGGCGCTCGGCGAGATCCGCCATGCGCGGCGGGCTGTCGTAGAAGGCGACCGTGCGCAGCAGTCGCGACTGCGCGGGAGTGATGCCGATCGGCTCCAGATAGCGCTTCTGGACGCGGTGGAGCCGGCGGGTCAACCTCAGGAGCTGTTCGGCCAGCAGGCCGTCGGCGTCGGGGGTGGTCATGCGGGAATAATAACAGGACCAAGTACATTGTGAAGCTAGGTAACAGTGAGCTATGCTCCTGAAGGTCATTTCCCCACTTCCCGAATCCCTCGAAGGAGCCCATGAAGTCCGAACTGTCGACCTGGAAGCCCTCGGCCCGGCCCCTGGATCCGTCGCTGCCGGAACCGCCCGCGCAGCTCCGCCGTATCTTCCGGCTCTTCCGTCCCTACCGCGGCAGGCTCGCCGTCGTCGGCCTGCTCGTCGGTGCCTCGTCCCTCGTGGCCGTCGCCTCGCCCTTCATGCTGCGCGAGATCCTCGACACCGCGATCCCGCAGGGCCGCACCGGGCTGCTCAGCCTGCTCGCCCTCGGCATGATCCTCACCGCCGTCCTCAGCAGCGTCTTCGGTGTCGTCCAGACCCTCATCTCCACGACGGTCGGCCAGCGCGTGATGCACGACCTGCGGACGGCCGTCTACGCGCAGTTGCAGCGCATGCCGCTCGCGTTCTTCACCCGCACCCGCACCGGTGAGGTCCAGTCCCGGATCGCCAACGACATCGGCGGCATGCAGGCGACGGTCACCTCCACCGCCACCTCGCTGGTCTCCAACCTCACCGCCGTCATCGCCACCGTCGTCGCGATGCTCGCGCTGGACTGGCGGCTGACCGTCGTCTCGCTGCTCCTGCTGCCGGTGTTCGTGTGGATCAGCCGCCGCGTCGGCCGCGAGCGCAAGAGGATCACCCTTCAGCGGCAGAAACAGATGGCCACGATGGCCGCCACGGTCACGGAGTCGCTGTCGGTCAGCGGCATCCTCCTCGGCCGCACGATGGGGCGCGCCGACTCGCTCACCACGTCCTTCGCCGAGGAGTCCGAGCGGCTCGTCGACCTGGAAGTGCGGTCGAACATGGCGGGGCGGTGGCGGATGTCCGTCATCGGCATCGTCATGGCCGCCATGCCCGCCGTCATCTACTGGGCGGCGGGCTTCGTCCTCCAGTCCGGCGGCACGGCCGTCTCCATCGGTACGCTCGTCGCCTTCGTCTCCCTCCAGCAGGGACTCTTCCGCCCCGCCGTGAGTCTGCTCGCCACCGGCGTGCAGATGCAGACGTCGCTCGCGCTCTTCCAGCGCATCTTCGAATATCTCGACCTGCCCGTCGACATCACCGAACCCGCCAAGCCGGTCGCGCTCGACACGGTCCGGGGCGAAGTCCGCTTCGACGGCGTCGACTTCAGCTACGACGAGAAGGACGGGAACACCCTCCACGGCATCGACCTGACCGTCCCCGCCGGAGGCAGTCTCGCCGTCGTCGGTCCCACGGGATCGGGCAAGTCGACCCTCAGCTATCTCGTGCCGCGCCTGTACGACGTGACGGGAGGCCGGGTGCTGCTCGACGGGGTCGATGTACGCGACCTGAGCTTCGAGACCCTCGCCCGCGCGGTCGGCGTCGTGTCGCAGGAGACGTATCTCTTTCACGCCTCGGTCGCCGACAACCTCCGCTTCGCGAAGCCGGACGCCACGGACGCGGAGATCGAGACGGCCGCCAGGGCCGCGCAGATCCACGACCACATCGCCTCCCTGCCCGACGGGTACGACACCCTGGTCGGCGAGCGCGGCTACCGCTTCTCCGGAGGCGAGAAGCAGCGCCTCGCGATCGCCCGCACCATCCTGCGCGACCCACCCGTCCTCGTGCTCGACGAGGCGACCAGTGCGCTCGACACCCGTACCGAACACGCGGTCCAGCAGGCCATCGACGCCCTCTCCGAGGGCCGTACGACCCTCACCATCGCGCACCGGCTCTCGACGGTGCGCGACGCCGACCAGATCGTCGTCCTGGACGCGGGGCGCGTCGCCGAGCGCGGCACGCACCAGGAGCTGCTCGACCGCGACGGGCGGTACGCGGCGCTCGTCCGCCGGGACGGCGCGGTGCCGACGGCGCCGCCCCCGGAGGCGGACGCACGCGTGAGCGCCTGACGCGCCGCCGGACGCACCGTCCCCGGCGCACGGTGGCGCCGCCGCTCCCGGGCTCGCACACCACCCCGTTCGAGGTGCCGAAATCAGCGCTTTGTCCGGGTTAGCGTGCCGGTATGAAGAACAGACTCCCGCGCGTGCCCTCGAAGTACCGGCCCCGCCTGACCCGCCGGGGCCGGCTGGTTCTGATCGCGGGCGCGGTGGTGGCCGTCGCCACGGCCGTGCTCGTGCCGCTGCTGCTGACCGGAGAGCCACCCGCCGGGGAGAAGAAGACGGTGTCGCTGCTCGTCCCCGAGGGGCGGCGGGCCACCCAGGTGTACGCGTCGGTCGACGAGGTCCTCGACGTCGCGCCCGGCACCACCGAGAAGGCGGCGACCGCGACCCGGCTCGAACTCCCCGGCGCCGCCCGGCGCAACCCCGAGGGATATCTCTTCCCGGCCACCTATCCGGTCGAGGCCGGCGCGACCCCGGGCGGACTGCTCGGCTACATGGTCGACACCGCGCAGGAGCGCTTCGGCGCCGACCGTGTCACCGCGGGCGCCCGGCGCAACGGCGTGAGCGTCTATCAGACCGTGACGATCGCCAGCATCGTGCAGGCCGAGGCCGACACACCCGCCGACATGGGCCGGGTGGCGCGGGTCGTGCACAACCGGCTGGCCAGGGACATGCCGCTGCAGATGGACTCGACCCTCAACTACGCGCTGAACCGCAGCACGTTGGACACCACGCACTCCGACACGAAGACCGCGAGCCCGTACAACACCTACGAGTCCAGGGGTCTGCCGCCCACGCCGATCGGCAACCCGGGGGAGGAGGCGATGAACGCGGCGATCAACCCGCCGCGGGGCGACTGGCTGTACTTCGTGACCGTGGCGGCGGGGGACACCCGCTTCACCGCCGACTACGCCGAACACCAGCGCAACGTCGCGGAGTTCAACGCCAACAGAAGCGCCGCGGAAGACTGAGCGCCCGGTCGGCGGTCAGGGGACGAGCACGGGTTCGCGCGCCAGCAGCGCCCGGATCCCGCGTACGGCCGCCCGCCCCGCCCGGTTGGCGCCGATCGTGGAGGCCGACGGCCCGTACCCGACCAGATGGACGCGCTCGTCCCGTACGGCCCGCGTGTCCTCGACCCGGATCCCGCCACCGGGCTCGCGCAGCCGCAGCGGCGCCAGATGGTCGATCGCCGGGCGGAAACCGGTGGCCCAGAGGATCACATCGGCCTCGATGTACCGCCCGTCGTCCCAGGCCACACCGGACGGGGTGATCCGGTCGAACATCGGCAGCCGGTCCAGCACCCCCCGCTCCCGCGCCCGTTCGATCGCCTCGTTCACCGGCAGCCCCGTCACCGACACCACACTGCGCGGCGGGAGCCCCGCCCGTACCCGCTCCTCCACCAGCGCGACGGCCTCCCGCCCCTGCTCCTCGCCGAACGGCCCCTCCCGGAAGACCGGTGGCCGGCGCGTGACCCATGTCGTCTCCGCGGCCACGTCCGCGATCTCCATCAGATGCTGTGTCCCGGAAGCCCCGCCACCGACGACGACCACCTGCAGCCCGGCGAACGCGCCGGGTCCGGGATAGCCCGCCGTGTGCAGTTGGCGGCCCCGAAAGGTCTCCTGCCCCCGATAGCGCGGCCAGAAGGGCCGGTCCCAGGTGCCCGTGGCGTTGATCAGCGCCCGCGCCGACCAGAGACCGTCCGACGTCTCGACACGCAGCCGTCCGCCGTCGCCCTCGCGCACCGCCGTCACATCCACGGGCCGGCGCACCCGCAGGCCGAACCGCTCCTCGTACGCGGTGAAATAGCCCCCGACGACCTCGGACGACGGCCGCGACTCGTCGGCGCCGGTCAACTCCATGCCCGGCAGTGCGTGCATCCCGTGGATCTTCCCGTACGTGAGCGAGGGCCACCGGAACTGCCAGGCACCGCCCGGCCGCGGGGCATGGTCGAGGGTGACGAAGTCCCGGTCGGGCACCAGCCCGGTGCGCCGCAGATGGTAGGCGCTCGACAGACCCGCCTGTCCCGCGCCGATGATCACGACGTCCACGTCCCGTGCCCCGCCGGTCTGCGCCGGTCCGGCCGTCTCTGCCACCCCGAAGTCGTTCACGTTTCTACCAACAGTCGTGGGTTCCCGGATCATCCCGCACGCGAACACCTCTCGGGCGCGGCAGGATGGGACCCATGTCCGACGCCTTCACCACCAGGATCGTGAACGTTCCCACCGGCACCGACGAGGCGGTGACCGACCTGACCCACCTGTGCGAACAGTTCCTCCGCGAGACCGCGCCCGGCCGCGACGGGCTCCTCCACGTCTTCGTCCCGCACGCCACGGCCGGGGTGGCCGTCATCGAGACGGGCGCGGGCAGCGACGATGACCTGCTCGCCGCACTGCACACCCTGCTCCCCGCCGACGACCGCTGGCAGCACCGCCACGGCTCCCCGGGCCACGGCCGCGACCACGTCCTGCCCGCCCTGGTCCCGCCCCACGCGACCCTCCCGGTGATCGCCGGCCGCCTGGAACTGGGCACCTGGCAATCCGTCTGCCTGGTCGACACGAACGTCGACAACCCGGAGCGCGAGGTCCGGCTCAGCTTCCTCGGCTGACCCGGCCCGTAGTCTGTGCCCGTGCCCGCCCCCCGACCGCATCGCGCCGCCGTCCTCGTGCTGGAAGGCGCGAAACCGCTCGACGTGGGCATCCCCGCGCAGGTGTTCACGACCCGCGAGAGCATGCCGTACGAGGTACGGGTGTGCGGTGCGGCCCCCGGTCTGGTGGCCGGTGGTGACGGTCTGTCGTACCACGTCGCCCACGGGCTCGACGCACTCGCGTGGGCCGACATCGTCTTCGTCCCCGGCTACCGCTTTCCCGACCGTGACGACCCACCGCCGGAGGTCGTCGAGGCGCTGATCGACGCCCACCGCGGGGGCGCCCGGCTCGCCGCCATCTCGACCGGCGCCTTCGCGCTCGCCGCCACGGGCCTGCTCGACGGCCGGCGCGCCACGACCCACTGGCACTACACACGAGCACTCGCGGCCAGGTATCCGCTCGTCCGGGTCGACGAGAACGTGCTGTTCGTCGACGAGGGCAGCGTGCTGACGTCGGCCGGCGCCGCCTCCGGCATCGACCTGTGCCTGCACATCCTGCGCTCCGAACTCGGCGTGGCCGCGTCCAACCACGCGGCCCGGCGCCTCGTCGCGGCCCCCTACCGCAGCGGCGGCCAGGCGCAGTACGTGCCGCGCCGGGTGCCCGAACCGCTCGGCGAGCGGTTCGCCGCCACCCGCGAGTGGGCGCTGCGCCGGCTCGACGAGCCCCTCAGCCTCAAGTCGCTCGCCCGGCACGCGGCGGTGTCGCCGCGCACGTTCTCGCGGCGCTTCGTCGAGGACACCGGGTACACGCCGATGCAGTGGGTCATGCGGGCCCGCGTCGACATGGCCCGGGAACTGCTGGAGCGTTCGGAGCGCAGCATCGAGCAGATCGCCGCGGACGTCGGTCTCGGCACCGGCGCGAACCTGCGGACACACTTCCAGGGAACCCTCGGCACCACGCCGAGCGCCTACCGGCGGACCTTCGCCCCGGGCGAGTAGCCCGCGGCCCTACCGTCCCGCCGTTTGGCACGATCCTTTCGAACCATGGCGTTCACGCCGCCGCCACGCGTTCACGCCGCGCGCGAGCCTGGTGGGGAACCGAAGGGACACCACTCATGACTCGTATCGCCATCAACGGATTCGGCCGCATCGGACGCAACGCGCTGCGCGTACTGCTCGCACGCGACAGCGACCTCGACATCGTGGCCGTCAACGACCTCACGCAACCGGCCGACCTCGCACGGCTGCTCGCCTTCGACACGACGGCCGGCCGGCTCGGCCGCCCGGTCACCGCCGACGACGACGCCCTCGTCGTGGACGGACGCCGCATCACCGTGCTCGCGGAGCGCGACCCGGCGCGCCTCCCGTGGGCCGAACTCGGCGTCGACATCGTCCTGGAGTCCACCGGCCGCTTCACCTCGGCCGACGCCGCCCGCGCCCACCTCACGGCGGGCGCGAGGAAGGTGCTCGTCAGCGCGCCGTCGGCCGGAGCCGACGCCACCGTCGCGTACGGGGTCAACACCGAGGCGTACGACCCGGCCGCGCACACGATCGTCTCCAACGCCTCGTGCACGACCAACGCCCTCGCGCCCCTGGCCGCGGTGCTCGACGACCTCGCCGGCATCGAGCACGGCTTCATGACGACCGTCCACGCCTACACCCAGGAACAGAACCTCCAGGACGCTCCCCACCGCGACGCCCGCCGCGCCCGCGCCGCCGCCGTCAACATCGTGCCGACCACGACCGGCGCCGCCAAGGCGATCGGCCTCGTGCTGCCGAACCTCGACGGCAGACTGTCGGGCGACTCGATCCGCGTACCGGTGCCGGTGGGCTCGATCGTCGAACTCAACACGACCGTCGCCCGCGACGTGTCGCGCGACGACGTGCTGGCGGCCTACCGCGCCGCGGCGGAAGGACCCCTCGCCGGCATCCTCGAATACTCCGACGACGCACTCGTGTCGTCCGACATCACCGGCAACCCGGCCTCGGCGATCTTCGACTCGGCCCTCACCCGCGTCGACGGCCGCCACATCAAGGTGGTCGCCTGGTACGACAACGAGTGGGGTTTCTCCAACCGCCTGATCGACACACTGGAACTGCTGGCCCGCTGACCGGTCGCCGGGGACCGTCCGGTGCGCCCCGGCGCAGTGACTCGCGCCGGCACGGCTCGACGGACGCCCAGTCACCGATTACCGCGCCGTCGTGGCGGGCACGCTGGTGGCGATCGTGCCGCTGATCGTCGTTCCGTGCGCCCGCCAGGGCCGAAGGGGTTCCCTTGCCTTCCTCGTACGTCGAAGACCCCGCCCCCGGCCACGGTTCGTCGCCGCCCCGTGCCGCCTTCCGTTCCGACGCGCCCGCGCTGAGTCTCAACGGCGAGTGGCGGTTCCTGCTCTCGCCGACGGCGCGGGCGGCGCCGGAGGGGATCGAACGGGAGGACTTCGACGACCGGCACTGGTGCGGCATCCCCGTCCCCGGCCACTGGCAGCTCAACGGCCACGGCAGTCCCGCCTACACCAACGTCCGCTATCCCTTCCCGGTCGACCCGCCCCATGTGCCGTCCGACAACCCGACAGGTGACCACCGGCTGGTCTTCGACCTGCCCGACGACTGGACCGACCAGCCGGCCGTCCTGCGCTTCGACGGCATCGACTCCTGCGGGCGCGTCTGGCTCAACGGCACCGAACTGGGCGTGACCAAGGGCAGCAGGCTCCCCGCGGAGTTCGACGTGGGCCCCCTGCTGCGCCGGCGCGGCAATCTCCTCGCCGTACGAGTGCACCAGTGGTCCGCCGGGAGCTATCTGGAGGACCAGGACATGTGGTGGCTGTCCGGCATCTTCCGCGACGTCACCCTGCTCGCGCGCCCGGCGGGCGGAGTCCGGGACTACACGGTCGACGCCGGCTACGACCACCTCACCGCACGGGGCACGCTCCGCCTCGACGCCGACAGCGACGTACGCCTCAGCGTCCCCGAACTCGGGATCACCGCCCTGCCCGCAGGGGAACAGGCCGAGTTGGCGGACATACAGCCGTGGAGCGCCGAGGAACCCCGGCTGTACGAGGGCGAGGTCCACACCGACACCGAACGTGTCCCCGTACGTATCGGCTTCCGCACCGTCACCGTCGAGGACGGCCAACTCAAGGTGAACGGCCGCCGCATCGTCTTCCGCGGCGTCAACCGCCACGAATTCCACCCCGAGTCGGGACGCGTCGTGCCCCGCGAGTTCGCCGTGGCCGACATCGAACTCATGAAACGGCACAACGTCAACGCCGTCCGCACCAGCCACTACCCGCCCGACCCCGCGTTCCTGGATCTGTGCGACACCTACGGCCTGTGGGTCATCGACGAGAACGACCTGGAGACGCACGGTTTCTGCGAACTCGGCTGGGAGGGCAACCCCAGCGACGACCCCCGGTGGGCGGACGCCTTCGTGGACCGGATGCGCCGCATGGTCGAGCGGGACAAGAACCACCCCTCGGTCGTCCTGTGGTCGCTCGGCAACGAGGCGGGCACCGGCCGCAATCTGGCCGCCGCCGCCGAGTGGGCCCATCGGCGCGACCCCACCCGCCCCCTGCACTACGAGGGCGACAGCGACTGCTCCTACACCGACGTCCACAGCCGGATGTACGCCGACCACGACGAGGTGGACCGCATCGGACAGGGCCTCGCGGGACCTGAGCGGGCCCGCGAACTGCCCTTCATCCTCTGCGAGTTCGGCCATGCGATGGGCAACGGCCCCGGCGGCCTGCTGGAGTACCGCGACCTGTTCGAGCGCCACCCGCGCTGCCAGGGCGGCTTCGTATGGGAGTGGATCGACCACGGACTGGCCCGGCACGACGCGGGAGGACGCGCCCACTTCGCGTACGGCGGAGACTTCGGCGAGCCCCTGCACGACGGCAACTTCGTGATCGACGGGGTCGTCCACCCCGACCGCACGCCGTCCCCCGCCCTCGCCGAGTTCGCGAAGGTCTTCGAACCGGTGCGGATCACGGCGGCCGACGGCGCGCTGCGCGTCACCAACCACTACGACATCGCGTCGACGGCGCATCTCGACTTTTCCTGGACGCTGGAGGAGGAGGGCGTCGAGGTCGCGGGCGGAGCCCTCGCCGTGCCGCCACTCGCCGCCGGCGCCAGTACGGATCTGCCGCTGCCCGACCTGCCCGCCACGGGGGCGGAGAGCTGGCTCACCGTACGGGCCGCTCTCGCCGCCGACACCTCATGGGCACCGGCCGGGCACGTCGTCGCCTGGGGCCAGAGCCTCATCGGTCCGAAGCCGGCCCCCGCCGCACCCGCCGCCGGCGCCGCTGTGGTGGTGTCGGACTCGGAACTGCGCCTGGGGCCCGGCCTGTTCGACCGGGCGACCGGTCGACTGACCGCGCTCGGCGATCTCACCGTCGAGGGTCCCCGGCTCGATCTGTGGCGTGCCCCCACCGACAACGACCGCAGCTCCGGCGACCCCGACGAAGCGCGATGGCGGGCCGCGGGGCTGCACCGGGCGCAGCACCGGCTCGTGGGCGTCGAACTCCTCGGCGACACCCTCGTCGTACGCACCAGGGTCGCCCCGGCCGGTCACGGCTTCGGGATGCGGGCCGACCACCACTGGAGCGCCGACGAGCGGAGCCTGCGACTGCGCCTGGACATCGAACCCGAGGGCACCTGGCCGTGCACACTGCCCAGGCTCGGGGTACGCATGACCCTGCCCGGCGCCCTCGGCCGGGCCGAGTGGTTCGGGCGCGGACCGGGGGAGGCGTACGCCGACAGCCGGCAGGCCGCCCGGATCGGCCGCTTCACCAGCACCGTCGACGCCCTTCAGACGCCGTACGTCTTCCCCCAGGAGAACGGAAACCGCATCGACCTGCGGTGGCTGCGGCTGACATCCGCCGACGGGGCGGGCCTGCGGGTCGACGGCGAACCCGCCTTCGCCTTCACCGCCCGACGCTGGACGTCCGAGCAACTCGACGCCGCGACCCACACCACCGACCTGGAGCCCGGCGGGACCGTCGTGCTCAACCTCGACCTCGCGCAGAACGGCCTCGGGTCGGCCTCCTGCGGCCCGGGTGTGCTGCCCCGGTACCGCCTGCACGCGGACAGGGCGTCCCTCACGCTCACCTTCACTCCCTTGGCGCGGCCCGGTGCCTGAGACCGCTCCTTCCTCCAGCCCCACGCTCTGGTGGGCACGGCCCGCCGCCGTCGGCCGGCGGTGAGGGTGTCCCGGCCGGTACGCCTGCCCGCAGGCACCCGCGCCGCCGGTTGTCAGTGGCATGCGCTTGAATCGCCCCCATGGACGTATCGGCGCGCATGTGGATCACCACGGTTCCCCTGCTGGACGCGGACGACCCCGTGGTGCTGCTCGGCCTCGACCACACCTCCGAGAGCCCCGGCGAGCGTGTGATCTCCCTGCTGCTCGACCGGGGCCACGAGGGCGAGGAAGGGGTGTTCCACCTCCTGCCGTTCGACCTGTCGGCCCGCTACGAGCGGACCGGCGACCGTCTGGCGGTCGTCGTCACGACGTCCGGTCAGGTGCTCGCGCACGCACTGGCCGACCGCCCCGACCTCGCAGGCGCTTACCTGCCCCACCTCCCGGCCGGCGCCACGGACGACGACCGGGTGCCCCTGGTGCGCCGTGAGATCGTGACCGGCTTCGTCCCTGCCGAACAGGGCGGGGAGAAGCAGCCGGTGCTCCTCGTCGACGACGACGGGTCGGCGCCGGTCGCCGAACTGCTCGCCCGGTTCGAGGACGGCGAGGCCGGCCTCGCCGTCCTCCACGCCGACTGACCGGCGTCCGCGCCGACCGACCCGCCTGAGATCCTCGTCCGAGGGCCCCATCGGCGTACACGGGAGGAGACGGGCATGACGAGACCCGAGGTCGGGGCGTCCCCCCGGCCCTGTGCGGAGTGCGGCGGTTCCGAGTACGGCGGGGCGCCCGCCTGTACGGCCTGCCGCGCGCTCGTGGACGGCATCGTGGAGGACGAATGGGCCGGCTTCCTGCGCCGGTGGGACGTCGGCGACGACCAGGAAACCGCCCTCGCCGAGATGGTGGCGGCCGAACCCGACCGTCACGACTGGCGGGTGGTGGACGCCGCACTCGACCGGCTCGTCTGCGCGGACTGCGGGGACAGGCTCGGTCGTGGCCCGGTCGGCTGCCCCGCCTGCGACCGGGCCCACGGCTTCCGCTACGCCGCGATCGAGACGGACCGGCCGGGTGTCCCACGCGGCAACGAACACGCCGTCCGCGTCAACGTCTCGGTGGTGCGCCGGCCACATGTCACCTCCGCCGGCGAACTCCTCGTCCGGCGGCTCCTGTTGCCCGTACTCCTGGTGGGGTTCCTGCCGACCACCGAGGAGGCACAGCGGATGAGCGCCCTGATCAGGAGAAGTCCCCCGGCACAGCGGATCCCTCTCGCCGAGCGGATGATCGAGGAAGCGACGGCCTTGCGACGTGCCGGACACCGTCCTCCCGGACGGGATCGCCGCTGAGCCGGTCCCGGTCGCGTCGCCCCGGAGCGTTCACCGCGCGGCGGAGGCCGAATCGATGGTGACCACCCGCGCCCACGCGGGCGGCGAGTCCGGTACGTAGTCGGTCTCCTCCTCCCACGACCGCGTACGGCGGCGGTCGAACAGCCCCACCACCGTCCGGCACGGTGGCCGGCTCTCGGGCCACGGGGTCTGACCGTCCGTCAGGACGACGACGACGTCCGGCCGCGGTCCCGTCCGGAGCACCTTCGCGAAGCCCGCCCGCAGATCCGTACCGCCTCCGCCCACCAGGGGGATCCCGGCGGCCCGGCACAGCGGATGCACGAGCCGGGCGGCCGCGTCGCACGGCAGCACGGAGACCAGGTCCCGCCGGCCACCCACGGCGCGGGAGATCGCGGCGACCTCCAGGAGCGCGCTGCCCAGTTCGTCGTCGCTGACCGACCCGGACGTGTCGATGATCACCGCGACCCGGGGCGGTCTGCGCCGCAGGCTCGGCAGAACCACACCGGGCAGCCCGGCCGACCGCCGCGACGGCCGGCCGTACGTGTAGTCCTCGCCCGCACCGGAACCGGAGGTCGCCGAGCGGACCGCCGCCCCCAGCAACTCCCGCCAGGGCTGCGGCGGATGGAACGCCTCCTCCGCCCACCGGCGCCACCCCTTCGGAGTGTTCCCCGGCCGGGCGGTGATGCCCTGCGCCACCCGGAAGCGAACGGCGTCCCGTTCCTGCGGGCTCAGCCCGTCCGCGCCGTCGGGTCCCAGGTCCCACTCCCGCTCCAGCCCGTCGGCGCCACTGCCGCAGTCCAGCCAGGCCATGCTCTCCGTCAGCGGCCCGAGCCCGAACTGCCGCAGGTAGTCCTCCATCAACTGCCCCTCGGACAGCTGCAACAGCCGGGGTTCGACGGCTCCTTCGGGCCGGACCAGGCCGTCACCGAACGCGTCGTCGTTGATCTCGCAGTCCGCCGCGATGTTCATCCGCAGCCGTTCCGCCCGGCCGGTCAGCCCGCGCTCCCGCGCGACCCGGTCACCGCGCCCGTGGTGGTCACGGAGCAGGTGCGACACCTCGTGCACCCATACGCCCGCCAACTCCTCCACCGGCGTCCGGGCCACGAAAGCGGGGGAGACGTAGCACCGCCACTGCCGGTCGACGGCCATCGTCGGTACCCGCCGTGACTCCACCACGTGCAGGGCGAACAACGCCGTCGCCATGAAGGGCCGGGCCCGGACGGCGTGCAGCCGGGCGGCGAAGAGCTTGTCGCGGTCCAGGGCCCCCGTCCCCGGCGCGTCCGCGGTCATCGTCCGGCCCCCGTGCCGTTCCCGGCGCCCGCGATCTCCGCGGCGCGGGCCGCCGCCCGGTCGGCCCGCCGGGAGAGGGACACCGCTCCGGCGAGCCGGTCGATCGACGCGGGAACGTCCCAGTCCTCCCGGCGCAGCGAGGCGAGCGTGGTCGCGGGCACGACCACCAGGTCCGGGGCCCCGGTCTCCATCGCCCGGACCAGCAGCGCCCACGCCGCGTCCCAGCGGTCCCTCTCCGGCCGCGCGCGTACCGCCCGTACCACCCCGTCGAGCACGGCCTGCCGCAGATCCCCCCGCTCGGGCAGCGCGGCACCCGACGGATCGGCGAGAAGCTCCTCGGGGTCCGGCAGGTCCATCCGGTCCAGACTCGCCAGCAGCTCCAGCCCCGGACCGTCCCCCACGGTGCCCCTCACGAGCAGGGAGAGCACTTCCCGGGACGAGCCGGACGCGGTCGCGAAGGCGATCAGACGCAGCGTCATCTCCCAGCTCCGCGGGGACGGCCAAGGGCCGCCCTGGCGGGCCTCGTTGCCCGGCAGCCGGTGGACGAGGGAGGCGCGGGCCGAGAGCAGACCGCACACGGCACGGCGGGCGAAGTCCACCGATTCCGGGAGGAGTCGCGGGTCGAGCCGTGGCAGCGTCGCCCGGGGCCATGTCCCGGCGAGGCCGCGTACGACGACCTCGTGGTCATGGATCCACTGAAGGTGGACGAAGCGGTTGGCCAGCGGCGGACTCAGCTCCCAGCCGTCGGCCGCCGACGCCCGCGGATTGGCCGCGGCCACGATCCTCACCTCGGGCGGCAGCCGCAGGGCGCCGATCCGCCGCTCCAGTACGAGACGCAGGAGCGCGGCCTGAACAGCCGGTGGCGCGGTGGACAGTTCGTCGAGGAAGAGCAGCCCCCGGCCCGCCCGCACCAGTCGAACCGCCCAGTCCGGCGGGGCCATCGGGACACCCTGTTCGGCGGGATCGTCCCCGACGACCGGCAGGCCCGAGAAGTCGGAGGGCTCGTGGACGCTGGCGATCACCGTGGTCAGCGGCAGGTCCAGGGACTCGGCGAGCTGTGTCAGCGCGGCGGTCTTGCCGATCCCCGGCTCACCCCACAGCAGTACGGGCAGATCGGCGGCCACGGCCAGGGTCAGCGCCTCCAGCTGGATGTCGGGGCGCGGTTCGGTGGTCGTGTCGCGCAGCAGGGCGAGCAGTTCGTCCGCGACGTCGAGCTGCGATCCGGCGCCGTGGGCGGCCGGAGCCGCGGCGGTGCCGGCGGCCGTATCGGTGGTGGGGGCGAAAGGCGTGCGTGAGGACAAGTTTCATCACCTGTGGGTTCGTTGGTGCGCGGAGGTGGGCGAAGTGGGCGTGGCGGGACAGGGATTCCCTGCCGATCGGTGGTGGTTCGGTTCAGCGGGTGATGCCGTGGCGCGGACGCGAACGGAGGTCCCGGGGACGGGAAGCCCGGTACAGATTGCGGCCCGAGCGAGGACCGGGGCCGACCATTCCCGCCCTGAACAGCCCGTAGGCGATCCGCCGTTCCGCGGCGGCCGCCAGCTCGTCCCGCAGAGCGCCGCCGCGCAACAGCGCGTCGGGGCCCAACAGGCCCTCGACGACGGCCAGCGCGCCGGCGGCGTCGCCGTGGTCCAGCCGTTCGCGGACCCCGCTCAGACAGTCCGGAGTGCGGTGCGCCTCGTCGATCGCCCGCAGACAGGGCAGCGGAGTACCGCTCAGCGAGGCCAGCAGCTCCTCCCGCCGGATCTCGTCCGGGTCGTGGTCCAGCGGGGCCAGCACCCCGTCGACCAAGCCGATCCGGTGCTGAGCTCCCCGGCACTCCACGAGGCGCCCCTGCCCGGCCGGGTCCCCGACGCGGGACGGCCCGGCCGGTGTGTGCTCCGGTACCAGCGCCGAGGCGACCAGCGGGTGCAGCAGTTCGGCCTCGATCAGACCGGCGCGGAGCAGTTCCAGGTCGGGGGGCACCCAGGCCGCCGCGTCGGGCAGGACCGGCAGCGCGGAGGCGACACCGTACGCGGACGCCGTCGTGAGCCTTGGTACGGGCGGCCCGACACCGTCCCGGTCCGCGACCAGCTCCAGGTCCAGCCGCAGCCCGGCCCCGAACCGTACGGTGAAGGCCCCGGTGGAGCGCCCCTCGGCGCGCAGCAGGATCTCCGCCTCGGCCGCCCAGCGGTCAACGGCACAGGGGTGTCCCGGGGGAACCGCCGCCAACACGTCCGGGTCGGTCGCGGGACGGCCGCCGGCCGGTGACCGGCCGGCCCCGGACCGTTCGCGAAGCTCGTCCGTCCTGCGCGCGTCCCACAGATGACGGTGCAGATCGAGCCGGAACCGCCGGTCGGGATGCGGATGCGGATGCGGGTGGGAACGGCCGCGGGGGCCGTCCGCGTCGCGCGATCCGTCCCACAGCGCGAGGCTGATCCGCTGACCGCCGTCCGCCCAGGCGGGCGGAGTCCGGACGACGAGACGCACCGGGTACACACCGTCGCGCCCCGCGACGTCGTAACGGGCCAGAGCGACGGTCAGTCCCGGGCGCAGCAGCCCGTCGGGAGCGATCCTCGGCATGTGCCAGCGCAACAGGTCGGGAGCCAGGTGGCGAAGATCGGCGCGGAGCCGGGCCGCGAACTCCGACCCGTGGGTACGGGCAGCGGCACGTGGATGGAGATCGACATCGATGCCCGCGGCGGCACATGCCCCCGCCCAGTCGCCGACATGACGGCGGGCGGTCGCGGTCTCGATCACGGAGGGCGGCACGGCGTAACGACGCACGCGCGGCCAGAAGGAGAAGCGGGAGTTCCCGTGCACGGTCTCAGTGAGCATCAGCACTCACCTTGCGTGGACGGGTCCCCCAATCTGACGGCGGAATAGGTAGTCATCGCGGTGACCATAGCGCTCCTCATCCCGAACTGCCAGACGCTTATGACCGGGAACGGCGTTTTTTGACACGCGATGGTCCGGCTCGCTTTACTCCTCGCAACGCCGGAGCTGAGCGACCAAGCTGAGCACACGGCGCCAGAGGTACGCCTAGCCGGTGGACGGGCCCGTGGTCCGCGAGCCCGGACAGAGTCGCCAGGACCCCTCCGGGGTCCGAGGCGGGGACGTACCCTCCAGTTCTCCGGAGCTCGACAGTGAGCATCGACCGTGCCCGTTCCCGCCGGTTCCTCACCGCGGTCGCGGCCCTCTCGGCTGCCTTGATCACCACTCTCCTCGCCTCGTCCTCCTCGGGCGTCCCGGCCGGGGCGGCGCCCCTTCCGCCGGCCAACGCCGGGTTCGACTACCAGATCGGCGGCGCGTACACGCCACCGGCCGGGGTGGAGGTGGTCAGCCGTGACCGCGAGGATCCCCCGGCGGACGGGCTCTACAACATCTGTTACGTCAACGCCTTCCAGGTCCAGCCCGACGAGCTGGACGAGTGGGCCCCCGACCTCCTTCTGCGTGACGCGGACGGTGACGTCGTCATCGACGAGGAGTGGGACGAGGCCATCCTCGACATCAGCACCCCCGGCAAGCGGGACCGCATCGCGGCCAGGGTCAACGGCTGGATCGACGGCTGCGCGAGCAGCGGGTACCAGGCCGTGGAGCCGGACAACTACGACAGCTACGAGCGGAGCCGGGGCGGCTTCGGCAGCTCCGCCGCGATGGCCTTCGTCGCGCTGCTCTCCGAGCACGCGCACGCCGAGGGCCTGGCGATCGGTCAGAAGAACACCGCCGAGCTCGCCGAGTTCCGTTCCGGCACGGGGCTCGACTTCGCCGTCGTCGAGGAGTGCGGGGAGTACGACGAGTGCGACGCGTTCACCGAGCACTTCGGTGACGACGTGATCGTCATCGAGTACACGTCCACCGGTCTCACCACCGCGTGCGCGGGCTGGCGCGACAGTCTCAGCATCGTCCGCCGTGATCTGGGCGTCGCGCCGCTCGGCGGCGACGGCTACCTCCGCCGGACCTGCTGACCTCGCGGCGGCGGTTGTCCCTCCGGGTCCCGGTGTCCGACGCCGCCCGGGCCGTCGGTGATGTTCGTGCGACGGGCGTATTGCCCCTGTGTCACGACAGATTGACCGGGTGTCAGATCTGTGTCGCGGTCATGACATCGTCCGGGAAAGCTTGTTCCGCCCGAACGCCCCAGGTCATCGTCGTGGTGCGGCCTACGACCCCGTACGCCGTCCCCACACCGGCGCGTGTCCGACCGGCGCGCCACCGTCCGAGGAGGACCCTCTCGATGGCAGCAGTACGCGACACCAAGCGGCGGGCCGCCGTGGCGATCACCACCGCGGCGACCCTGGCGGCGGTACTCGGCGCGGGCCTGGCCGCACCCGCGCAGGCGGCCCCGGCGGAAGGCAGGATTCTGCACGCCGGTGCGGCGGAGGCGGTGCCCGGAAGCTACATCGTCACGCTGAAGCCGGCGGCCGGACTCAGGGCGTCGACAGCCCAGGGCAAGAAGCTGATAGCGGGCTACGGGGGCCAGGTCAAGCGCACCTACACGTCGGCCCTCAACGGCTACGCCGCCACCCTCAGCGGCGCCGAGGCCAGGCGGCTCGCCGCCGACCCGGCGGTCGCGACCGTCGAGCAGGACCAGAAGGTCCACTCGACCGCCACCCAGACCAACGCGCCCTGGGGCCTGGACCGTATCGACCAGCCGAACCTCCCGCTGAACGGCACCTACACCTACCCGGACTCGGCGGGCGGCGGCGCGACCGTCTACGTACTCGACACCGGCGTCCGCATCAGCCATCAGGAGATCAGCGGCCGGGCCTCGTACGGCTGGGACTTCGTCGACAACGACGCCATCGCCCAGGACGGCGCCGGTCACGGCACCCACGTCGCCACGACCGTCGCCGGCACCACCTACGGCGCCGCGAAGAAGGCGAAGATCGTCGCCGTGCGCGTCCTCGGCGACAACGGCTCCGGCACGACCGCCGGGGTCATCGCCGGCGTCGACTGGATCACCGCCAACCATGTCGCCTCCTCCGTCGCCAACGTCTCGCTCGGCGGCGGGCCCAGCACCACCCTGGACGACGCGGTGCGCAGATCCGTCGCGTCCGGCGTCACGTACTCCATCGCGGCCGGCAATTCGGGCGCGCTCGCGTCCAACTACTCACCCGCGCGGGTGTCGACCGCGATCACGGTCGGCGCCACCACCAGGACGGACGCACGGGCCACGTACTCCAACTACGGCCCCACCGTGGACATCTTCGCGCCCGGCTCTGGCATCACCGCCGGCTGGAACACCTCGGACAGCGCCACCTACACCGGCAACGGCACCTCCTTCGCCGCCCCGCACGTGTCGGGCGCCGCCGCCGTCCATCTGACCAACCACCCGGGTGCCTCCCCGGCGGCCGTCGCCACGGCGCTGGTCAACGGCGCGACGTCCAACGTCATCACGGGTGTCGGGACCGGCTCCCCGAACAAGCTGCTGAGGCTCGTCCCGTAACGAAAAGCGCCGCACCACCGCACCGAAGTACGACGCACGACGCACGACGCACGAAGCACGACGCACGACGCACGACGGCCGGGGATCCGGGCGTGGGACGGTACGTCTCCCACGCCCGGGCCCCCGGCCCGCGTCATGCGCTCACACCCGCGCCCCGTTGTCCGCCCGGCGCCCGCGACGCGGCACCGCTCCCGTACGGCCCGCGCCACGCCGCCCGCGCGGTGCTCCCGGACTTCCCTTGCTGCGCGCCTCCATGGCCAGCGCGACCGGCACGGCCGTGAACACCGACGAGTACGTGCCCACACAGATACCGATGAGCAGGGCCAGCGCGAAGTCCCTGAGCGAGTCCCCGCCGAGCACCGCCAGCGCCGTGAGGATGAACAGCGCGCCCATACCGGTGTTCACCGTTCTCGGCACCGTCTGCAGTACGGCCGTTCGCGCGGTCGGCAACAGGGCGGCGCCGGGCGACCTCGCCCACAGTTCACGGACACGGTCGAAGACCACCACGGAGTCGTTCACCGAGTAACCGATGACGGTGAGCAGCGCGGCGAGGAAGATCCCGTCGACGGGACGGCCCAGCCACGCGAAGACCCCGATCAGGATCACCACGTCGTGCACCAGCGCGGTCACCGACGCCACCGCGAAGGACCACCTGAACCGCACCGCCAGATAGAGGAGTTGGACTCCCACGGCGATCCCCAGCGCGATCAGCGCGTGGCGCCTCAGCTCGTCGCCGAGGCTGGGGCCGATCAGGTCGTCCCGCAGCTTCGTCGTTGTCCCGCCCTCCTCGCTCAGGGCGCCGCGGATGGCGGCCTCGGTACTGTCGCCCGTGTCCCCGGTGCGTACCGAGATCTCCTGCCGGCCCGCCGTCGTGACCTCGGCGTCGGCGAAGCCCGCGTCGGCCAGGGCCGTACGAGCGGTCTCCACGTCGACGGGCCGGGTCGTCGCGTACTCCATGAGCCGCCCGCCGGTGAACTCCACGCCCAGGTTCACCCCGCGCAGGGCCACGCCCAGGATCGCGACGGCCATCACCGCCGCCGAGACGACCAGCCACCGCCGCGACCTGCGGAACAGATCAGGGGCGCGGCGGGTCAGGTACGTACGCACCCGGCCGGGCAGACCGATTCCGTTGACGCCGGGGAAGTCGGCGACGAAGCGGGAGCGCGTCGCCAGGTCGGTCAGTGCCCGCGCGATGACCAGGGCGGAGAACATCGACGCGAGTACGCCGATTCCCAGCGTGACGCCGAACCCCTTCACCGGTCCCGATCCGAGGGCGAAGAGGAGGCCGGCGGCGATCAGTGTCGTCACGTTGGAGTCGATGACCGCGGTGCGGGCGTTACGGAATCCGGCGGCCGTCGCGGACCGCAGGGTTCTGCCGGACCGTGGAGCGCCGCCGGAGCGGCCCGTGTACTCCTCCCGCGCCCGTTCGAAGGCCAGTACGTTGGCGTCGACCGCCATACCGATGGCCAGCACGAACCCGGCCAGCCCGGGGAGTGTCAGCGTGACGCCGAGTCCGACGAGGGCGGCGTACGAGATCAGCGCGTACCCGGCCAGGGCCAGCGCGGCGAGGCCGCCGAAGAGGCGGTACACGAAGGTGATGAACAGGGCGGTGAGGCTCGCGCCGATCACCGCGGCCCGCGCGCTCGCGCTGATCGCCTCGGCCCCCAGCGTCGGGCCCACGGTGCGCTGTTCGACGACGTCGACCGGTACGGGCAGGGCCCCGCCCTTGATCAGCAGCGCCAGGTTCCTGGCCTCGTCGGCGGAGAACGACCCGCTGATCTGGGTCGTACCCGACGGGAGTCCGGCCCCGCAGGCCACCGAGGGGCTCACCTGTGGCGCGGAGATCACCTTGCCGTCCAGCACGATCGCGACCCGGCGCCGCTCGTCCCCCGGTGGTTGGCAGGCGGCCTCCCCGGTCAGCCGTGTCCACTCGCGGGACGCCTCGTCACGGAAGTCGAGGGAGACGGACCAGCCGGCTCCCCGCTGCCCGTCGAACTCCGCGCGAGCGTCCTTCACCCCCGCTCCCGACAGATCCGGCGCACCGAGCCTGAGCCGGCCGCCGCTCTCGTCGGGGAGGACCAGCTCCCCGGACTTATCGGACTCTTCGGATGTTTCGCCGTCCGCGGCGCCGTTGACGGGATGGAAGGTCAGCTGGGCGGTCCGGCCCAGCACCTCGGCGGCCTTCCGCGGATCGGTGACGTCGGGGAGTTCGACGAGGACACGGTCCTCGCCGGAACGCGTGACGGTCGGCTCCGCGACCCCCAGCGCGTCGATCCGCTGTCGCAGGACCTCGACCGTACGGTCGGTGCTCTCCCGGTCCGCGGTCGCGGTCGCGGAGTCGCGGGCCTGGAGTACGAGCCGGGTACCGCCTTGCAGATCGAGCCCCAGTCTGGGGCTCATGGTGAGTGTGACGAAGAGCGATACGAGCAGGACGGCGACGGCTAGAACTGCCCGCACCGTGGTGGCGCGAGTCATGGGAATCCTCCGGGAGGGCGCCGGAACGCGCCACCCCCACGAGGAAGGCGGGCCTGCTTCGGGCCCGCCCGGCTCTACCGGGGGCGGTGGGTCGGCGCGGAGACGGGACAGTGCGGACGACTGCTCCCGGAGGGCGGCCCCCGGACGTCGGGCAGTCCCGGGGGCCGGGCCGTCGGCGCGCCGACGCCGGGCCGTACGCCGCACTCCACGACGGCGCGGAGGAGGGGGAGTCCCGTGGCGAGCGGCAGGACGCCCGTGTCGGGCTGGGGCGCGTGCTGCTGGCGCGTGTGCTCGGGTGCCCAGAGACCCGTGGACGCGGCCCGGATCGGCGCGCCCGCGTGGCTGTGGGCGGCGCGGGGCGAGTCCCGCCGGAAATCGCGGGACCGCTCGGAGCGTTCGGCGCGGGCGGGCCGGTCGGTCTGCTGGGGGAGTGTCCGCTGGACGGGGGTGGCCGCCGCGGCGCCGGTGTTCGTGGCCGTGGTGCTCGCGCCGAGCGCCGACGCCGGTGCGGGGGAGACCAGGGTGACGACGCCGAGGAGCAGCGCCGACAGCACCCCGGCGGCACGCTGCCGAACTCCCCAAGCCGTTCGCCGCGCCCGTGAGTTCGCCGGCGCGGGCCTCGCGCGGTCACCGCGCGCCTTCCGCGCCTGGACAGTCACCGTCTCAAGGTACCCGTCGCGCGCCGACGGGCGCGCACCGCACAAGAACTCGTGTGCGGTCCCCGCCCGTCGGTTCCTCGCGTGCCCGGGTCGCGATCCGGCTCAGATGAGGGCGGCGCGTACGTCGGCGATCGCCTCTTCGAGCGTGGTGGCCGTGTTCGCGTGCCCGCTGAATCCCTCGTCGTCGGCGGGGTCGACCGTCCAGCCCCAGCCGCTCTCCGGGTGCCCGTCGATCGTCGCCGCGTGCTCGCCCTTGGTGAGGGTGATCGACACGTTGCCCGCGGGGAACGTGTTCACCTCGGCGTGCGCGCTGTTCCCGAACGCGTGGTGGATGGCGTCGATTGCTTCCTGCTCGGTGGTCATGGCAGCTCCTGACTGGGTGAGGGTGTGACGGCCGGTCCAATCGAACGTCCATCTCCGGGCTGATGTCGAGCCCGACACTCCTTCCGGATCACCCTTCAGGGGGACAGTTCTGTTCGAATTTCCGGGTCTAGTATCGCCGTGTTCCCGCCCATGCAATTGCACGACGGGGTCACGCGGACCTCCCGTCTGCGGATTCGCCCTTTCGTCGGCGATATCCGGAGGGGAATCGGCGGGAACTCGGATTGTTCGAAAACAGCGAGGGAGCAGCGTATGGACGGCTATCGAAACGGTGTCCCGGCGGGATCCATCACGGCGGAGTGGATCAAGAGCCGGAAGAGTACGGCCAACGGTCAGTGCGTGGAACTGGCGGCTCTGCCGGGCGGTAAGGTGGCGATGCGCAACTCGACCGACCCCGACGGGCCGGCGCTGATCTTCGAGGCGTTCGAGATGGCAGCTTTCCTGGACGGCGCGAGGAAAGGCGAGTTCGACGCGCTGTAGTTCAACTGGCGTTTTCTGAGCACCAGTTCGGTGGGACATGCGGGCTTTTGCCGTGCCATGATGAGCCACGCTTACTCATGAACGGAGCATGCGTGTCCCATCCGCCAGACAACACCCCGCTCCCGCTTTTCGGCCACGCTCCCGGCCCCGTTCGCCGGCGACGTCTCAATCCGACCGCCGCCGGTATCGTGCTCGGCCTGGAACTGCGCGGAATGCGCGAGGCGCGTGGAATCACCGCGACCGCGTCGGCGAAACTGATCAACGCGTCCGTCTCCAAGGTGAGCCGGCTCGAACGGGCCGAGAGCCCGCCGGACCCGCGGGACATCGACATCCTCGCCGACCGGTACGGGGCGACGGCGGCCGAGCGGGCCGATCTCACCCTCCTCGCCCGCCGCGCGGTGGAGCCCGAGTGGTTCGACCGCTACTCGGACTACGCGGCCTCGTGGATGCAGCGGCTGATCGGGCTGGAGTCTGAGGCCGTGTACTTCTGCGCCTACGAGGCACGGATCGTGCCGGGCCTGCTCCAGAGCGCCGCGTACGCGAGGCAGATCATCAGCGACGGCCTCCGAGTCTTCGAGGGCGACCGGCTCGAACAGCGCGTCCAGCTCCGGCTGGAGCGCCAGCGACGGTTCTTCGACCAGCCGGACCCGCCCAGAGCGGTCTTCCTGCTGGACCGGTCCGTACTGCTCCGCCGGGTCGGCACCCCGCAGATCATGGCCGAACAGCTGTGCAGACTCCTGGAGTTCAGCGACCGGCCCGGCGTCACCATCCGCTTCGTACCGCTGGACAGCAGCGTCGTGTCCAACCACGGGTCCATGGCCCATCTGCGCTTCGGCCCCCTTGGGCCACCCGCCATGGTGTACGTCGAGGGGGACGACGACGCGACGTACTACGTGAAGCCGGACGACGTCGAGCGGCGTGTGGAGTTGATGCTACGCCTCAGCCACGAGGCCGCCGCCTCCTGGCGCGACAGCCGGGCCATACTCCTGGACGCGATCAAGCGGTACGAGGTCTAGGTACAGCGCCGGCGGGCCGGTCCGGCGGCACTTCGGCCAGCCCCCCGTACTCCGTCCATTCGATGCTGCGCTGACGTCGCTTGAGTTCGGAGTCCGGACGCCAGTCCGTGACATCGACCAGACCGGGGGGCTGGATCACCAGGCCGTCGAAGTACCGGTCCACCTCGGCCCGTTCACGCACCCGGCCCCATCGGCCGTGCGTCTGCTCCAGCATCATCTCCGTGACGTGCCGGCGAAGTCCGGCGTCGTCGCTGACGAGCTGGCAGATCACCACGAGGCTGCCGGGGCGCAGGCGGTCCACCACACGCGTGACGAGGTCGCCGGGCCCGGAGGCGTCGGGGATGCAGTGCAGCACGGAGTTGAACAGGACGCCGACCGGCTGGTCGAGGTCGATGAGACGCTTGAAGTCGGCGTGTTCCAGGATGTACTCGGTCTCCAGCATGTCCGACGCGATGACCACGCTCCGGTCGTTCTCGTCGAAGACCGCCTGACCGTGCGCGAGGACGACGGGGTCGTCGTCCACATAGACGACTCGTGACCGCGGATCGACCGCCTGTGCGATCTGGTGGACGTTGTTCTGCGTCGGCAGACCGGACCCGAAGTCGACGAACTGCCGAATTCCGTGCTCCTCGGCCATGACACGGACGACACGTTCCAGGAACCAGCGATTGTTCCGCGCCAGTTCCTTCGTGGTCGGCGCGACCTTCAGGAGCTCCTCGGACGCTCTTTGGTCGACGTCGTAGTTGTAATGGCCGCCCAGCAGCCAGTCGTACATCCTCGCCGCGCTCGGAACGGATAAATCGACACGCCTGTTGTCCGCCAACGGAAAGACCCCTCCCGGTTCGAGCCCCGATCTCGCCAGGGAATACGCCACCATCCTAGGAGGACGGACCGTGGCCGCACCACCACTCAGGGTTCTCACGGCCGGGACGTACGGTGCTCCAGCTGTCTCAGCGCCGTGTCGGAGAACTGCCGCCGGGCCGTCAGGAGGGACGCCGTCACCGTCGGAATGTCGATACCCATCAGATCGGCTATGGCCTCGGGCGTCATGGACAGCCGCCACCGCAGCAGTGCGGTGTCCGCGGTGTCCTGGGGAAGCGCGCGGTACAGCAGCCCGACGGCCGGGTCCCGTCCGTCCCCGTCCCGGCTCGCCGCCTGGATCTGCGCCCGCAACTGCTGCCACGCGTCCGCCGCGGGGCGCGCGTTCCGCAGGAGTTCGTTCCACCGGCCGGCGACGGCCGAGATGGTCGCGTCGACCGCCGCCTGGCTCGCGGTCTCGTCGAGCAGCCTGGCCCGCGCGTAGGACAGGTAGTGAATTCTGTGCAGCTGCACGAAGGCGGCGAGGCCGAGGAGGGTCTGCTGATTCATGGGCCGGCTTCGGGCGCCGGTGACGGGGCGGGCTCGCGGGTGCGTATTCAACGCGTCTCCTTCCAGGGGCTCGGCGCGAAACGCGGTCCGCCGCTCCGCGGCGGGAATCGCCGCGGAAATACCTGACGAACCGAAGGGCCCCTTACTCGGAGCTGTGACGACCGTACCGTGTGTCACTCCGCGGTCACGGCGAATACCCCGTCATGCAAAGTCAGATTTCACAGACATACCGAAGGGCGCCCGCCGCTCCCCGAATTCGCAATCGGATTCGAATTCCGAACGTCTCCTCGGCGGGGCGAAGTGCGGCTCGGTGCCGCCCGGCTCAGTACCGCTCGGCCACCCAGTCGTACCAGCTGTGCATCCCCTCGCCCGTGGTCGCCGACAGCGACAGCATCGTCAGGCCCGGGTTGACGGAGCGGGCGTACTCCTCGCAGCGGGCGACGTCGAAGTCGACGTACGGCAGCAGGTCGATCTTGTTGACGATCACCAGATCCGCGGCGGCGAACATATAGGGGTACTTGAGCGGCTTGTCCGCCCCCTCCGTGACCGAGATGATCACGACCCTGCTGCGCTCCCCGAGGTCGAAGAGGGCGGGGCAGACCAGATTGCCCACGTTCTCGACCAGCACGAGCGATCCGGCCGCCGGTGCCAGGGTCGTGAGCGCGTCCCGCATCATCCCCGCGTCCAGATGGCAGCCCGCGCCGGTGTTGACCTGGACGGCGGTGCTGCCCGCCCGCTTGATCCGGTCGGCGTCGAGCGTCGTCTCCTGGTCACCCTCGACGACCGAGACCGGGCGCCGGCCGGCGAGGTCCCGGATGGTGCGCTCCAGGAGGGTGGTCTTCCCGGCGCCCGGCGAACTCATCATGTTCACCGCCACGATGCCCTGCTCGGTGAGCCAGGCGCGGTTGGCGGCGGCCAGGTCCTCGTTCTTGGCGAGGACCCGCTGTTCGAGGGTGATGGT
>NZ_JAAPBF010000071.1 GCF_022695985.1 Streptomyces sp. NP-1717 | reverse complement strand
GTACGGCACCTCGCCGCGTTGTCGGACCCGGCCGAGTACGGCCCGGTACGAGCCCGATACTCCGCCTTGCGATGCACCGCACCAGCCGCCGCGGGCCCCGCCCTGCGGGCGGACGGCGCTACTTCACGGACCCCCCCTGGGACAGCAGGCTCGGCGCCGCCCGGTCCAGTACCGATCCGACGCGCTCCCAGGTCTCCATGTCCCGTGCCACCGGCGGGAGTTCGGGACCGTCACCCGTCTTCCATGAGGCGGCGATCGCCAACGGGTCCTCGCCGGTGGCGGCCGACGCCGCCAGCGCCGACGCGCCCAGGGCGACCAGCTCGCCGCTCTCCGGCACGATCACCGGCCGCCCGGAGAGGCGCCGTACCGTCTCCACCCACGTACGGCCCTGGGCGCCGCCGCCCACCAGCCGCAGCGGCCGGTTCGCCGCCACGGGGTCCGCCGGGTCGAGGCCGCAGGCGCGCAGGACCTCGTCCAGCGCCCGCAGGACCGTGTAGGCCGCGCCCTCGTACGCGGCTCCCAGCAACTGCTGCGGCGTCGTGTCGTGCCGCAGGCCCGTCAGCAGGCCGGAGGAGGTCGGCAGATCGGGGGTGCGTTCGCCGTCGAGGTACGGCAGCAGCACCGCCTCGCCGCCGGGCGCCACGTCCTCGCGGTCCAGGCGCAGCAGTTCGGCGACCTTGTCGACGGCGAGTGTGCAGTTCAGGGTGCAGCCGAGCGGCAGGAACGTGCCGTCGGCCGCCGCGAACCCGGACAGCGCGGCCGACGCGGGCCTGGTGCGGGTGGCGGCGAAGACGGTGCCCGACGTACCGAGGCTCAGTACGGGGTGGTCCAGCAGCCCGGCGCCGCCGAGCCCGAGACCGACGGCCGCGCTCATGTTGTCGCCGGTCCCGGCGGCGACCGCGATACCGGCCGGCAGCCCCAGCGACTCGGCGGCGGAGGCGGTGAGCGAGCCGACACGGGCGCCCCCGGTCGGGGCGACCGCCGGCAGCAGCGATTCGTCGAGGCCGACGAGCGCGAGCAGTTCGGGGTCGTAGGACCCGGTCGCGGTGGAGTACCAGCAGGTGCCCGAGGCGTCACCGGGGTCCGTGGCCGCCGTACCCGCGAGGCGTTCGGTGAGGAAGTCGTGGGGGAGCCGGACGGCAGCCGCCGCGTCGGCGGAGGCGGGGTCGTTCTCGCGGAGCCACTGCCACTTCGCCGCCGTCATCGAGGCGACGGGCACCGATCCGGTCCTGGCGGTCCACGCGTCGGGTCCGCCCAGCGCCCGGGTGAGGGCGGCGGCCTGCGGGGCGGAGCGGGTGTCGTTCCACAGAAGGGCGGGCCGCAGCGGCTTCCCGGCGGCGTCGAGCACCACCAGGCCGTGCTGCTGGCCGGCGACCGCTATTCCCGTGACGGCGGACGCCGGAACGCCGGACTCCTTCAGGCCCATGGCGACGGCCTCCCGCAGCGCCTGCCACCACACCTCGGGGTCGGTCTCCCGCGCCCCGGCCTCCCCGGTCACCCGGTGCGGGGCGCGCCCGACGGCGAGCAGCCGTCCGGTCGCCGCGTCGGTGAACGCCGCCTTGGTCGACTGGGTGGAGCTGTCGACGCCGATGACCACCTGGCTGTGCGGCACGCTCGTACCTCTTCCTGATTCCGGGCTTGCGGCGGGATTTTGACCGCAGGCCAACAAATTACGTGATGTTGTCGTGCATCCGGCAGATGCTGGCGTTACTTCCTGGACCAAGGGGGCGTTCGACCCCTCGAACAGGGTTGGGCGAACGCGGGGTCTTTTCCGTATCCACCCGGACGTGCATTATTAGTCATGTCAGGAAACAAAAAGGTCTGCACCTGCCGGACCTGAGGTATCGAAGGCGGCCAGAGAAATGACGGAACGTTTCACTCCCACCCCCGCGGACAAGTTCAGCTTCGGTCTGTGGACGGTCGGCTGGCAAGGCAGGGACCCGTTCGGGGACGCGACGCGCCCGGCGCTCGACCCCACCGAGTCCGTACAGCACCTCGCCGAACTGGGCGCGTACGGAGTGACCTTCCACGACGACGACCTGATCCCGTTCGGCTCGTCCGACGCCGAGCGCGAGGCGCACGTGAAGCGCTTCCGGCAGGCCCTGGACACCACCGGGCTCGTCGTGCCGATGGTCACCACCAACCTCTTCACCCACCCCGTCTTCAAGGACGGCGGCTTCACGGCGAACGACCGCGACGTCCGCCGCTTCGCGCTGCGCAAGACCCTGCGCAACCTCGATCTGGCCGCCGAGCTGGGCGCCAGGAAGTTCGTCGCCTGGGGCGGCCGGGAGGGCGCGGAGTCCGGCGGTGCCAAGGACGTGCGCCTGGCCCTCGACCGGATGAAGGAGGGCTTCGACCTGCTCGGCGAGTACGTCGTCTCGCAGGGGTACGACATCAAGTTCGCCATCGAGCCCAAGCCGAACGAGCCGCGCGGCGACATCCTGCTGCCGACCGTCGGCCACGCGCTCGCCTTCATCGAGCGCCTGGAGCGCCCCGAGCTGTACGGCGTCAACCCCGAGACCGGCCACGAGCAGATGGCCGGACTGAACTTCCCGCACGCCATCGCCCAGGCCCTGTGGGCGGGCAAGCTCTTCCACATCGACCTCAACGGCCAGCACGGCACCCGCTACGACCAGGACCTGCGCTTCGGCGCCGGTGACCTGCGCGCCGCGTTCTGGCTGGTGGACCTGCTGGAGTCGGCGGGCTGGGACGGCTCGCGGCACTTCGACTTCAAGCCGCCGCGCACCGAGGACTTCGACGGTGTGTGGGCCTCCGCCGCCGGCTGCATGCGCAACTACCTGATACTCAAGGAGCGCGCCGCCTCGTTCCGCGCGGACCCGGCCGTCCAGGAGGCGCTGCGCGCCGCGCGTCTGGACGAGCTGGCGCAGCCGACCGCCGCCGACGGGGTGGCCGCCCTGCTGGCCGACCGGAGCGCGTACGAGGACTTCGACGTGGCGTCCGCGGCGAGCCGCGGCATGGCGTTCGAACACCTCGACCAGCTCGCCATGGACCACCTCCTGGGCGCCCGCTGATCCGGCACTGACACGACCGGCTCCTGACACGAGCGCACACGCGGGGCGGCCCACCGCCGGTCCGCCCCGCGTGTGCGCGCGGAAGCACCGCCCCTTCCCGTCCCCGGCCGTCAACCGACCGGCGTCCCACCGGTCTTGAGCGGGCCTGGCGCGGCCGATCACGGCCGGGCCGTACGGCGTGTCGCCGGTGCCCGCGCCCGATTCCGTGAGCGGGGGGCCGAAGGTGGGATTCGGATCGTCCATACAGCCCCAGGCGTGCGATATCAGACCTTTTGTGGGGATACCGGCACTTGGCGTGGCCGCGGCCATCGCCAAGTCGGCATCGAGTCACTTCAGGAGGTCTTCGTGTCAGATATCGCGGTACAGCAAACGCCGGAACGAAGAATCAACGGGCGACGCCAGGGCGGTGAGCGCTCATGGGGGAGGACCGTACGGGCCTGGGTGGGCCTGGCGCTGCTCACGGGCCTGACGGCCCCACTCGCCGTGGCATCGCCCGCCGCCGCGCACGACCACCCCGCGCACCACAGCCCCGCCCACGCCTATGTCGCCAACGGCGAAGACGACACGGTCTCGGTGATCAGCACGAGGACGAACACCGTCACCGCCACCGTCCGCGTCGGCGACCGTCCCCTCGGCGTGGCCCTCACCCCGAACGGTCGCCACGCCTATGTCACCAACAACAACGGCGACAGTGTGTCGGTGATCGACACCAGGACGAACGCCGTCACCAAGACCGTCCGGGTCGGCGACGGGCCCGTCGGTGTGGCCGTCACCCCGAACGGTGAGCGTGTGTACGTCGCCAACTTCGCCGCCGACACCGTGTCCGTGATCAGTACCAGGACGAACGCCGTCACCACCACCATTCCCGTCGGTGACGGGCCTTTCGGTGTGGCCGTCACCCCGAACGGTGAGCGTGTGTACGTCGCCAACGACCTGGGCGGCACCGTGTCGGTGATCAGTACCAGGACGAACGCCGTCACCAAGACCATCCGTGTCGGCGACGGGCCGGGCAACCTGGCCGTCACCCCGAACGGTGAGCGTGTCTACGTCACCAACGCCGCCAGCGACAACGTGTCGGTGATCAGCACCAGGACCAACGCCGTCACCGCCACCATCCCCGCCGGTGACCTCCCCAACGGTGTGGCCGTCACCCCGGACGGCCGGCGGGTCTACGTCACCAACCTCAACAGCGGCACCGTGTCGGTGATCAGCACCAGGACGAACACCGTCATCACCACCATCCGTGTCGGCACCTGGCCCCGGGGCGTGGCCTTCACCCCGGACGGTCACCGCGCCTACATCCCCAACGAGCTGGACGACACGGTCTCGGTGATCGACACCGGGACCAACACCGTCACCACCACCATTCCCGTCGGCGACGGGCCCATCGGTATCGCCATCACCCAGGGGTGCCGAAGCCACCACCGAGGCTGTGCCGAAGGGGGAGCGGGGCACCAGGCCGTGTCCGGGAAATAGCGCCGTCCGCCCCTAGGGGGTGTCCGCGAAGTCCCGCCTGGCCCGCGACGCCTGGCACGGCACCTCGCCGCGTTGTCGGACTCGGCCAAGTACGGCCCGGTACGAGCCCGATCCTCCGCCTTGCGATGCACCGCACCAGCCGCCGCGAGCCCCGCCCTACGGGCGGACGGCGCTACTTCGCGGACACCCCCTGGGGCGTGTCCCGTGCGGCCGAGGTCGGCCGGCCCGCTTCGTACACCTCGGGGTGGGGCGCCCGGCGAGGGCTGCCGGACGCCCCACCCCGCGTCGGTCGCGGCCCGAGCCGAGCCCCCCTCGAAAACCCGCGCGCTACGCGCTCGTGCGGTCCGCGTACGCCACCGGGTCCGCCAGCACCGCGCGGACCACCAGGGCCGCCGCGCCCCGGGCCGCGTCCCCCGCCGAGGATGACGCGCGTAGCCGGCCGCTGTCGTGCGGCCACAGTCCGGAGACCACCCGATCGGTCAACTCGCCGTCGGCGGGCGGCGACAGCCACGGCATCAGGCTCCGGTAGATCCCGCCGAGCACCACCGCGTCGGGGTCGAAGAGGTTCACCGCGCCCGACAGGACCCGGCCCACCATCCGGCCGGCCTCGCCGATCGCGTTGATCGCGCGCTTGTCACCCGCCCTGGCCAGCGCCTCCAGCTCCGCGACTCCCGGCACCCCGGCGTTCTCGTCGAGCCCGGCGCCCCGCAGGAGCGCCGACTGGCCCGCGTACTGCTCCAGGCAGCCGCGTGAACCGCACCGGCACAGCGGCCCGTCGGCGTCCACGACCACATGGCCGATCTCACCGGCGAACCCGTTGGCGCCGCGCAGCAGTTCACCGTCGAGCACCAGCGCGCCGCCGACGCCGATCTCGCCCGACAGGTAGAGGAAGCTGCGGATCCCGCCGAGGCCGCCGAACCAGAGCTCGGCGAGCGCCGCCAGATTGGCCTCGTTCTCCGAGCGCACCGGCAGCGGCGTCACGGCGGGCCGCGCCTCCGCCAGCGCCTGCGCGAACAACTCCTCCGCGGGCACCCGGTTCCAGCCCAGGTTCGGCGCCTGCCGGACCGTACCGCCGGAGACCAGGCCGGGCAGCGCGAGCTGTACGCCGACCGGCGACAGGTCCTGCTCGGCGGCCGAGTCGAGGGTGCGGGCGGCGATCCGGGCGCCACGGGCGAGTACTTCGGCCGGCGCGGCGCCGCGGTTGTCGAGGTGTTCGGTGAGGCGTACGCGGTCGGTGCCCGACAGATCGACCACGCACACCGAGACGTAGTCGATGTTGATCTCGACGCCGATACCGGCCGGGCCGGAGCGCGTCACCTTCAGCACCGTGCCGGGCCGCCCGGCCTGGCCGCTGAACGTCTTGCCGGACTCGGAGAGGAACCCGCTGTCCAGCAACTGCTCGACCAGCGAGGACACCGCGGCCCGGGTCAGTCCGACCCGCGCCGCCACACCGGCCCTGGTCGCCTCACCCTCGTCCCGCACCGCGCGCAGCACCAGGCTCAGATTGTGTCGGCGCACCGTCTCTTTGTCGGCCTTGGGACCGAGTGATGTGTGGTTGTTCTTCATGGTGCGGTCGAGCCTATGTGATCGGAATCCGGACAGTCGGCCGGTCCCGGGACAGGGGCGGCAGCCGCCCGTCCTTCTTCAGGAGGCCGCTCAGCCGCGCTGCCGTACCGGGATCTCTCCCTGGCGCCGCGCCTCCCACGTAGGCGTCGTCCCCGTGAGCTGACAGACCATGAGGTAGAAGGGGATCGGCGGGGTGTACGGCGTGGGGGCGTCCGGCCAGTGGATCAGCCGGGGCTGCTGGGCCGGGACCCGGGTCCCGGAGACATAGCGCGCGGGCAGGGGCCAGTCGAGTTCGAGGTCCGAACCGGCGGGGACGATCCACCACCACCACTCGGTGTCGGCGAAGACGCAGCCGGTACTGGGGAGCCGGCCCATGAGCCGGAACCCGTGCCTGGCCGGGACGCCCACCGCGTCACAGCCGAGCGAGGCCGGCAGGGTCGGCGGCAGCGGCAGTTGCGCGAAGCCGCTCCGCTCTTCTCGCAGCCCGCGGGCGAACCGGCGCATCGCACCCATCAACATGGTTGCCCCACCTCGTGCGGCAGTTCCGCCCAGACGACACGTCCGGCGCCGTAACCGGATGTGTCGTGCGTCCCCCAGCAGTCGCTCATGGCGTCCACGAGGAGCAGCCCCCGGCCGCCCTCGTCGTCGGAGACCCGGTGCAGCTGAGGACCCGTGGGGCCGAAACCCTGGTCCTCGACGGCTATGCGCAGGCGCCCGTTCTCTTCGCGCAGTTCGCAGATGACATGGTCACCGGGCGCGTGGACGACGGCGTTCGTGACCAGTTCCGAAACGATGAGGATCGCCGTTTCGAGCGTCTCCTCCCTGGTGCCCCACCGGTCAAGCCGTGTCCGGGTCAGCTGTCTGGCACGGCAGACCGACTCGGCGTGGGCGGGCAGTGCGAAACCGTAGCGGCGGACAACGTTGCCAGGGCACACGGTCAGCAGTGGGGGGGTGAGCGCGTTACCAGGTGCCACGACCGATTCCTAACGGTGGGGAAGCAGCACCGTGCGAAACCTCCGGGCGGAGCACGACAACTGCGTGAACTGGTTCACCGAGCCACTCTCCACCCGTGCGAGACACTTGGCAAGTAGCACTGTGAAATTTCCAGAGTGCCGTGTTCTTACTGGCGAGCGCATGGCACACTGCTGGGAACCGTGCATGGGGAGGTTCCAAGTGAGTGAACCGCGGTCTGCCCCGACCGTGGGACAGGTCGTACTCGGCAAACGCCTGATGGATCTGCGCGAGAGAGCCGGCCTGAAACGCGAGGAAGCCGCGAAGCTTCTCCGGGTGGCGTCGGCCACTGTCCGCAGGATGGAGACCGCCGAGGTCACGCTCAAAGTCCCCTACGTGCAGGTACTTCTCCGCGCCTACGGAGTCGGCGACGAGGAGGCGAACGCCTTCGTCGAGCTGACCGAGGAGGCCAACAAGCCGGGCTGGTGGCAGCGGTTCCACGACATCCTGCCGGACTGGTTCAGCATGTACGTCAGTCTGGAAGGCGCCGCCTCCCTGATCAGGGCGTACGAACCGCACTTCGTTCCCGGCCTCCTCCAGACGGAGGGCTACGCGCTGTCGGTCATGCACGCCGGCGCCGTGGGACAGGTCCAGCCGGAGGCCATCGACCGGCACGTGGCACTGCGTATGCGACGCCAGTCGCTGCTCACGCGGTCGGACGCACCCAAATTGTGGGTGATCATGGACGAGACGGTACTTCGCCGTCCCGTCGGAACGCCCGAGATCATGCGCGAGCAGATCGACCGGCTCGTCGACGCGTCCGAGATGCCCAATGTGACGCTGCAGATAGCGGAGTTCTCCTCCGGACACCACCCGGGAACGTACGGGCCGTTCGTGCTCTTCCGTTTCGCCATGCCCGAACTGCCCGACATGATCTACAGCGAGTACCTGACCGGCGCCGTCTATCTCGACGCGCGTCCCGAGGTGGCGACCCACCTCGAGGTCATGGACCGCATGGCGGCTCAGGCTGCAACTGCACAACGCACGAAGGAGATCCTCAAGGATGTCCGCAAGGAGCTGTGAATGGATCCGATATACAACGGCATGCCCGCCACCGACCTCGGCGCCGAAGGCTGGCACAAGCCGTGGAGCGGCGGCAACGGCGGCAACTGCATCGAGGCCATGAAGCTGGCCGACGGCAGGGTGGCCGTGCGCCAGTCCAACGACCCTGACGGCCCCGCGCTGATCTACACCCACGGTGAGATCGCCGCGTTCATTCAAGGCGCCAAGTCCGGCCAGGCCGACTTCCTGCTCACCTGACCCGATCTGACCTGAACCGACCGCACGGTGCCACCGAAGTGATCGGACGCGACTCGGCATGACGCGAACCGTACGCCCGGATCGGCCGGATCCCGCCTGTTACGAACCGATCAGGACTGATCGGATCTGAACCCACCAGTTCCTTGCCACTGTTCCTGCCATAGACGCTGAGACTCATGGAGTGCACATGACCGGGCATGACCCCATCGACACGAGCAGGCCGCACCCGGCCCGGATGTACGACTGGTTCCTCGGCGGCAAGGACAACTACCCCGTCGACGAGGAGATGGCACGCCAGCTCCTCGAACTCAACCCGCTCGGCCGCGAGATGGCCAAATGCAACCGGGCGTTCATGCACCGGGCCACCCGCTGGCTCGGCGACACCGCGGGCGTGCGCCAGTACCTCGACATCGGTACCGGCATCCCCACCGAGCCCAACCTGCACCAGATAGCCCAGGAGGTCGCCTCAGACTCGCGCGTCGTCTACACGGACAACGACCCCATCGTGCTGCGGCACGCCGAGGCGCTGCTGCGCAGCAGCCCCGGGGGCCTGACCGAGTACATCCAGGCCGACGCGCGCGAACCCGACAGGATCGTCGAACAGGCCGGCAAGATCCTGGACTTCGACAAGCCGGTCGCCCTGTCGCTCATCGCCCTGCTCCACTTCGTCCCGGACGAGGACGGCGCGCACGAGCTGGTGCGCAAGCTGCTGGAGCCGCTGGCGTCCGGCAGCTATCTGGTGATCTCCCACGTCACCGGGGACTACGACCCGGAGGGCTCGGAGAAGGCCGCCGAACTCTACAAGGCGAAGGGCGTACCGCTCGCCCTGCGTTCGCGCGACGAGGTCGGCCGGTTCTTCGACGGCCTGGAGCTCGTCGACCCCGGGGTCTCCCTGGTGGCCGAGTGGCGCCCGGAGCTGGGCGAGGTCGTCTTCGTACCGGACAACGGGCTGATCCCCGGCTTCGTGGGCGTGGCCCGCAAGCCCTGACGGCCCGCGAACCTCGGTAACGGGCGGTCGCGGGACGACGGGAACACAGGACTCACACGGTCCGGATCGGCGGGGGTCCGGACAGGCAAGCGCCTCGGCGCCGCGACACTCTCGGGGGGTGTGCGGCGCCGAGGCGTTTCCCGGCGGGTCCGGGCACCGTGCCCCGTACGGGCGAACCGTCGTCCGTACGAGGCACGGCCACAGCGCCGGGACGGCCCCGGCGGCCCCGCAACAAGCGGAACGCCACCCGCGCCAGCCCAGCGGCGCCCTGAGCCCTTCCCCGGCCCACTCCCGGCCGTCGGCGGCTCCCCGGCCGTCAGCCCCTCGGCGGGCGGGCACAATGTGCGGATGGCCCGACGCCCCACACGCCCCACGCGCACCTCACCGCGCACACGCGCCGCAGCGACTCCACGCGCCTCCCGAGACGCCTCTCCCTGTCTGTGCGGACTGCCCTCCTCCTACGGCGAGTGCTGCGGCCGGTTCCACGCCGCGACCGCCGCCGCCCCCACGGCCGAACGCCTGATGCGCTCCCGCTACAGCGCCTTCGCGGTGGGGAACGAGCCCTATCTGCTGACCAGTTGGCACCCCGCCACCCGTCCCTCAAGGGTCGACCTCGACCCGGCGATGCGCTGGACGGGCCTGGAGATCCTGGCCACCACCGAGGGCACCGCCTTCCACACCACGGGCACCGTCACCTTCCGCGCCCGCTACACCCGGCGCGGTGAGGAGGGCGCGCTCCACGAACGCAGCCGCTTCGAGCGGCACGACGGCGCGTGGGTCTATGTCGAGGGCACCTTCGTGGAGTAGCGCCGCCCGCCGGGACCGTACCGGGACTCCGCCGGGATCAGCCCGACGCCAGCACCTCCGCGAGGTCGTACCGCACCGGCTCCTCCAACTGCGCGTACGTGCACTCCCCGGGCGTACGGTCCGGGCGCCACCGGCGGAACTGCGCCGTGTGCCGGAAGCGGTCGCCCTCCATGTGGTCGTACGCCACCTCGCACACCGACTCCGGCCGCACCGCGATCCACGACAGGTCCTTCTTGCCCGTCCAGCGGCTCGGCGCGCCGGGCAGCCTGGCGCTCTCGTGGGCCGACTCCCGCGCCCAGGCCGCCCACGGATGCCCCTCCGCGGAATCCATCACCAGCGGCGCCAGCTCGTCCACCAGCTCCGCCCGGCGCTTCATCGAGAACGCGGCGCAGACCCCCACGTGCTGAAGCGTCCCGGACGTGTCGTGCAGGCCGAGCAGCAGGGAGCCGACGACCGGGCCGCTCTTGTGGAGGCGGTATCCGGCCACCACCACGTCGGCCGTCCGCTCGTGCTTGATCTTGTACATCGCGCGTACGTCCGGCCGGTACGGCAGATCCAGCGGCTTGGCGACCACCCCGTCCAGCCCGGCGCCCTCGTAGCGCCGGAACCACTCCTCGGCCAGCTCCGCGTCCGTGGTGGCCGGTGCCACATGGACGGGGGCCGAGACACCCCCGAGGGCGTCGACGAGCGCGGCGCGGCGCTCCGACTGCGGGGTGGACAGCAGCGACCGGTCCTCCAGCGCCAGCAGGTCGAAGGCGACGAAACTCGCCGGGGTCCGCTCGGCGAGCGTCCGCACCCGAGAGTCCGCCGGATGGATGCGCTCGCTGAGCCGGTCGAAGTCCAGCCGGCCCTCGTACGCGATCACGATCTCGCCGTCGATCACGCACCGCTCGGGCAGCTCGCGCAGGAAGGCGGTGACCAGCTCGGGGAAGTAGCGGGTCAGCGGCTTGCCGTTCCTGCTGCCGATCACGACCTCGTCGCCGTCCCGGTGGATCAGCGCACGGAAGCCGTCCCACTTGGCCTCGTACTGCATACCGGGCGGGATTCTCGCCACGGACTTGGCCAGCATCGGTTTCATCGGAGGCATCACCGGCAGATCCATGCGTCCGATTGTGCGCGGGAGAAGGCCGGTCCGCCCGATATGCGGGCCGGGGGAGCCCGGCCTACCGTGGCGCGTATGGCGAGCAAGGGCGCGGCGATGGAGCTGGAGGCCGGCGGGCGGACCGTACGCCTGTCCAGCCCCGACAAGATCTACTTTCCCGAACGGGGCTTCACCAAGCTGGACGTCGCCCAGTACTACATCGCGGTGGGGGAGGGCATCACCCGCGCCCTGCGGGACCGGCCGACCACCCTCCAGCGCTACATCGAGGGCATCGCCGGCGAGTCCTTCTACCAGAAGCGGGCGCCCAAGAACCTGCCCGACTGGATCCCCACCGCCCGCATCGCCTTCCCCAGCGGACGCACCGCCGACGAGATCTGCCCCACCGAACCGGCCGCCGTGCTCTGGGCGGCGAACCTCGGCACGCTGACCTTCCACCCCTGGCCCGTACGGCGTGGGGACACCGAGCACCCCGACGAACTGCGCATCGACCTGGACCCGCAGCCGGGCACCGACTTCAAGGACGCCGTCGCGGCCGCGCACGAACTGCACGGCCTCCTGGACGAGCAGGGCCTCCACGGCAGGCCCAAGACCTCCGGCGGACGCGGTCTGCACGTCTTCGTGCCGATCGAACCGCGCTGGACCTTCACCCAGGTACGGCGCTGCGCCATCGCCGTCGGACGGGAGCTGGAGCGGCGCATGCCGGGCCGGGTCACCACGGCGTGGTGGAAGGAGGAACGCGGCGAGCGGATCTTCGTCGACTACAACCAGACGGCGCGCGACCGCACCATCGCCTCGGCCTACTCCGTGCGCCCCAACCAGTACGCCACCGTCTCCGCGCCCCTGCGCTGGGACGAGCTGGACGACGTCGCGCCGCGCGACTTCGACATCGTGACGATGCGGACCCGGTTCGCCGAACTCGGCGACCCGCACGCGGACATGGACTCCGAGGCGTACAGCCTGGAGGGCCTGCTGGAGCTGGCGGCCCGGGACGAGCGCGACCACGGCCACGGCGACCTGCCGTACCCGCCGGACTATCCGAAGATGCCGGGCGAACCCAAGCGCGTCCAGCCGAGCCGCGCGCGCGACGTTCCCACGGAGGATTCGTAGAGCCGGAACGGCGAAGTGCCCCCTCCCGTGAGGGAAGGGGCACTTCTGTCGGCTCAGCCTCCTACGGAGGCGTCAGAGCTGCTTGATCCGGATGTCGCGGTACGAGATGACGTCCGTCGTGCCGTGCACCTGGAGCCCGACATAGCCGGACGAGTAACGCCGGCCGTCGGTACCCACGTCACCGTCGCGCGGCGGAGTGAACTCCTGGCCGCCGGTGTTGTCGAACTCGTTGATCACCACACCGTTGCGCAGGATGGTGTAGTGCTGGTCGACCACCTTGATCTCGTAGTCGTTCCAGGTGCCCTTCGGAGTGACGGCCGCGCCGGCCAGACCCACGCGGTCGAAGCCGTAGATCGAACCCGTCTTGTACATGTCGCCGTCCGGGCGGTCCAGGATCTGGACCTCGTGCCCGTAGTTGATGGCGACCCACTCCGGCCGGCTCTCCAGCGGATGGCCGTTGACGTTCGGGAAGCGCACGAAGACTCCGCCGTTGGCGTTGCCCGTGCCCGGAGCGTCGTCGCGGAACTGGAGCTTCAGCGAGAAGTCGTCGTACTTCCGCTCCGGGAACCACAGCATGCCCATGCCCTGAACGGTGGTGCTGCTCGTCATCGCACCGTCCGCGGAGAGCGCGAACTTGCCGCCGCCGACCTGAGCCCACTTGGAGAAGGTGGCGTCCGTGCCGTCGAAGAGCGTGCGGTAGCCGGTCGTCTGACCCGGCCGGCCGATCTTCGACTGACGTGCGGCCTGCGTGATCTTCGTGAACTCGCGCTGGTCGATGACACCGGCCGTCTTGAGCTTGGTCAGCACCGATTCGACGTGCTTGAGGAACAGGGCCTGCGAGGACCAGTCCTTCTCGTCCTCGATCAGCTCGTTGATCGTGCACCGGTTGGCGGTGAGACGGTTCGGCACGCCCGTGTCGACGGCGCCGACGATGACCGTCAGACGTACGTCGTACTCAGGGCAGTTGGGGGCCGGAACGCCACCGCCCTTGGCGATGGTGAACGTGACCTCCTTCGCCGCCGAGGTGTTGCCCGCCTTGTCCGTCGCACGGTGCGCGAGCTTGTGATAGCCCACCGCGTCGACGATCACCGGCTTGGTGTACGCGAGGTACGGACCACCGTCGAGCGAGTACTCGATCTTCTCGACACCCGAGTCGTCGTCCGTGGCCTTGATGGTCGCCGTGGCGCTCGTGATGAACGCCCCGTCGGAGTTCTTGTCACCGGTGACCGCGATCGTGGAGACCGGCGCGGTGGTGTCCTGCGCCGGAGGGGTGACCACGGTGAAGTCGACGGCCTTCTCGGCCGCGGCGTTGCCGGCCTTGTCGGTCGCGCGGTAACGGATCTTGTGCGTGCCCACCTCGTGGACCATGACCGGTGCCTCGTAGGTCTGCCAGGCCCCGTCGGCGCCGATCGCGTATTCGATCTTGTTGACACCGGAACCGGCGTCGGACGCGGTCACGGTCACCGTGGCCATGTCCAGGTAGGCGCCGTCGGCGTCCTGTTCACCGGTCACCGTCGCCGAGGTCTCCGGGGCGGTGGTGTCGTCCGTGGGCGGTGAGGCGACCTCGAACTCGGCGGTCTTCTCGGCGGACACGTTGCCCGCCTTGTCGGTCGCCCGGTATCTGATGGCGTGATCACCGACCGTGTTGACCACCACGGGTGTGGTGTAGAGCTGCCATTCGCCGTCGGCCCCGACCGCGTATTCGATCTTGTCGACACCTGATCCGGCGTCGGTGGCCGAGAGCGTCACCGACGCCTGGCCTATGTACGCGCCGGCCTCATTCTGATCGCCGTCGAGCTTGACAGCGGTCTCGGGCGCGGTGGTGTCCTCACCACCGCCGCCCTCGGTGACCGTGAGGATGCCGGTCATCATGCCGTGTCCCGGTATCGTGCAGAAGTACCGGTAGGTGCCCGGGGTCAGGTTGACCTCGGCCGTCTGCTTGCCGCCCTGCGCGTCGTCCGGGCTGGCCATCAGGTTGAGCGTCACGTCGTTGTTGTAGTCGGGATTCGACGTGTCGAACGTGACGGTGTGCGGCATCGACGTGGTGTTGCCGGTGGCCTTGCTGTTCTCGAAGACGATCGTCGCGGGACCCGCGACGGCGGTCGTCGGAAACGTCAGGTACTCCGTGGTGGAGTTGCCCGCGGTCCAGGTCAGTACCTGGTCCGCCGCGGACCGCCGGTTGTCTTCGCGTCCGTATGCCTGTGTGGAGGTCAGCCCCAGCACCAGCATCAACGAGCCCAGCAGGGCCGTCCACAGATGCAGAGGTCGTTTTCTCGCTGCGCCACCCTGTCTCACTGCGCCGCCTTCCTTGCCAGATCCGCGGCGGCGGGAGTGGCCTCGCCGCCCTTGTACGTCACACGCCACAGTGCCGACTTCGCGTCCGAAGTAAAGAAGCCACGCCCATAGTCGAGGACGTAGAGGGAGCCATCCGGAGCGAATTTCCAGTCCATGAGGTTACGGATGCCGCTGTCACCGACCGGAATGATCTTCTTCAGGGACTCGGCGTGCACGGGCAGTCCGCCCTTGCCCGCGGTTTTGGGGTCGAGTTCGACCGCGTGCCGCGGCTGGGTCTGGTCGTAGAAGTCGCCCACGAACCACTTGCCGTCCCAGTACGAGGGCCAGCTGTCGGCGGTCGCCTTCGCGGCGTCGAACCGGTAGAGCGGGCCGTTCATGGTCGCCTGGCCGCCGCCCTTGAGCCACGGGAGGAGGTAGGTCGCCTCCTCCGACTTGTAGCTCGGGATGCCGTTCGCGTCACGCGGGAAGTCCGGCGCGCCGCCCTGGGGCGAGTACCAGATGGTGTTGCCGGTGACCGGCGGGATGTTCACGAGACCGTCGTTGTTCGGGGACTCGTTCTTCGGCGCGTCGCAGTTGTACCAGCCCAGCGGCTTCGTCGGGTCCGGCAGGTTGCGGTCGCGGTAGGGCTGCTTGTTGCCCATGCAGTACGGCCAGCCCTGGTTGCCCGCCTGGGTGATGGCGGCGAAGGTGTCGTACTTCGCCGGGCCCCAGGTGGTGCTCGGGGCGCCCGCGTCGGGGCCGACCCAGCCGGCGTACAGCGTGTCGGTCTTCTTGTCGACGGAGATGCGTGCCGGGTTGCGTACACCCATCACATAGATCTCGCCGCGGGTCTTGTCGCCGCCCTCGGCGGTCTCCTCACCCGTGAAGAGGTTGCCGTCGGGCAGGGTGTACGTGCCGTCGTCCTCGGGGTGGATCCGCAGGATCTTCCCGTTGAGGTTGTTGGTGTTACCGGCCGTACGGCGCGCGTCCGCGAACGAGACGCCCTTGTAGTTCGGCTGCGGGTTGTTGCCCGAGTAACCCTCGCTGAACTGCGAGGAGTTGTTGTCCCCGGTCGCGATGTAGAGGTTGCCCTTCGAGTCCCAGGCCATGCCGCCGCCCGAGTGGCAGCAGCTGTTGATCTGCACCGGCCAGGCGAGCAGGGTCTTCTCGGTCGCGAGGTCGAGCTTGTTCGTCGCGAGGTCCAGCGTGAAGCGCGAGACGCGGCGCTCGGCCATGCGGGTGTCACGGTTGATCTCGGAGTGCGGTGTGTAGTGCAGATACACCCAGCCGTTGGTCATGAAGTCGGGGTCCAGCTCGATGCCGAGCAGGCCCTCCTCGTTCTTGACCAGCTCGTCGCCGCCGCCCTTGTTGCCGAAGATGGTCAGGCCGCCGGCCTTGGTGACCTTCTTGGTCTTCGGGTCGTAGACGTGGATCTGGCCCTCGCCCTTGCCGATGTCCGGGTTCGCCCAGTCGGTCACGACCGGCTGGGTGTTGTCGCCGCCGCCGCGGCCGATGTAGAAGACGCGGCCGTCGGGCGCGACGACGGTGCCGTGCGGCTCGCCGATCTGGTCCGACTCGCCCGGCTTGTTGGGCTGGGTGACGCGCTCGGCCGCGTAGTTGGCGTTGATCGTCGCCTTGCAGTCGGCCCGCGAGATGCGCGTGGTCCATTGGAGTGCGCCACGCAGGTGGTCGCGGAAGTCGGCCTCGGAGTAGGAGTCGACCGTGGCGCCCATGCCCGTGTAGAAGGACCGGCCGCCGTCGTAGTCACGGCACCAGGAGATCGGGTGGTCCGCGCCGTTGGCGCCCTCACCCGGCTTGTAGGTGCTCTCCCTGAGCCGCGCCACGGTGTGCACGTCCCCGGACGGGTTCTTCTCCCAGTTGAACCACTTGTCGGAGCGCTTCCACTCCTTCGGCAGGTTCTTCGTGGCGGGGTGCTGACGGTCGCCCACCTCGACGGTCGCGCGCTGGACGGAGTCCGGGCTGGCCGCGGGACGGGCACCGATCAGTCCGGTGAACCAGTCGGAGTAGGGCTCGGTACGCGCGGCGTCCCGGATGCCGAGGAAGCCTCCGCCGGCTTCGACGAAGGCTTCGAGTCCCGCCTCCTGCTCGGGATCCAGTACGTCGCCGCCACCCGTCAGGAAGACGACCGCGTTGTACTTGCCGAGCTTGGTGGCGTTGGTGAAGACCGAACCGTCACCGTTGGTCTCGGTCTTGAACCGCTGCGCGGTGGGGCCGGAGAGGCCGATCTTCTCGATGGCCTCGATCCCGGCGTTGACGATCGGGGATTCCTCGGTGGTCGAGCCGTAGAAGACGAGTACCTTCACGTCCTTGCCGCCCGGCGGCGAGGGAAGGGACAACGTTGTCGACGGCGGTTCGGGGTACGGACCCGCCATGGCGTTCCCGCCTAGCAGGGACGCGGCCATCGTCCCGGCCACCACGGCCGCGGCCATTGCGCGCCGGGATCTTGACCGGCGATGTGGTACGCGCTGCATGTGTTCACCCACCCATCTTTGGTCACAGCAACAGGCGTGAAGCTAGACCTCTTTGGGCGGTGAGCCAAGAGGTATCACCGGAATGGAACTAACTTTGTCCTGAGTGTGGATAAACGAAGATCCCCGAGCTACCGTGTGGCCGTCCCGGGGCTTCACTCTGTCCCGAAAGTCTCAGCACCGCATGTGGGGAGTTCGGCATGTCGATGGACAGAAGGAGTTTCAACCGGCGTCTGGTGGCCGGCGGCGCGGTAGCGGCAACTGGCGTGACATCGTTGTCCGTTGCTTCGGCCGCCCCCGCGCCCATGGCCGCGGCGGAGGGCCCGAAGCGGGCACCGGCCGGCGGCAAGGTGCACCATCTCACGATGGTGGCCGAGCGGTTGGGCACGGGGAAGATCGGCTACGGCTTCGAGAAGGGCAAGGCGACGGTCCCCGGCCCGCTGATCGACATCGTCGAGGGCGACACCGTCCACATCGAGTTCACCAACCTCACGGACGTCGACGCCAGCCTCCATGTGCACGGTGTGGACTACGACATCGCCAACGACGGCACCCGTATGAACAAGAGTCACGTCCCGCCGGGCGGCAAGCGCACGTACACCTGGCGCACCCACAAGCCCGGCAAGCGCGCGGACGGCACGTACCGCGAGGGCAGCGCGGGCTACTGGCATTACCACGACCACGTCGTCGGCACGGACCACGGCACGGGCGGCATCAGACAGGGGCTCTACGGCGGACTGGTCGTCCGCCGGGAGGGTGACATCCTGCCCGACAAGCAGTTCACGATCGTCTTCAACGACATGCAGATCAACAATCTGCCGGGCGCCCAGAGCCCCAACTTCGAGGCCACCGTGGGTGACCGCCTCGAAGTCATCATGATCACGCACGGCGAGTTCTACCACACGTTCCACATCCACGGTCATCGCTGGGCCGACAACAGGACCGGCCTGCTCGGCGGCCCCGGTGACACCAGCCGGATCATCGACAACAAGATCACCGGACCGGCGGACTCCTTCGGGCTCCAGATCATCGCGGGCGAGGGGGTCGGAGCCGGCGCGTGGATGTACCACTGCCACGTGCAGAGCCACTCCGACAACGGCATGGCCGGCCTCTTCCTGATCGCCAAGCCGGACGGCACGATCCCCGGGTACGAGCCGCACCACAAGACGGCGGCGAAGAAGGACGGCAAGGACGCACAGGGCGCGAGCGCCCAGGGCACCCACACGGGGCACTGACGGGCGGGTCCGGCGCCGGGTGGTCCGCCCAGCGGACCACCCGGCCGGTCTCCCGCCGTACACATGCGGGGGACCCCGATCGGTAGCAGACTCGGGAGGGCCAACGCGGGGGGCCTCACGAAGGAGCGACGATGCTCACCACCCGTTACGTGCAGGGCTCACCGAGCTGGGCGGATCTCGCCACGCCGGACATCGAGGGCGCGAAGACCTTCTACGGAGGCGTCCTCGGCTGGAACCACGTCTCGGCGGGGCCCCAGTTCGGCGGCTACGGCATGTTCCAGCTGGACGGCAAGACCGTCGCCGGGGTCATGCAGCTCCCGGCCGAGCAGGCCCCGCCGGCCTGGACGCTCTACTTCCAGACCACCGACGCCAATGCCACCGCCTCGGCCGTGAAGGACAACGGCGGCACGGTCGTCAACGAGCCGATGGACGTCGAGGACCTCGGCCGGATGACGCTCTGCGCCGACCCTGCCGGAGCGCCCTTCGCCACCTGGCAGCCGGGCACGAACAGCGGCCTGGAGGCGGTCGACGTCCCGGGCACCCTGTGCTGGGCCGAGCTCTCCACACCGGACACGACCGCCGCCACCGCCTTCTACGGCTCCGCGTTCGGCTGGGAGACCACCACCATGCCGATGCCGGGGGGCGGGGGCGACTACATCATGGTCCACCCCGCGGGTCTGGGCTCGGACGGCATGTTCGCGGGCATCGTGCCCACCGACGCCGTTCCCGGCTCGACGGGGCCGAACTGGCTCCTGTACTTCGGTACGAGGGACTGCGATGCTGCCGTGGCGGCCTCGGACCGGCTGGGCGGCACGACCGTCCAGGAGCCCACTGACATCGAGGGTGTCGGCCGGTTCGCCGTGGTGAGCGACCCGTACGGCGCGCGTCTGGCGTTCATGCAGGGCGCCTCCCAGGACGCGTGAGCGGGGAACTTCGCCCGTCCGACGGTTGCCCATCAGGTCATTGATCGAATGTTTATCGGCACCAGGCAGCGTGTGTGCCATGCCGATCAATCCCATGAATTCCCTCACCAGCATCACCGGGCGCACGGGGCACGAGCTCGCCTGGCAGGAGAGCGCCCTGTGCGCCCAGACCGGGCCCGAGTTCTTCTTCCCGGCCCCCGGCTCCTCGACCCGCGAGGCGAAGCAGCTCTGCGGTGCCTGCGAGGGGCGGCTGGAGTGTCTGGAGTACGCCCTGGACAACGACGAGCGCTTCGGGGTGTGGGGCGGGCTGTCGGAGAAGGAGCGCGAGCGTCTGCGCCGCGCCGGTTCCGGCACCCGGACGGCCGAAGTCGCCTGAGGCAGCAGCCAGTTCACCCGGTCGGCCGGTCCGGTCAGGGGGATCCGGCCGGCTTCGGACAACCGGGGGTCCGGACCGGTCAGGATGCGGGAAGCTGGAACGTTTCGCCGTACATCTTCCATCGCAGGGGCGCCGCGAGGTCCATGTTGCCCTCCTTGAGGAAGACCCGCTGCGCCGTGTCGATGCGCGAGGTGTCCCGCTGGGTCTCTGTGACCTTCGTCCTGATCACGTGCCGGCTCTCGTCGAGGAAGGCGTCGAGGTACTTCTTCTCGGAGCCGCCCTCGGCCGCCGTCTTCGCCTCCTTCATCGCCGCGTGCCGGATGCCGTAGAAGCCGCCCGCTTCGAGACCGGGTCCGTGCAGCACCATCGCGTCGTAGTAGATGAACTGGCCGAGCGTGCCCAGGCCGTCCATCTTCGCCAGCCGGACCGCCGGGTCGAAGTACACCTTGTCCCGGGTGCTGTCCTGCGCCTCGCGGAAGGCGGGATCCTCGGCCGCCGTCGCCCAGGCCTCGGTGAACCCCGGGTCGAGCCCGTCGTGCGAGTCCGTGCCGTCGACTTCGCGCAGCGCGGGGAGGTAGGAGGCCAGCGGGTTGTCCGGGTGGTGCTCGGTGTACGCCTCGACGAGCTGGAGCATGTCGTTGGTGCCCGAGCAGAATCCGATGATCCCGGCCGTGTAGCCGTTGCCGTCGTCCAGGTCCTCGATCGCGTCGTACTGGCCGCGCCAGTCCAGCGTGGAGTTCTCCGCGCTCGCGACGATCTGCGCGGCCATCTCCTTCTTGCCGGGGGCCGCGAGACCGGGCGGCATCTTCCTGATCCGCTCCTCCAGCTTCTTCCGCTCGCCGTCGTCGGCGGAGGCGAGGGGGTTAGGAGCGGCGCTCGCCGTGTTCTCCGGCGGGTTGTCCGCCAGTACAGCGGAGTCGTCGCCTCCGCCGAAGACGACGGCGACGGCGACGACGACGGGCGCGGCGATGAGGAAGAGACGGGTGACAGGCTTCACGACGCAAAGCGTACGATGCCGGATTCGAACACCCGTGGGGAGCTCCCCCTCAGTGCCGACACACCCTGGTGGGAAGCGTGATGAAGCCGTGGTGACCCCCGGCGGGCCGGAGCCACGGCGTACCGGCATCCGGGCGCCGGCTCGGACGCCCGGATGCGCCGGACCGGGTCAGCGCGCCGCGCGCGCGGCCATCCGCGCCTTGCGGGCGGCGAGCTTCTCGTCGAACTTGCTCGCCTCGGAGTCGAGCCCGCCCATGTACAGGCCGAGCTCCTCCTGCGCCTTCAGCCCCTCGGGGCCGAGTCCGTCGATGTCGAGCACCTTCAGATAGCGCAGCACCGGCTGGAGCACGTCGTCGTGGTGGATGCGCATGTTGTAGATCTCGCCGATCGCCATCTGCGCGGCGGCGCGCTCGAAGCCGGGCATGCCGTGCCCCGGCATCCGGAACTGCACGACCACGTCACGTACGGCCTGCATGGTCAGGTCCGGTGCGATCTCGAAGGCCGCGCCGAGCAGGTTGCGGTAGAAGACCATGTGCAGGTTCTCGTCGGTGGCGATACGTGCCAGCATCCGGTCGCAGACGGGGTCGCCCGACTGGTGGCCGGTGTTGCGGTGCGAGACGCGGGTCGCCAGCTCCTGGAAGGCGACGTACGCGACGGAGTGCAGCATCGAGTGGCGGTTGTCCGACTCGAAGCCCTCCGCCATGTGCGCCATACGGAACTGTTCCAGCTTGTCCGGGTCGACGGCGCGCGAGGCGAGCAGGTAGTCGCGCATCACGATGCCGTGCCGGCCCTCCTCGGCGGTCCAGCGGTGCACCCAGGTGCCCCAGGCTCCGTCGCGGCCGAAGAGGCTGGCGATCTCGTGGTGGTAGCTGGGGAGGTTGTCCTCGGTCAGCAGGTTCACCACGAGGGCGATCTTGCCGATGTCGGTCACCTTGGACTGCTCCGGCTCCCAGGCCGTGCCGTCCTCGAAGAACCCGGGGAAGTTGCGCGCGTCGGACCAGGGCACGTACTCGTGCGGCATCCAGTCCTTGGCGACCTTGAGATGGCGGTTGAGTTCTTTCTCCACCACCTCTTCCAGCGCGTACAGCAAGCGGGCGTCGGTCCACGCCTCCGAACTGCCGAGATGGGGAGAGGTGAGTGTCACGGATGCTCCTGGGGACGGGAGTAGTACCTACGGGTTCGTAGGTTACGTGACCGTAGGTTAAGGGTGCGATAAGGGGAGAGCCAAGCCCGGATACACGATGCCCGCCTACATGCGGTTATGCCCGCAGGTCACGCGGCCGTACGGAGAGGCAGGTCACGTGCCTTTCGAGGCTTTCGAACCCGCGGATGTCGACGGGAACGGGCGCGGAGCCGCGATCCGCCAACGGCTCGGCGCCGCGCGGCGCGTTCGCCGCCATCAGCGGCTTCCCGCCGCCGTGCGATCCCGCCTCCTCGGGTAGGGCCGAAAAGCGCGGGAAGAGGCCGGCGGCTCGAACGCGGCGCGCACCTCCTTCGTCCGTTCGCCCGCCGTGTCGCCGGCCCGGCGGACACCGCCGTCCGGCGTGCCCGGCCTCCGTGCCCGCTCGGCCGGGCGGCGAGCGGTCGGCGCCTCCTCCACGGCCGCCGTCCCCGGCCGGCGCGACGTCGCGGAACACCACCACCGTGTCCTCGACGAGGACGGTGTCCGGGCAGTCGTCCGCCCGAGTGCGTTCCGGACGCGTCACCGGGCCCTCGGTGAGACGGCCGTCGCCGCCCCCGACGGGGGCGGCGACGACCGCGTCAGGCCGGGCGGGGTCCGCCCGGCAACGGGTTCGTCCTCAGTCGCCGGACGGGTCCGGCAGGCCCAGCTCCCGCCGGAGGTACTGCGCCGTGAACGACTCCGGGTGGCGCAGCAGTTCGCCCGGTGTGCCCTCGAAGACGATCTCGCCGCCGTGCTTCCCGCCGTCCGGGCCCAGATCGATCACCCAGTCGGCCCGCTTGACCACATCCATGTTGTGCTCGACGCAGATCACCGAGTTCCCCGCGTCCACCAGCCGGTCGAGCAGTGCCAGCAGGGTGCCCACGTCCGCCATGTGCAGTCCGGTGGTCGGCTCGTCCAGGACGTACACGCTGCCCGTACGGTGCAGTTGGGTCGCCAGCTTGATGCGCTGCCGCTCGCCGCCCGACAGCGAACTGAGCGGCTGACCGAGCGTCAGATACGTCAGGCCCACGTCGTTCAGGGTCCGCAGCTTGCGCAGCAGCGCCTTGTCACCGCTGAACTCCTCGAAGAACGGGATCGCCTGAGCGGCCGTCATGTCCAGCACGTCGACGATCGACTTGCCGCCCACCTTGAGCGCGAGCACCTCGTCGTTGAACCGCCGGCCCTCGCAGACCTGACAGACGGTCGTCACCGGATCCATGAACGCCAGATCGGTGTAGATGATCCCGCGACCGGCGCACTCCGGGCAGGCCCCCGCGGAGTTGAAGCTGAAGAGTCCCGGCTGGACGCGGTTGACCTTCGCGTACACCTTGCGGACGGTGTCCATGACGCCGATGTACGACGCCGGGGTGGACCGCGACGAGGCCGTGATCGCGCTCTGGTCGATGACGATCGCGTCCGGGTGGGCGGCCGTGAAGACCTCGGAGACCAGCGTCGACTTGCCCGACCCCGCGACACCGGTCACCGCCGTCAGCACCCCGGTCGGGAACTGTACGTCGACGCCCTTCAGGTTGTGCAACGAAGCGCCCAGCACCGGCAGTTGGCCGGTGGGGGAGCGGAAGCGCTCCTTCATGGCGGTACGGCTCACCAGATGCCGCCCGGTGAGCGTGCCGGCCTCCCGCAGCCGCTCCACCGTGCCCTCGAACACCACCTGCCCGCCGTCCGCGCCCGCGCGCGGCCCCATGTCCACGACATGGTCCGCGATCGCCACCACATCGGGGTCGTGCTCCACCACCAGCACCGTGTTGCCCTTGTCGCGCAGCCGCCGCAGCAGATCGTTCAGCCGTCCCACGTCACGCGGGTGCAGGCCCACGCTCGGCTCGTCGAAGATGAACGTCAGCCCCGTCAGCGAACTCCCCAGATGGCGCACCATCTTGAGCCGCTGGCCCTCACCGCCGGAGAGCGTCGTCGTCTCCCGGTCCAGGCTCAGATAGCCGAGCCCGATCCCCACCAGCCGGTCCAGCCGGGCGCGCGCGGCGGCGGCGATCGGCGTCGCCACCGGGTCGTCGATCCGGGCCATCACCTCGGCCAGGTCGGCGACCTCCATCCGTGTGAAGTCGGCGATGGACAGGCCGTCGATGCGCGTGGCCAGCGCGGCCTGGTTCAGCCGGGCCCCGCCGCACGCGTCGCACACCCGCTCCGCGGTGAAGCGGCTCGCGGCCTCCTTGCGCTTCTCGGACATGCCGGCCGTGTCGCGCTTGAGGAACAGCCGGGTGAACCGGCCCACGACGCCCTCGAACCGCATGTCGGCCGATCCCGTCTTCATCTCCACCTTGACGGTGAAGTCACCGCCGTACAGGAGTAGTTGATGCTCCTCGGGGGTGTACTGGTCGAGCGGTTTGTCCGGGTCGAAGTGCCCGGATCCGGCGTACAGTTTCCACTCCCAGCCGCCGACCGTCAGGCCCGGCAGCAGCAGCGCGCCCTCGTTCAGGGACTTCGACCAGTCGAACGCGAGGTCGAGGTCGAGCCGCACGACCCGGCCCACGCCGTCGCACTCCGGGCACATGCCGGACGGGTCGTTGAAGGAGTACGCGGTGGCCGCCCCCGCGCTCGGCGTGCCGTACCGCGAGAACAGCACCCGGATCACCGAGTAGATGTCGGTCATCGTGCCGACGGTGGAGCGGACGTTGCCGCCGACCGGCTTCTGGTCGATGACGATGGCCACCGACAGATCGTCGATCGCCTCGACGTGCGGTCGCTCGTACTTGGGCAGCCGGTTCCTGATGTACGCCGTGAAGGTCTCGTTGAGCTGTCGCCGTGACTCCACGGCGATGGTGTCGAAGACGATGGAGGACTTGCCGGAGCCGGAGACGCCGGTGAAGACGGTGATCCGGTCCTTCGGGATGGTCAGCGAGACGTTCCTGAGGTTGTTCTCACGGGCGCCCACGATGGTGATGTTCTGTGGCATGCGCCCGAACCTAATCGGGAAACCAGACAGCTCCTGTCCGGTTTCCCGAAGAGATCCTCAGGAGGTCTGACCTGCCCGTACCTCCTCCTCGGTGGTGTCGCGAAGCTCGCCGTCGAGCAGCAGCCACCGGGTGACGCCGATCGACTCCAGGAACGGCACGTCGTGGCTCGCCACGACCAGCGCGCCCCGGTACGACCCGAGCGCGGCCGTGAGCGCGCGCACGCTCGCCAGGTCGAGACTGTTCGTCGGCTCGTCCAGCATCAGCAGCCGGGGCGCGGGCTCGGCGAGCAGCAGGGCGGCGAGCGAGGCGCGGAACCGCTCCCCGCCCGACAGGTTCCCGGCCGGCTGGTTCGCCCGCGCGCCCCGGAACAGGAAGCGGGCGAGCCGCGCCCGGATCTCGTTGTCCGTCGCGCCGGGCGCGAACCGCGCGACGTTCTCCGCCACGCTCAGCGCGTCGTCCAGGACATCGAGCCGCTGCGGCAGGAAGCGCGTCGGCACCAGCGTCTCGGCCTCGCCGGAGACCGGGGCCAGCTCCCCGGCGACCGTCCGCAGCAGCGTCGTCTTGCCCGCGCCGTTGCGTCCCACCAGCGCGACCCGCTCCGGGCCGTGGATCGCGAACTCACCCGCCGCCCGTGCCCCGTACCGCAGCTCCAGCTCGCGCAGCCGCAGCACGCCGACACCGGCGTGGACCACCGTGGCCGGCAGCTCGATCCGGATCTCGTCGTCGCGCACCGCCTCCACCGCCTCGTCGAGCCGCTCCCGCGCCTCCGCGAGCTTCGCGGTGTGCATGATGCGGTGCTTGCCCGCCGACACCTGCGCCTGGCGCTTGCGCTGGGCCATGATGGCCTTCGGCTCACGCTTGGTGTCCCACATCTTCTGTCCGTAGCGCTTGCGTCGGGCCAACTTGACCTGTGCGTCGGCCAGTTCGCGCTTCTGCCGCTGCACGTCGCCCTCGGCGACCCGCACCATCCGCGCCGCGGCGTCCTGTTCGACGGCGAGGGCTTCCTCGTACGCGGAGAAGTTCCCGCCGTACCAGGTGACCTCGCCATCCCGCAGGTCGGCGATCCGGTCGACCAGATCGAGCAGCTCGCGGTCGTGGCTGACCACGACCAGCAGGCCGGAATAGGCGGCGACGGCCGCGTGCAGCCGCCGGCGCGCGTACAGATCCAGATTGTTCGTCGGCTCGTCGAGCAGCAGCACCGAGGGCCGGGCCAGCAGCAGGGCCGCCAGCCGCAGCAGGACGCACTCGCCGCCGGACACCTCGCCGATGGTGCGGTCGAGGCCGACATGTCCGAGCCCGAGCTGGTCGAGCGTGGCGCGCGCCCGCTCCTCCACGTCCCAGTCGTCGCCGACGGCGGCGAAGTTCTCCTCGCTCGCGTCGCCCGCCTCGACGGCGAGCAGCGCGGCGCGGGTGCCCGCGATACCGAGCGCCTGGTCGACGCGCAGCGTGGTGTCGAGCGCGGCGTTCTGCGGGAGGTAGCCGATCTCGCCCACCACGTCCGCCCGGCCGCCCGTGGGGGTGAGCAGACCGGCGATGAGCTTCAACAGGGTTGATTTCCCTGAGCCGTTGACTCCGACGAGGCCGGTGCTGCCGGGGCCCACGGCCAGTTGGAGGCCGTCGAAGACGGCACTTCCGTCCGGCCACCCGAAGGACAGCGCGGAGCAGGTGATCTGGGGGGAAGTGGACATACGGGTCTCCTGGCTGCTGCGAAAGGGATGCGGGGCAACGGTGGGAGACACCGGCGGAGGGCACCGGGGAAGGGACGGCTCGATCGCCGAGGTCGCACGCGGTGCGCGCGGGCAGGGAGCCGCGCGGCACGGTGTCTCAGGACCTCAGAAGAGCAACGTCCTACTCCGTTCGGTGACAACAGGAACGCTGAACACCGTACGAGCGCGCCGGGGAGGGGGCAACGCGTTTTTTGTGGTGGGTAGCGGGTGACGGGCGGCGGACGGGATCGCGGTTCAGCAGGCGTCGCGCAGCAACTCGGCGACGTCGTGGTCCAGATCGAGATACAGATGCTCGCGGCCCACCGGGACGACGCCCAGCGAGCGGTCGATGAAGCGCCGCACCTCCGACGTGCGGACGTGCACCATGGCGACACCCTCGGGGGCGTGGAACTCCAGGACCGTACGGTCGTAGCCGAACGGCCGCACCCGTACGTCACCGAGTCCGGCCGGTTCGTCCATCCCGGCGGTCAGCAGCTCCCGGGAGAACGCCCAGGACACCTCCGTGCCCTCCAGCGTCGCCGTGGGCGGGAAGGCCATCCGCACGGCGAACGGATCCTCGCCGTCGTAGCGCAGGGTGGCGGGAACGGTCTCCAGCTGCGGCGCCGAGGCGACCAGCCGGGCTTGCAGGGCCTGCTCGATGACGGTGGACAAGGCCAGCTCCCCTTCGCACGGCTCGGGCGGATGTGCGTCTTCCGCTACAGGGAAGGACGACGCAGCGCGCTGAAGAGTGCTCGGAGAACGGCGTGACCTACGTCACCGTTTTCGCTACCGGTGAGTCGGGGGCACCGCGGCGGCCCTCACTCGCGGTACTCCGCCAGTCCTGGCGCGGTACGGGCCACGGCGAACTCCGTGTTCCGGTACGCGCACACCCCGCCTGCCACGAAGGGATCCCCGGCGACGAGCGCCTCGACCGCCGCCCGGTCGCCCCCCACGGCCAGGATCACGCCCCCGTCACGGGGCCTCTTGCGCCCCGACGCGATGAAGGTCCCCGCCGCGAAGTGGGCGTCGACCCAGGCGAGATGCTCCGCCGAGAGCGCGTCGACACGGTCGAGCGGGGCGGTGTACGTCAGCTCCAGTACGAACATGATCGCCAGGTTAACGACGTGGACGCCGGCCGTCCGGCCGGGTCCGTCCGGCCGGGCCGCACATCAAGCCCGTCCGGCGATCGAGAACGAACCGGCCACCGGACGGACCCTGGTGTGCCATTGCGGCCCCACCCCTAGGGGGTGTCTTGCCGATCTTGCCGGGCTCGCGGTCCCTGGCACGCACGTTCGCCGCGTTGACAGCGCAGGAGGGAGGCACGGCTCCCGCCACGCCTCCCTCCTCCGCCTTGCGATCGCACGCACCAGACCCCGCTCCCGGATCCGGCCTGATCGACAAGACACCCCCTAGGCTGGCGCACCATGACGATCATCAGGACACCCGCCGACGAGGCCGACGCCCGGGCGGTTCAGGACGAGTTGCGGCGGCTCGTCGTACTCGACGAGACCGGGCCGCCCGCCGGGACCGGGCTGGTGACCGGGGTCGACGTCGCGTACGACGACGAGCGGGACATCGTCGCCGCCGCCGCGGTCGTCCTCGACGCGGCCACCCTCGCCGTCGTGGACCGGGCGACCGCCGTCGGGCGGGTCGCCTTCCCCTACGTGCCGGGGCTGCTCGCCTTCCGCGAGATCCCGACCGTCCTCGCCGCGCTGGACGCCCTGACGTCGGACCCTGGACTGGTCGTCTGCGACGGCTACGGCCGCGCCCATCCCCGCCGGTTCGGACTCGCCAGCCACCTCGGGGTGCTGACCGGGCTGCCGGTGATCGGTGTCGCCAAGAACCCCTTCACCTTCTCGTACGAGCAACCCGCCGCCCGGCGCGGCGACTTCTCGCCGCTCCTCGCCGACGACGGCGAGGAGGTGGGCAGGGCGCTGCGCACACAGGACGGTGTGAAGCCCGTCTTCGTCTCGGTCGGGCACCGGACCGATCTCGACACCGCCTGCGCGCACACCCTGCGCCTCGCCCCGGATTTCCGTATCCCGGAGACGACCCGTCAGGCCGACACTCTCTGCCGCCAGGTGCTGCGCGACGCCGTGGACGGCGCGGTTGACGGCGGCGCCGCGGACGGCACGCGCGCGAATTGATCCGGCGCCCAGCGATGAGTTTCCCGCGGCGCTCCGGTCTGTCCTGTTGTACGAGCGTGGCGGCCCGTGCCGGGGGCGGGCCGCCACGCTCTCGCGGAGTCAGCGCGAGTGCGCGACCCGGAAGGTCATCCCCGCCGACCGCAGCCGATCCAGCAGCGCGTCACCCATCGCGGCGACCGTCGTGACCTGCCCCGACGTCTCCGGCAGATCGTCGAAGGCCAGGCTCAGCGCCGCCTCGGCGAGGATCTTCGCCGTCTCGTCGTAGCCCGGATCGCCGCCCGCGACCTCCGTGAACACCCGGCGCCCGCCCCCCTCGCCCACGAACCGCACCGTGAACCAACTGCTGCCCCTGCGCGCCTCGCTGGGCCCGGAGCCCGGCTCGTAGCGGTTCATCAGCGCCCGCCGCACCGCGGGCACCTGCGCCAGCGCGGCGCCCGCGCCCGCCGCGACCGTGCCGCCCAGGGCGACGGGCAGGGACTTGACCGCCGCGAAGTGCCGGTAGCGGAAGTCGGGGCCGTAGCGAGGCACCGCCGCCGCCGAACGCGCCACCACCCGCGCGTCGAGCGTGGGCAGCGGCAGCGCCCAGGCGCCGGTCTCCTTGCTGAAGTGCGGCGTGCCCAGCGGTCCGACGGCCCGGCGCCCGACCAGCCGGGGCTCGTGCAGCCGCCGCTGCTTCGCCGCCTCCAGGGTCTGCCGCCCGCGGCTCAGCGCGTTCAGGGCCGAGGCGAGCGTCCCGCCGGAGAAGAACGCGTTGGTGCGGACGAAACCGTCGATGCGCAGCGGCACGTCCGCGGGCAGCTGCCGGACCGTGAAGTACGCGCCCAGATCGTGCGGTACGGAGTCGAACCCGCAGGCGTGCACCAGCCGCGCCCCCGTCTGCCGTGCCCGGTCCTCGTACGCCACGTACATCCGGTCGACGAACTCCGGCTCGCCGCAGAGATCCGCGTAGTCCGTCCCGGCCTCGGCGCAGGCGGCGACCAGGTTCTCGCCGTGCCAGACGTAGGGGCCGACGGTCGTGGCCAGCACCCGGGTCGACTCGGCGAGCGCCCGCAGCGACGCCGGGTCCCCGGAGTCGGCGACCAGTACGGGCAGCTCCGCACAGCGCGGGGAGAGCCGGGCCAGCCTGGTCCGCAGCTTCTCCAGCTTGGCGCGGTCGCGGCCGGCTATCGCCCACCGGCAGTCGTCGGGGGCGCTGAGGGCGAGATACTCGGCCGTGAGCGTTCCGACGAAGCCGGTCGCCCCGAAGAGCACCACGTGGTACGGGCGTTCTGCCCCGTTCTGCCTGTTCATCGAGTCTCCGCCGTTCGAGCCGCGCCGTCGCCGGTGCGGTGGTCGGTGCCGTTGTCCGTGCCGTTCCGTGCCCTGTCCGTGCGTTGTCGGGGGCCGAGGCTAGCGCCTGTGGCGGTGGAGCGGCCGGGCGGGTGACCAGCATCGGACGCCATGGGTGTCGCGCGGGGCGGCGATCGCGCGGAAGTCTGCGACCATCAAAGAGGGCATACGCCGGAACAAGCGCTTGCTTGCCCAGTGTCCCGGCGGGGCTTGTGCGCCGTCGTGGGCGTTCCTAACATCATTGCTGTTACATCGTTGGTGTCACACCGCTGGGAGAGCTCACCATGACGGCGACAAAGAACGGCCCGCTGGCCGGGGTGCGAGTGGTCGAGCTGGCCGGTATCGGCCCCGGCCCGTTCGCCGCCATGCAGCTGGCGGACCTCGGCGCCGACGTCGTACGTGTCGACCGGCCGGGCGGCGCCGGACTCGGGATCGACCCGCGCTACGACCTGATGAACCGCAACAAGCGCTCCGTACTCCTCGACCTCAAGTCCGACGACGGACCCGCCCAGCTCCTCGACCTCGCCGAACGCGCCGACGTCCTCATCGAGGGCTACCGGCCGGGCGTCGCCGAACGCCTCGGCGTCGGACCCGAACAGTGCCTCGCCCGCAACCCCCGGCTGGTGTACGCCCGGATGACCGGCTGGGGCCAGGACGGCCCGCTCGCGCAGCGCGCCGGGCACGACATCGACTACATCGCCGTCGCGGGCACCCTCTCCATGTTCGGCGACGCCGGCCGGCCGCCCACCGTCCCCGCCAACCTCGTCGGTGACTACGCGGGCGGCTCGCTCTACCTCGTCATCGGGATCCTCGCCGCCCTCCAGCACGCCCGCACACCCGGCGGCACCGGCCAGGTCGTGGACGCGGCGATCGTCGACGGCGCCGCCCATCTGACCACGATGATCCACGCGATGTCGGCCGCCGGCGGCTGGCAGGACAGGCGCGGCGCGAACCTGCTGGACGGCGGCGCGCCCTTCTACGGCAACTACGAGACCGCCGACGGCGAGTACATGGCCGTCGGCGCGCTGGAGCAGCGGTTCTACAACGAGTTCATCGAACTGCTCGGCATCAAGGACGACGTCCCCGCCCGCAAGGACTTCGCCCGCTGGGACGAGTTGAAGGCCGCCGTGAGCACCCGGTTCAAGGAGAAGACCCGCGCCGAGTGGACGGCGGTCTTCGAGGACTCCGACGCCTGCGTGGCGCCCGTCCTGTCGCTGCGCGAGGCCCCCGCCCATCCGCACCTCGTGGCCCGCGGCACCTT
>NZ_JAAPBF010000070.1 GCF_022695985.1 Streptomyces sp. NP-1717 | reverse complement strand
CAGCTCGTATGCGGCGCGCGAGCAGAAACGGGCGAAGCCCGGCCCCCTCCCAGAGGTGGGGCCGGGCTTCGCACGTCAGGCCGAGGAGGAACTGCCGACCGTCAGCTCGCCGGTGCGAGCAGCAGCCGGTCGCGGGTGCTTTCGGGCAGCACCCGGCGCAGGACCGGGGTGGTGGAGCTGAGGGAGGCGGCGAAGGCGGCGACGAGATCCTGCGGCGCGCTGGCGGAGAACGACGCCGCCCACAAGTACGGTGCCCCGAGAGCAGGTTCAGCCCACGCCTGCCACCCGGCCGGGCCCGCCTCGTCGGCCGCCAGAGTCAGAGCACGCGGGTCACCATCCTGGATGAGCGGCGGCACCTCACCGAGGCTCACGCACGTGGTGAACATCGGATCTGTCGCCATGGCGTGGGGCTGGTCGATGTCCCGGAGCCAGCCGTTCGAGGTGACGGCGTCGAGCACCGGCTCCATGCTGCCCAGCGGCACGGCGGGCTGGGCGCGGTCGCCGAGTCCGACGAGGAAGCCGGCCACGGCTTCGCCGGGGACATCCGGTGTGAAGTAGGCCGACCACTTAGCGAGCGGACTGTCGGTGTCCGCACGGGCGGAGACCTGCCAGGCGACCGGCAGCCCGCCCAGGAGGAACGGCTCATCCGCCAGCACCCACTGAGCCCAGCGCAACCTGTCCGGACTGACGTGCAGGACGGTACTGCGCAAGACCTGACGTTCCTCCGGCGCCTCGTCCGGCTCCCGCCGTCCGCGCACGATCGCCAGGTTCGCCCAGCCGAGCCCGGTCAGTGTCTCGGCCACCGTCTCGTAGAGCTGTCCGTCGTCACCGGCCAGATACCGGGGACCGGCCCAGAACGCCTGGACTCCCAACGAGGCGGACGGGGTGGACGGTTCGAGCGGGAACTCGGGATACAGAAGCGCCTCCAAGGCTAGAGGTGGGTGGGGAACTACATTGCCGCCGGCGGGTCGGCACAGGGGATGACAACTGCGGTCGGCCGACTCGGAATCCCGTCCGGCAGCTGCCCGAGCTGGAGCTCAATTACGAAGCAAGCCGTGGCACGAAGATGGTCTGTGGGCTTCACCCAAGGGCAGACGTGCCTGCTCAGAAGCTGAACGGGCGAGGTGCTCAGTGTCTGAACTCCGTACCCGTTCAGACGCTGAACAGGCACATGTACTCACCGCCACGGATCTCCGAGTGACTGGATCAGGCCCGCGCGAGTCGAGGACAGTGCCTCGCCCTCGTGCCCATCGTCGCTCCCTGCTGTTCACCCCGTGAACGGCGGGAGCGTTCACTAGTGAACGGCGCCTGTGTCCACTGAGTGAACACGCTTTGCGTGCGACCGTGTGTCTGCCCCTCGGCGGGGATCAGCAAGGAAAGAAGTGGGCGCCCTTGCCGATGACGTGCACGTCCCCTGACAGTCATGGCGACTCCGACCTGCCCGTCAAAGAGACCGCGCTGCCCGTTCCTCCGAGGAACAGGCAGCGCGTTCCGAAACGGAACACGCTTGGTGTTCCGAGACGGAATGCCCGTCGTGTTCCGAAACGGAACGGGACAGCTGCAGAGCCTCAACGGCCAGGGACATCCGGAACCATGGTCACGAGCAACCACCTCTCTGACCTGGCATCTTCGGAAAGGTTGTCTACCTTGACATGCTCTGCCCACATTGCACAGTCCTTCGTGGGTCCTTCCTGTCAGCCTGCGGCGAACTTGTCCGTTGCCATCGAATCGAGGCGCTTGACATCGAACCCAGTCGGTTCGGTTTCCTTGTCGGCGAACCTGATCGTGAGAGGGCCCTCGCTACGTTTCAGAGTGGTCATCGTTTCCGGGGCTGGCGGAGAAAGAGGGCATCGAGCTCAGGGCGGTTCCCCGGCGAGAGCGACGATGTCGGCGCGGTTCAGTGCGGGCGTCGTTACTTCTCTGGGCCGTCTGCCGCTGATTCGGCATAATGCGGTTATGCACTCGTCCCCGAAGCGCGACCGCCCCAGGGGCCAGCTCCTGTTGTGGTGTCCCAGGGGCTTGCTGTCTGTCGTCGCCGCCTTGGTCAATCTCTTGGTCGGCGATTCGTCGAACCGATGGTTGCCTGACGCGGGAGGCCGTCTTCGACGATCCGTCCCCAGTCAACTTGCTGCTGCTCTCAGTTGAGAGCTTCTTCCTGTGCCTTGGGTGCGGGAAGGATCAGGCGCGCCCGCTGGGAGGGCTTCGAGTAGCGCACCTTCTCCCACCCCTCGCTTCGTATCGAGGGAAGACGCATGTCCCTGCTCAACAAGATCAAGAGCGTCCTTGGCCGTCGGCGTCCCGTCCAGCCTCCCGTCAGCGAGCGTTCGGAAACCCCCGCAGCTGACAACGGCTCTGGGGATTCAGGATTGAAGAGCTCCATCGCGAGGGGAGCCGCCGAAGGAACCGCCCGGGAGACTGCGCGGAAGTTCTTCGAACAACTTCTCGGCGACTAGAGCTGAAGATCCGGGGTGGCCCGGCGCATCGCGCCGGGGCCGCCCCGCCGCCTTGTCAGGTGCTGCCCCCAGCACCGCGCCCAGCCGGACAGCACTCCGAGGTTGTCGGAGTCACGGAGATTCAGAATCATCGATCCCGAGTTGGGGAGCGACACCACCGCATGAAGCCGGTGCCACGCGAGCGCGTCCTGCAACCGCTCACGCACCGACTCCGCATACATGAAGGGCCCCAGCAGCCGCTCCACCAACCGATCAACGGCTGCCTTGTCGCGCAGCGAGATCACCAGGTACGCGTCCTCGTAGTCGACGGTCGCACCGACACCTTCGGTCTCCAGCCACGCGGCGGCGGCTTCGGTCGTCAGGGGGAACGGCAACCGCCTGCTGCCGATCAGCCGCAACTCCAGGATTTCGTCTTCACCAGTGCGACGTGGGTTCACGAGTCCGGCGACGCCGGCAGAGTCCACGGCGTCGGCGAGGACCCTCTCCAGCGAGGAGAAGTCGGATTCGTCGATGGTCACCACGGGATGCCCCTCAAGAGTGTGCGGATGAGTGAAGCCCGCGCCCGGCCCCGCGACAAGGTCAGCTGAGCCGGGGCGGGAGTCTGGTCAGGGGCAGTCAGCGCGCCGTGTCGGCGATCTTGCTCAGCAGGGCGGCGCTGGCGGGGATGTCGTGGTTGAGCCGGACCGCGTGGTGCGGGAGTCCGGCGAGACGCAGCGCCACCTCCGTACGGACGCTGTCCCGGCCGCCGCCGTCGACGCCCTGGGCCAGCTCGAAGACGTCCGGGTAGCGGTCCTCCGTGGCGCCGGACATGAAGTCCGCCTCTCCGAGGGCGCGCGCTGCGCCGATGACGTCGGGCGCCGCGTCGGCGTCGACCTGGGGGAACAGCAGGCCGGCGGCCCGTCCTCCAGTGGCGAGGGGAACTCCGAAGAGTGCCGGGAACTGGTCCGGGAAAACCTGGACCTTCCGCTCCTTGCCCTTGTCGTCCCACAGCGGCACGTGGCTCCCGCCGAGGAGCGCCTCGGCTACGGACGGGTGCTGTGTGGGGTGGAAGTGTCCGCCCGCCCGCAGGTGGCTCCGGGCGACGGTGTCCCAACCGAGGGCGTGAAGGAGGCCGAGGCCGAGCGCGGCGGCGGACGGCCAGGGCAGGACCTCGACACCGCGCTCCCCGAGCGGGCGGACGAGGACCCTGTCGTTCGCGAGGAGCTGCCAGCCGTGCGAGGCCAGCAGCAGGGCCGTGGTGGTCTTGCCCGCTCCCTTGCCGCCGAAGGTGAGGACCGTCGCTCCGTCGGCCTCACGCACAACGGCGGAGGCGTGGAGAACGGCCCAGCCGACTTGCAGGAGTTGGCCACGGATCGATTCGCGGGCGAGACGTGCGGCGGCCAGGGCGAGGGGCATGGAGTCAATGCCGACGAGGGTGAGGCGGCCGGTGGACGGGGTGCTGCGGTAGGCGATCCCTTCGTCGGGCGATGTCGCGATGATGTCGTCGCCGTCGCGCGCCACGAGCGTCGGGTGCTTCGCGTAGTCCACCGTTTCGGTGGGCCGGCCCTCCTGGACCAGGAGGGTGATCTCCTCGTAGGCGGCCTTGTCGACGTTCGCGAGGACGACGGCCTCGGCGACACATACGTCGGCCGCGGCGATGGTGGTGGCGTTCCACCAGGGGCCGAAGTACCGCAGGGCCCAGTGCGTGACCTCGGTGTCGTTGCTCATGACGTTGACGGCGGCCGTGGCGGCGCCGAGTCGGGTAGCGCTGATCATGGGGCGATCCTCTCGGTGTGTGCGGGAATGCGGGTGTAGGCGTCACGGAGGCTGGTGGCGGCGCGCTCAAGACGTTGCCGCTCGTGGCTGGTGAGGTGCGGCAGGCGCGCTTCGGCGCGACCGCCGGTGAAGCGCGTGGGGATGCCGAGCCAGACGTCTTGGTACGGCACGGACAGTTCCTCGATGCCATCGGCCAGGCCGAGACTCTTGCGGAGCGTGGAGAGCACCGCACCGGCAGGTCCGCAGCGGGTACGGCCAGTGCCGGTACGGATCAGCGCCGGCCGCTGCTGGAGTTCCTTGGCTACCGCCTTGATCGGGACGTGAACGGGCAGGCCGTTGACGGTTGTTGATGAGGCGCAGATGACGGAGCGGTCACCGTGCTCGCCGATCACGTGTCCGCGTACCTGTTCCGGAAGGACGCGGGCGTATCTGGCCATCAGCAGCCGGAACCTCGCCGAGTCGAGGTCTGATCCGATCCCGAAGACCCGGGCGCAGCCGGACACTTCGGCGAAGCGGCGGGTCATGAGGTCTACGGGGTTGGTGACGACCAGGACGGTGCCGGTGAAGCCGCGTAATCGGGTGGCCAGGGTGCCGACTGCCGGGGCGTTCGCGAAGGCACCCCCGCGCCGGATGTCGTGCTCGGCCGTGTTCGTGAACGACGCCCGCAGAGCGATGACCACCGCATCACACCCGTGGAGGTCCGCTACATCACCCCGCTCAACCACGGTGGGGGAGTGGGCGGCGTGCGCGAGGTCCTGGAGGTCGGCGGTCAGTGCGCGGACCTGGTCCGGCTGCCGTGACACGACCAGGAGCCGTCCGGGCAGAGCGGCGGCGACGAGGCCGGCGGCGAGGGTCTGACCGACCGCGCCCACGCCGACAACCCCCACCACTGCGGCGGTCACCATTTTCTGCCCGTGGTGTGCTCGACCTCGGAGAACACCAGGTCCAGGAGCCGCGGCCCGGCCATCGTCCCGGTGAGGAGGCCGCTCACCCGGTGCACGATCCCAGCGACCGTATGGGCCTGTGCGACGAGCGCCTGCTGATGGGGCGCCAGGGGAAGCCCGTGTGGTGCGCTGAGGCAGGTGCTGAGGATGTTCACGGTGTCCATGAGCCACAGCACCAGGACCTCGCGCAGCCAGTCGGCGCGGTCGGGTGCGGGTACCGCCGACGCCTGGCGGTTGAGCGTGGAGGCGATCCCCCGCACTATCTGTTGTCCGGCCTCCTGGTCGGGGTGGCAGATCGCGAGCAGCAGGGACCGGCCGATGAGCTTCGCGATGTCCGGGTGCGGGCCGCCTGCCCAGTGCACGGCCGGGTCGATGAAGTGCAGACGCGGACCGTCGACGTAGACGTGTTCCGGCTTGAGATCCCCGTACACCGCGACTCTCCGACCGGGCGAGATCGCCCCTCCCATCCGGAGCAGCCTCCAAACGGTGTGCTGCACCAGTTCCACGACGTCCTCACGCACATACTCCGGAAGCCCGCTGTCCCGGCCGAGCGCCTTCAGATAGACGTCGGCGCTCAGGCTGTTGAACTTGCGGCGGAACACGCCAGCGACGGAACGCTCGTTGATCGGCCGGGCCCCGCCCAAGAGCCGTACGCCCGCAGGTCCGTGGAGATCTCCGAGAGCGGCGAGGGCCGCGTCGAGGAGGTCACCTGTCTCCCACGGGCGGGCCGTCAGCTCATCGGCCAACGTGGTCCCCGGCACCAGGCGGGTCAGCAGAACACCTTGATGGAAGGCGGCCGTCTCGCACACACGCGGGCGCCCGAGTTCACGGAGCACTTCCAGATTCCGGGCCTCGCGCGCGGTGACGAGATCGGTGCTGCGCAGATACGCCTCCTGGGCCTGACGCACGTCCTTCCAGGTCCCTCCGGCCCCTCGAAGGACGGACACCAGGGACATGCCGAGCCAGCTGTATTTCGCGATCAGCGTCTCGCTGTCCACTCTGATCCGGCAGACGTAGGACGTGACGCTCGGGCACGGCTGGCCCAGGACGACTCGCTTGTTCGGCCAAAGGTCCTTAACCGCGCGGGAGATGACCCGCCGGGTCACGTTGTGCAGTCGCGCCGGGTTCGCCGCCGCTGTGCGCTCGCTTGTCGTGAGGGTCACGACCGCCTCCTAATAGGCGAGTTGGAGCCCGTCCGGCTACCGACCGTCCCCGCCGAGGGGGCCAGCCGGACGGACCGCTGATCCGGCCCCGCCCGACCGCGCGATGCCCTTCCTGCACCAGCGCGGCGGACGGGGCCGGGGCTATGGGGTACGCCGCCGTACGAGACCGGCGTGGTGAGGGTGAGAGCGCAACTCCTCGTTGCACTCCTCGACGGTCGGCGCGCCGCCCCGACGGCGGGCATCCTCGCGCTGCCTGGCCAGGGCAGCGCACACGTCGCACCCTTCGACGGCCACGGGCTCAAGGACCGCAGCGCTGGGAACCGCTATCGCCCTCATGCCAGCCGCCGCAGACAGGCTTCGACGTGCAGGAGCAGGCGCCGGTCGACCGGCGCGTACACGCGAGGTACGTACTCCGGTACGAGCCGCCAGAAGCCGCCGCCGTGGATCGTCTCTTCGAGCTCCGCCAGCCCCTCGTCCGGGGCCGGGCATGCTGCTGCTGTGGGTCCGGCCATGGGGTGCCTTTCGACAGCTAGGTCATTGTGTGAGGTCCTGCACGGCCGCAAGGAGGAGCAGTGCACCGACAAGTGCGAGGAAGCCGAAGCAACTCGGTATCGAGAGCGTGTGGAGACAGCCTCGGTGTCCGCCCTCGGTCGGCGCGGCAGATGACGGGGCGGACGGCGGACTTACGAGCCTCGCCGGTGGCGCTGAACGTGCGGGGGACGGTGGGTTCATACCGTCACTCAGTGGTCCGAGGCGGGGCAGCCGCCTGGTTGGCATAGGGGTTGCCGGGCGCCGGCGTCACACGCAGGAACGACGTTGTGATTGCCCGGTAGCCGCGATGCTCAGGGGAGCGGCCGGTATGTCCGAGCGCCCATTCCTCCGGGGGCGTCCGCTCCTCCGCCGAACCGGACACCTCGCCGCACGTCGTGCACTCGATCTCGTGCACAGGTCCGGACGCACCCGGCTCGGTGTCGGTGCCGAGCGTCCAGTCAGCGAGTCTGATCACGGAACGCAAGATCATCACCTCCTCTGGGTCGGCCAACGGCAAGCTCCGGTCGCTGGCTCCTCGATACGAGCCAACTCCCCGACCGCAGACGCCGCCGGACGTCCGGCCGGACTCTTCGCCGGACTTTTCAGCGCGACCGGACTTTTCACGTGCCGCGAAACCGCTACCGTCGATAAGGATCGGATCACCGGAGGTAACGGGTGGAGACGCTGACGCCGTTCGAGCAGGCATGTATCGAGCATGGATGGGCGAGCCCGGCAGCGTTTTTACGGGATTTCCAGGCAACAGCCGAAGTCCTCGGCTTGGCAATAACTGTGACCGACCGTCAGTTCCGGCGATGGCGACAGCCCCGGCCGCCGATGCCAAGGGCGCGTGCATGGAGAGTCCTTCACGCGATGTTCGGGGTGAGCCCGAACCTGCTCGGTTTTCCTGGGCCCCCGCCGGGTGCCACCGTGGTGGATGAACCATTCCCCGCACAGAGAGGTACGCCTGCCGTGGATCGACGTGCGTTCCTTGCTGATTCTCTTGGCGCGGCCACCGCGGTACGTCTGCCTGCATCCGCCCAGTCGCTTACACCGCCCGGGAAGTCCGGCGCCATCGGAACCGCGCACCTCTTGGAGCTGCGCGAGGGCCTGCGCTCTCTCGTCCAACTCGATGACGCGTACGGCGGGGACGAAGTGCGGTCACTCGCAGTCCGGCATCTGCGCCGGGTCCGCCGCATCATCAACACCGGTGAGTATCCGGACACGATCGGCCGTCAACTCCAGCTCCTCGTCGGGGAGTCGGCCGAGCACTGCGGCTGGCTGGCCTACGACGCGGACGACCAGGACAGCGCCCGCCGGTACTGGGGCGAGGCTCTGACGACCGCCACGATGCTGAGGGACCTCAACTTGGAAGTCATGATCTTCTCTTCCATGAGCTTGCAGGCTTGCTACGAGGACCGGCCGCGCGATGGTCTCGACCTTGCCAGAGCCGCGCAGGAGCGCGCCGCCCGACTCGGATCACCGGTACTCCGATCGCTCATCGCCTCCAGAGAAGCACGCGCCCTGTCGCTTCTCGGCGAGGGCAAGTCGGCCACCCGACGACTGTCCGAGGCGATGCGTCTCGTGGATGGGGCAGACACCGGCCCCCCGTCCCCGGAGTGGGCGGCGTTCCACGGACCCGCCGAACTGGACTACGCCCAGGGGTTGCTCTACACAGAACTCGGCCACCACCACGCCGCAGTTCAATTCCTACGCGCCGCGCTCGCCCACCAGGACCGCACTTACGGCCGCAACCGAGCCCTCTACCGGCTCACCTTGGCTCGCAGCCTCGTCAAGGCCGGCGAGGTCGACGAGGGCTCGGCGCACGCTGTGGGGAGCCTGGAACATCTGGAGGAAGTCGAGTCCGGCCGCGTCACGAGGAGGCTGGGTGAGGTGACAGACCTTCTCCGCCACGGCGATGCAGAGACCGCCCGCCGGGCCGTGGACGAGCTGACGGAGTACGCCCACGCGAGGGGAGCGGCATGATGCCGGCCAAGGACCTGAACTACCACCTGTACGAGGGCGGGGCGGCTGCCACTGCACTCGACAGTTTCCTAGCGGCGTACGAGGAGGTGTACGCCGAGCCTCCGTACAACGAGGGCCCAAGCGACGTCGCCGAATTCATCGAGCACTACCAGGTGCACGTCCAGCGGGAGCGCATGCGGCTGATCATCGCCCGCGACGGGGACGAGACCGTCGGCTTCATCTACGGCTACCTGCTTCCTGCTTACACCTCATGGTGGAACAACGTGCTCACCCCCCTCAGTAGAGACTTCACGCGCGAGGACGGGACACGAACCTGGGTCATCATCGAACTCGCCGTACGCAAGCCATGGCGTCGGCACGGCGTCGCCGCCCGTCTCCACGCGGAGCTGCTTCACGGCCTGGACGTGGAGCGCGTGACCCTCACGGTCCGGCCCGAGCCCGAAGCGGAGGCCGCCCAAGCGGCGTACGCGAAGTGGGGATACCGCGAAGTCGGCACCTCCCACCCATGGGAAGAGGCACCGTTCTACACCGCGATGGTGCTCCCCCTCAAAGCTCCTGCTGCCGAGCACACGCCCGCCCAGCGCCAGAAGCATTAGGGGACGCGCGCGGGATTGAGGAACGCGCACTCGTCGCCATAGCAGTGGAGGGCTCTGCCGTGTGACGTCGTGGCCGACTGGAGGGGCCTTGGTCGGTGTCCTATTCGGGTTGGGGTGGGACATGGTCCGGGGGCCGTACCTTGGCCCGGCAACTCGGGCAGGCTGTGCCCCTGCCCGGAGTTTGATCGAGTGGCCGGAACAACGGCATCGTGGTCTCGGCCGAACGCGTACGAGACCGCCCTCGTCGCGCAGAGGAGCAATCTGATGAGTGTCCAATGCCCCGAGTGCCGTGAGTCGGCTGCGGAGTCCCTGGCCGTCGACATCACCCAATACTGGGCCCTGCTCCGGCCGGATACCAGGAGGACGGCTCCGCTTCTGCCCCGTTCCCGGAGCGGACGCCTAGCAGGGCTGCGCGTGTGACAAATGTTCAGGTCACTGGCCGCCTCTTCGAGGATGACTCGACCCCACCAGCATTCAGTAGGGCACATTCAGCTGTGGCCAAAATTGTCCGGAGTAGGGTCATGGACGTGGCCACTCCTCTGCTGTCTGACGTCAACCGGCGCGACCTTCCTACTGCCCCCACGGAGCACGGCGAAGTCTTCACGCGACGCTGGGTGGTCAACCTGATCCTCGACCTCCTCGGGTACACGGCCGACAAGGACCTCTGCGACGTGAAGCTCGTGGAGCCGGCGTGCGGCTCGGGGGCCTTCCTCGTCGCTGTCGCATCTCGGATCAGCGCGTCCTGCCGTAGGCACAATCGACCCCTCGGGGATGCGTTCGCAGCCGTGCGCGCTCTGGATCTGTTGGCACGCAACGTGCAGCAAAGCCGCGCCGTCGTCGAGAGGCAGCTGGTGGGCGAAGGGTGGCCCGCCGCAGAAGCCCGGCAGGTCGCAGCCGCCTGGGTCAAGCAAGGCGACTACCTGCTACAGCCCCAGGTGGACCACCGAGCCGACTACGTGGTTGGCAATCCTCCGTACATCCGCCTTGAAGACGTCCCGGGCGAGCGGATGGCGGCTTACCGCAGCGCGTGCTCCACGATGGGGGGCAGGGCAGACATTTACATCGGCTTCTACGAGGTTGCGCTGCGCAGCCTCAATCCTGACGGGCGGCTCGGCTTCATCTGCGCCGACCGTTGGATGCGGAACCAGTACGGCCGCCGTCTCCGACAGCTGGTGACCAGCCGCTTCAGCATGGACCTCGCCTTGATCATGCACGATGTGGATGCGTTCGAGGATCAGGTTTCGGCCTATCCGGCGATTACTCTCATCTCGAACCGACCCCAAGGCCGAGCGGTGGCAGCAGACACCACACGGGCATTCGGTAGCGCCCAAGCCATCAGCTTCGCCGACTGGTACGCGAAGGACACGGAGTCGATCACGTCTCCAGCCTTCCAGGCCGCCCGCATGCCGCACTGGTTCCCGGACGAGGACTCGTGGCCAGCCGCATCGCCAGCCCGGCTGGCTCTCCTAGAAGAGCTCACCGAACGCTTCCGGCTCCTGGAGGACTCCCAGACCGGGACCCGCGTCGGCATCGGCATCGCCACCGGTGCCGACAAGGTCTTCCTCACTGAAGACGGCTCCTTGGTCGAGAGTGACCGACTGCTGCCTATGGCCATGGTCCGTGACACCACCAGCGGCACGTTGAACTGGAACGGCACCTACCTGGTCAACCCATGGACGGCTGAAGGTGACCTGGTCGACCTCACCGCCTACCCGCAACTTGCGGCGTACTTGGAGAACCACGGGGACGCGCTCCGCAAGCGGTACGTCGCGGTCAAGCAGCCTCAGCGCTGGTACAAGACAATCGACAAGGTCGACGACGGTCTGACTCGGCGTCCCAAGCTGCTTTTTCCGGACATGAAGCTGACGATCCACCCGGTGCTCGATGAGGGCGCGCTGTACCCTCACCACAACCTGTACTTCATCGTCTCGGAAGCCTGGGACATGTGTGTTCTCGGCGGCCTGTTGCTATCGAAAGTAGCCGAGGCTTTCGTGGAGGCGTACGCGGTCAAGATGCGAGGGGGAACGCTCCGCTTCCAGGCGCAATACCTCCGCAAGATCCGCGTGCCTGATCCTCAGGCGATCAGCGAGGGCGATCAGGACGCGCTCCGGAAAGCCTTCGACAAACGCGACGTGCAGGCTGCCACAGAAGCAGCTCTGCGTGTCTACGGGCTCGCCGAACTGCCCGACTAGAGAGGGACGGATCTTGACGGTCACCCGCCAAGACTTCGAGGACGCAATAGCTGCGTACTGGGGCGCCAAGCAACTGCAGAGTGAGCAGTCAGCAATCAAGGCCGCGGTCGGAGCCGGCACAGCCGGGTCAGTCCGTGGCGGCAAGCACTTCGACGTGATCGCAGCCCTCTTGGCGAAGTTCTTCCTGGAAGCTGGCTACCCGGCCGAGAGCATCCGCGTCAACAAATCCCAGGGGCTGGAGCTGCCCGGTTACTACCGGCCGCAGAAGCAATGGGATCTCGTAGTCGTGCACGGAGGCGTACTCGTCGCAGCCTTTGAAATGAAGGCGCTCGGCGGGCCGTCGTACGGCAACAACTACAACAACCGAGTCGAGGAAGCACTTGGCAGCGCCGTGGACCTCCGCCGCGCAGCCCTGGCCGAGCTATACCCGAGGGAGAAGCCCTGGCTCGGCTACTTCTTCATCATGCAGGACGGCGAAGGGTCCCGGAGGCCGGTCAAGACTGCCAAGGGCTCCCTGCCTCCCGAAGAGATCTGGCAGGGCACTTCCTACCAGGACCGGTTCGGGATCTTCTGTGAACGCCTCATGGCGGAGCAGCTCTACGATGCCGCGTGCTACGTCACGTCCTCAGCCGAGAGCCCCAAGCCCATCGAGCTGAGGGAGAGCCTCGATTGGAGGCACTTCTCGGCTGCAATCAATGCGCGCCTCACATATTTGAGGGACCTCGGACTGCCCGGCTAGAGCAATCCACGGCTCTCCGGATCCCGACACACGTAGGCCCTTTCCTCTAGGTTTCCTCCGAAGGAATGGGCCTACGTTTCACTCACCAAGCATGGCCTTGACCAGCTTTACTCGGCCTTCGATGGCCACCTGCAGGGTTCGCGCGGTCGCCGTCGGCAAGGGCTCCTTATAAGTAACGCTGCCGTCCTCTGCCCGCTGAGTGGTGATGAACCATCCGATGTCATAGACGTTCTCGCCCACGAAACGGCTGATCATCTCCTGGTAACGCTGGGTGTACGACATGCCCGTGTAGGCTGGATCGGTCTCGAATAGCGCGTGAGACTGCCTGTTCAGCTTCTCGGTCTCTTCCGTCTCTTCAAGCACGAAGACGTAACCAAGCCACGGTGGTACAGCGCCGAAGGGACTGTTCTTCTTCTGAGCGGCCGACAGGTCAGCGGCGCTGCCCAGCGCTTCCTCGAAGCGGTTGTTGAAGTTCTTCCCCACGCTGCCGACCTGCGACTTGAACTCAAGGGCGGCAACCAGGACTTCCTTGTAAAGCACGACCAGATCCCACTGCTTGCGGACACGGTAGTAGCCCGGCAAGTACGGCTTCCCCGTTCGGATATCGTCCGCAGGGATACCGCAGTCAAGGAAGACTTCCTTCACCGCTTCCTCGAAGCCCTTGATGTGCCCATTACCGCGAGCTTCTCCGCCAGCCTTCCCTCCATCCTCCTGGTTGCCCCTCTGCTCACCTCGCTTAGCCCAGAAGTACTTGACCGCTTGATGAATCGCCTCGGGCTTCACGTCACCCATCCCATCGCTCAGCGCACGTCACAGGCTCGAACCCGCGAACCTCAGTCGGCCCAAGTCTGAGGGGTGGGACTGACAGTCGGTCCTCAGGCGATGTCTGCACACGAATGCTTGGTCGAGCCCGTGGCTGATCCAAGTGGTCGAATCCGGTTCGATCGTGGCATTTTCTGCCACACACCGGCGGTGCCCGGATGCGCCGCGTAACCTCACGGGCATGGGGGCATCCGTTTCCGGCACAGCTCAGGACGCCGATGGGGAAGTGCGGCGGCGGCTGAATGCCTACACATACCTCAGCGCGCCCGAGCGGCTGGAGCACGTCGCGATCATGCGGGTTTTCTGCGGAACGCTGCTGGCGGATCTTGCCGTCCCGGACATCATGGCGAAGCTGCGTCAGAGCAGTGGTCCCGCCGCGGGGCTCGACGCCGACACCCTCACGGTCCGGCTGGAACAGTTGGCGCAGTGGGGAAACCTACTGCGCAGCAGCCATACGGTGAAGGCGTCCAGCATCAGCGAGTACCAGCGTTCCCGCTCGCGCTACCAGCTGTCGAAACTGGGGGAACGCATCCAGCGGGATGCCGACGGGGTCCTGGCCGAGGCCGACGCCGCCCGCGAGGTGAGCAACGAACTACTGGCCCTGGTCGAGCGCGGGCTGCGTGAGCTGGCCGGCCTCGTGACCGCGCCAGGCGGCATCCAGCCGCAGGACGGGCTGGAGCGGATCAGCACGCTCTTCGTGCAGTTCACCGAGTTCGCGGACTCCATACGCGACTTCTACGCCTACCTCGGCCAGGTGCTGTCTCGCTACGACCTGGACAGTGCCGAGTACCAGGGCTTCAAGGAACTACTCCTGGACTACGTCGAGGCGATCACGGAGGACGTGGCGTTCCGCGCGCCCCGGATCTCGGCCGCGCTGGACACCCTGTGGCCACACATCCCGGCTCTGCTCGATCGGCTGGACGCCCACTCCCAGGGGCTCACGGGTCTGTCGGCGCAGGGCGAAGGCCGCCCGGAGGTCCGGGTGCAGCGCAGCCGGGGCCGTGAACTCGCGGACTGGGAGGGCCTGCGCGGCTGGTTCAGCGACACCGACGGTCAGGGCAGCCAGGTCGACCAGTTGCGGGACGCCACACTGCGCGCGTTGCAGTCGCTGTTGGCCAACGCCAAGCGGATGCTGCGGTCGGCCACTGGGGAGATGTCCCGGCGTAAGGACCTGCTGCGGCTGGCCCGCTGGTTCGACGAAGCGGCGCCGCAGGACGCGCACGACATGGCCGTCGCCGCCTTCGGACTGTACGGCGCCCGCCATCTGGGCATACCCCCGGCCACCGACGAGGTGGTGCCCGCCTACACGAGCTGGTGGACCGGACCGGTGGTCGAGGTGCCGGTGGCTCTGCGGGAGAGGGGCAGCCGCACCCAGCGGGGCCGGGCCTCCGCGGTCGAGGACCACTCCGCACAGAAGGAGCGGTTGCGGGAGGCCGCCCGGCAGCGAGCAGCAGCCAGGGCAGCGGCGGCGGACGAACTACGCAGCGCGTCGGGTCGGTTCGCCGACGTACGACTCACCTCGGCAGCGCTCGGGCTGCTCCTGGAACTGCTGGCCACGGCACTCGGGAACGCTCAGCTCAAGAGGCATGCCGGGACGGCAGGGTTCGACCTGGACTCGGCGCGCAGCGAGGACGCCGAACTGGGTATCCAGCTCACCGTGCGCCGTACGGCTGGCACGCGGACGGTGCTGTACTCGGCCGACGGCGACCTGCTGCTGGACGACTTGGAGGTGGACATCGGTCGTATCTCGGCGGCGGCCGACAGTGCGGCGGAGGCGGAGGAGAGCGTGTCATGACCCTTCCCTCGACTCATGACGTGGCCCTGGCCGCCGAACGCCGAACCGCCGCCCGGCTGTTGCTCGCCCACCCTCTGGTCGCATCGGACGGCCCTCACGCCGACCTCTTCCCGCTGATCCGCAGGCATGCCGACTGGCTGGGCAAACGGTTCCAGCAGGTGCTCGGCTACCGCCTGCTGGTCGACAGCTCCTTCGCCCGGCTGTTCAAGGCAGGGCTGGGGGCGGGATCGGGTCACCGGCTGGAGCGCTCCACCGGCACCCCCTTCACCCCGCACACGTACGCCTGTCTCGCACTGGCCCTGTCTGTTCTGGTGACCGCGCCCGAGCAGATGCTGCTTTCGCACCTGGTCGCCGACATCAGGGCCGCTGCCGCCGATGCGGGGATCGAGCTGGAGGAGACGGGCAGGGCAGCCGGGAAGCGGACCCTGATAGCGGCTCTGCGCCGGCTCGTCGAGTGGGGTGTCCTCGTCGAGACCGAGGGCCAGGTGGCCGCGATCGCGCAGGAAGCGGGCGGGGAGGCCCTGATCACGGTGGATCGCGAGCTGGCGCGCGTAGTCGTCGCCGGCCCGCTCGCGCAGGCCCGAGACGGCGCCGATCTGGTCCGGCGGGCGGCGGACCCGGGGTTCAGCGGACCGCGCACCTATGTACGCCGGATGCTCGTCGAGACACCGGTCGTCCACCTCGACGAGCTGACCGCCGCCGAGCGCGACTGGCTGCGCACCCGGCAGCGCCGGGAAGCCCAGGCTTTCTCCGAACTTCTGGGCCTGGAGATGGAGATCCGAGCCGAGGGCGTGGCGCTGGTGGATCCCGAAGAGGAGCTGACAGATCTGCACCTGCCGGGCACCGGGACCGTCGCACAGGCCGCGCTTCTGTTGGTGGAACGGCTCGTGGAACGACTTCGGCCGCAGGACCCGGGGCATCCGGCGACTGGCGGGACGCTCGTCATCGGGGTGGCCGTCCCGGATGGGCTGGTGGACGAGGTGCTCGCCGAACTCATCGCCGAGTACGGGCAGCGCAGCAATTGGCAGCGCGGCTACCTGGAGGACCTTCCCTCCCTGCGAGAAGCCGTGCTGGACCTGCTGGTCCGCATGCGGCTGATGGCCCGCGCCGGGCGGCTGCGCGCCGAGGGAGAAGGCTTGCCGGAGGGGTACGTCGACAAGGCGCCGGAAGGACGCACGGTGACCGACGTCCATGGCGCACGCCCCGGCGGCGAGGGCTGGGTGCTGCTGGCCGCGGCGGCGCGCTACGCCACCCTCGTGACCGTGCGACCGGCTGCCAAGGCTCGCCAAGGAACCGATGTGCAACAGGAGTTGTCGCTATGACCACCGACGCGCGTGGCCTCGTCCCACTACCGAGTTCCGGCCCCGCGACAACCACCGCCCCCGCGACGACCACCGGCACCCGTTTCCGGCTGCACCGGGCGGGCATCCAGAACGTCTGGCAGTACGACGCCCAGGAGTTCTCGTTCGGTGACGGACGGCTGCTGCTGCGCGGAAAGAACGGCGCGGGCAAGTCCAAGGCCCTGGAGATGTTGCTCCCGTATCTCCTGGACGGCGACTCCCGGGCACTGGACGCGACCGGCACCGGCCGCACCACGCTCCCCTGGCTGATGCTGGACGGATTCGAGCAGACCAACCGCCTCGGGTACCTGTGGGTGGAGTTCCGAGGCGCGACCGACGACAGCGGCCACCGTTTCCTGACGGTCGGTGTCGCCATCCGTGCCTCGAAGTCGACGCAGAAGGCGCTGCCGACGTTCTTCATCACCCCCTTGCGGGTGGGTGAAGATCTGCACCTGGTCGAGGACGGAAAGCCACTGCCGGTCGACAGGCTCAGGGAGATCGTCGGATCCGACAACACGACCGACCGTGCGGTCATGCACCGCTCCCGGGTGGCCCGGGACCTGTTCGGCATCACCGACGCGACGCGCTACCGCAACCTCACCCAGCTCCTCCACCGGCTGCGCCGCCCCACCGTCGGGGACCGCATCGAGCACGGGGGCCTGGTCTCCCTTCTCAGCGAGACCCTGCCGGGGCTCGACGAGGACGTGGTCGAGAAGGTGGCACGTAACCTCCACGACCTCGACGCCGTACGGGACGAACTCGGCCGCCTGGAGCGCACAGACGCGGCCTTGCGCACGTTCCTCACCAGTTACCGCGGCTACCTGTCCGGTGTCCTGCGCACCTCCGCGCAGCGAGTCAGCCACGAATTGGGCGTCCTCGTGCAACGGCGCCGGGCGGCCGGAGACGCCGCACAGCGGACGAGTGACCTGAGGGCGCAGGAGGAGGAGTCGGAAGGCCGGCTGGAGACCTTGCGCGAAGAGGAACAGGCCGCCAGGACCGACCTGGCCGCCCTGCACGCCAGTCACGCCTACCGCAGCCTGCGCGAACTGTCGGAGCGCCGCTCCACGGTGGAGGCGCTGCACACCGCCGCCGTAGCCGCTTTCACCACCCTGCGGAACGCACGCGACGCGGAGGAGAACACGGCGGAGCGGCTGGCCGAAGGGGTCGAACACCTCGGCAGCCGACTGGCCGAACTGGGAACCGAGCACCGGGAGTTGCTGACGCAGGCGGAGAAAGCCGGGCTTCCCACCGGTCATCTCGGCGAGGCGGTGGCCCTGTCACGCACCATCCTGTCCCAGGCCGCCGAGACGGAACTGACGACTCCGGACGGGGAGACGCACACCGTACGGCACCGATCGGCGGCCCGTGTGGACACGGCGGCGATGCGGGAAGAACTGCGCTCCTGGCAGAACCAGTTGGAGAACGCCGAGATGGTCGCGAAGAACCGGGCCCGGATGGTCCAGGAGGTGACCCGTCTCATCTCACGGGCGGACGAGGCCCGGGCCGGGGCGGCTCAGGCCGATGCAGAGCGGGAACGGCTAGAGGGCGAGGCGGAGGAGGCCGCAGGCCGTCTCGACATCAGCCGCCAGAAGGTCGCCGAGGAGAGCGGCGCCTATGCGCTCCGTGTCACCGAGTGGGCGGCGCAGGCACGGACGGCGCTGGGCTCCGAATGCCCGCCCCTGAACGCCGTACACGCCGCTGTCGGTCACGAGACCTCCGCCGAGGCGCCGTTCGCGGACCGCACGCTACCGCCCGACATCGACAGCCAGGCGTGGCAAACCGCTCAGGCCACACTCGAACCGTACGGCGAAGAACTCACCAACCGCCGGGACGCATTGGCGCTCGGCGTCGGCCGACTCGACGAAGAACTTGACCGTCTGGTGGAGCAGAAGCGGGACTGGGAGCAACGTACCGACCCTGAGCCGCTGGCCCCGCACCACCGCGTCGCCGCGAGGACGACAGGCAGCGGAGCGCCCTTCTACCGGCTCGTGGACTTCGCGGACGGCCTGGCGCCGGCCGACCGGGCCGGCCTGGAAGGGGCCCTGGAGGCGAGCGGAATCCTGGACGCATGGGTAGGCGCGGACGGCGACCTTCTCGACCCTCGCACCCGGGACACCCTCCTCAAGCCCGGTCCCGCGCTGTCCGACGGACCGACTCTCGCCTCGGCCCTGCGCCCGGCCCCCGAACCGGGTTGCGGAGTCACGTCCGAGCAGGTTGGGCGTCTGCTCGCCACCATTGCATTCACACCCGCACAGGAGACATCCACACACAACGCGGTGTTCTATGACGGCAGTTGGCGTCTGGGCGTGCTCAGTGGCCGTCACGACAAGGGCAACACCGAGTACGTCGGGGCCGCCGTACGCGCCGAGACCCGCCGACGGATCCTCGCCGACCTGGAGGAGCGGATCGCGCACACGGAACAGCGGCTGGCCGACGTCCGCGAGGAACTCGCCGTAGCCGATGCCAAGCGTCGGGCTCTCACGCTCGCGGAACGGGACTTCCCCAGGGCACGGGGTCTCGCGGACGCATGGAGCAGGACCGAATCAGCGGAGAGGGCCCTGCGTGACCTGACCGCCAAGGCGACTCAGGCGGCACGGCTGGCCGAGGCAGCCCGCGCTCTCGCGGTAACGGCACGTACCGAGGCGGATGCCACCGCGACCGCCCACGATCTGCCTGGCAATCCGAACGCCCTGGACCGCGTACGCACCGCACTGGCTACCCTGCTCAGTGGTGTCGGGCATCTACGCAGGGCCGTCGGCAGCACGGGCGAGCGGCTCGGCGCGCACGAGACGGATGCCGAACGGTATGGGCGTGCCGGCGAGGATCGCCTGCTCGCGGAGGAGGGCTACCGGGTCCACCTCACCGGACTGCGCACCGCTGAGCAGGACCTGCGGACCCGCGAGGCGGCCATCGGATCGTCCGAGGAAGAGATCCTCACCCGCGAGAAGGAGGCCAAGCAGCGCATCGCGGACGCTGTCCGTTCCCTGCCTGCGGCGCAACGATCCCGCGATGACCTCCACGACCGGCGTGTGCGAGCGGAAGAGGACGAGAAACGCCTGCGCGGGACTCTGGCAGACCAGGAGACGGCGGTCATCGACACCGGCGGCGCCCTTCGCGGTGCTCTCGGCCGACCGGAGGTGGTGCTCGGCGCGGGTCTCGACCGGTCCTCGCTGCCCGAGTACGTGTCGGACGATCCCAGCGTGGACGTCCGCAGCCGTCTGCGCGCGCTGCGGGCCCTCGCCGAGGCCGTGGAGCAGGCCCTCGGTCGTCCGAAAGGCGAGGTGTCGGACAGCACCCTGCTCAACCGGCACACCGATCTGCGCGACCAGCTGGCCGGCGGATTCGACGCACAACTGGAGGAACGCGACGGGATCAAGGTGTGCCGTCTGGTCGACGACCACGGGTCCCATGACGTCGCGGCCGTCGGCGAGCGGATCGCCGTCCAGGCGGCGGAGGCCCGCGGACGGCTCACCGAGCGCGAGCGCGAGGTGTTCCAGCGGTTCCTGACCGGCGAGCTCGGTGACCACCTCTCGGCACAGGTCATCACCGCGGCGAACCTGGTCGCGGCTCTCAACGACACCCTGCGGACCGTGCGCACCTCTCACGGTCTCGGCGTCGAGCTGCTGTGGAAGTTGGACGAAGACGTGGACGCGGACGTCCGGGCAGCCGTGGACCTGCTGCGCAGCCCGTCGAGCCTCCGGACACGCGACGAGACCGAGCGGCTCCGCGAAGTCCTGCAACGCCGGATCGAGGACGCCCGACGCGCCGATCCTTCAGCCGGTTACGCCGCCCATCTGCGGACCGCGCTGGACTACCGCGACTGGTTCCGCTTCCACACCTTCGTGGTCGAGGACGCAGCTCCGGGCCGCCGTAGGAAATTGACCAGCCGGACCGGTCTCAGCCAGGGCGAACAACGGGTCCTCTCCTACCTCGTGCTCTTCGCCGCAGCCGCCGCCCACTTCACGAGCCTCGCCGAGTCGGCCCCTCACGCGCCACGCCTGATCCTCCTGGACGACGCCTTCGCCAAGGTCGACGAACCCACCCACGGGCGGCTGGGCCGTATCCTCGTCGACCTCGATCTCGACTTCGTCCTCACCAGCGAGCGGCTCATGGGCAACTGGCCCGAGGTGCCGTCCCTGCACATCTACGAGTGCCTCCGCGATCCCCATGTCCGTGGGGTGGCCACCCTGCACTACACCTGGAACGGCCGCCACCGCCGTCTGGTCTCCGTATGAGCGCCCTTCCCTCCGCAACGCGCGACTGGCTGACGGGACCTGGGCTCACGCGGCTCTGGGTGAGCGTACGCAAACGCCTGGAGAGCAACGGCGTACAGACCACTGGCTCCCTCCGGCTCACCGCGATGAACCCCCAGGAACGCAACGACCTGTCACTCCTGCTGGGCAAACCCCTCACGGGTGCCGCCGTGACCGTACGACTCGACGTGCTCGACGCACGACTGCGCGCCTCGGCCGCCGGACTCGGGCTCAGGCAGATCCTGGAGGAGCTCGGCCCGCCCCTCACCGACTGCCGTGCCGCCCGCGCGGACGCGACGGCACAGCGGGAGCAGGTGTGGTCGTCACTCGCTTCGGCACTGGACGCCTCCCCGCTCACCGAACAGGAATGGCCCCGGCAGTGGTACGACCTGCTGCGCCGGTCCGGCGTTCCGCGAGGAGTGACACCCGAAACAGCGGTATGGACACTCCAGCAAGCGGTCCAAGTCCTCACCACTCTCCTCGGACCCAAGCGGGGCGGGACACTCGGCCGAGGAGAACTCGCCGCCATGGCGACCGGCTCCGCGCACGGCCTCGACGACGGCACTTGGCTCGCCCGCCTGGTCCAACGCGGTGTCGCCCTCGCCCACGGCACCGAGTTCCCCGACGACGCTGCCGGTCGACGCGCTCTGTGGCGGCTGGTGTCCGTCACACCGGACGAAGTCTCCAGCACGGTGCTGACCTACGGGCTGCGCCCCGCCGGCGAGGGCTGGCGGGAGCGTGCCCTACGTGAGCGGGCCGAGCATCACGCCGAAGCGCACCTGACGCCGCGCGACCTGCACTCCCTGTGTCTGCCACTCCCCGCCGGAACACTCATCCACATCTGTGAAAACCCACGTGTGGTCGAAGCCGCAGCGGACGCGGCATGCGTCCAGCCCTTGGTGTGCACGTCCGGCAGCGCCGCGACGGTGGTGTTCACGCTTCTCGACGCCCTCGCTGTCACGGGCTGCCGCTTCGCGTACCACGGCGACTTCGACTGGCCGGGGATCGCTCTCGCCAACCGGGTCATCCGCCGCTACGAAGCCCAGCCGTGGCGCATGGGCACTGCAGATTACGAGCACCTGGCCGCTCGCAGCCAGGCTGAGGGCATCCCCCAACTGGCGCTCGACGGCCAGCTGATCAACGCGGACTGGGACCCGGATCTCGCCCCGACCATGACTGCCCTCGGCGTCGCACTCCATGAGGAGGCCACTCTCGACCCTCTGGTGGACGACCTGTCACGTCAGACGTAGGAACGTTGGCGCCATGTCGGACTTTGGCCTCCCGAGACGACCCGAGCCCGCGGCACGCCAACGCCCTGACCAGGAAAGACAGCAACCCACCCGGTGTCGGTCTTGACCGCCCTGATTCGGGACGCAAGGGTCGTGGGTTCAATTCCCGATACCTCAACTGTGAAGTTCGGCGCGGACGCGGTGTCTTCTCTGAGTCGGTCTTGGCAGCCCGGTGAGCACCCCATGCCCGCACGGCAGTGCCACCTTGGTGTCAGCGCGCGGAACCGAGGTAGCGCTGCACAGTTCGTCTGGAGCAACCAAGCACTTGCGCAATGTCGTTGATCCGCCATCCTTCTCGGCCCAGACGGATGGCCGTGAGAGCTCGGTCCGGCAGGGGTGTTGCAGTCTTGGCAAGCCGGAGCATTACCGCGATACGGTCTCGTTCTGCCGGGCCGAGGCCGCCGTACCAACCGTGACGAGCTTCCGGGTCCTCCGCCCGCAGCGCCAGGGCTAGGCACTCCAGGCGGCCCTCGCAGCCGACGCATGTCGCCAAGGGCCCCTCGGCGGGCCCATCTCCGTCCTCGGGGTGGTAGAGACTCACGTCCACACCCCTGCAAGCCGCACGAACTGAGTACCGATGCTGAGACGACCGGATCAGATCGCGAAGCTCCTGCTCGCGGCCGACGAGAAAGTGCAGGCTGTCCATCGAGTGCTCCAGCTCGTGGCCGTGTCCGGTCCACTGTGAATGCCAGGGTGAGCTGGGAACTGCCCGGCGCACCCACTTGATGTCTTCCGGGTCCCGCCCGGTGTGACGGCAAGCGGCAGCGGATCACGGTTTCGGCCCCGAGGCGTACCGGCTTCCCGAGCAGAAGCCCGGAAAGCCAGCGTTGCCGCCCTCGTCCTGGCGGGTGGGTGGGCCTCACCGTTTTGTCCGCGTCGCGGCTCCCGGCGCGCGGCCGGGTCTCTATGCCAATCCGGAGAATCCCGGGGCACTGGCGATTTAAACGACCTCGTCCTGAGGCAGCGTGTCTTCGTCGGTCGACTGACCGTCGAACTCGTCGTCCGATTCCTCGGCTTCTTCGTCGTCACGGTCTGCGTCGAGGTCGTACGGGTCCTCGGAAATAATCCCGTGCCGCTGGACGCTCCGCTGTTGCCAGACGGGCAGCTTAAATAGGACGTCCTGCAGGACGTTTCGCCACGCCTCGCAGTCGGCTCGGTCGGCGCCCAGCGAATCGATAGCACGGGTCCCGTCGTCGGCCCTGACCGCCTCCACGACCTTGACCGCGCCCTCGACCGCCTGGATCGAAGTGGCCAGGTCATGCAATGCATTCCCGAGAATCTCACCTGCGTTCCGGGGAGCCGCTGTGGGTGATGGGCCTTCGCCAGCGGGTGGGAAGGTGCGGCGGAGGTCCGTGTCAGTGACGAGGATGTCGCGGCCGTGGTCGTTCTGAATGACCCATCCTGTCTTGTCCACCTTGCGGGCCCTACGACCCGCCGCAGAGTCGAGGAGCGCCTGCTTCAGCTGGTGCACACCTTGCTGAGTACTGCGCATACGGTCGATGACCTCGCCTGGGTGCCGACGATCGGGTTGATCGTTGTCCTTCGTGCCACGGTCACCCGTGAGCTGGCCATTGATAACAAGGGGATAGGCGCTTCGGGCCGCGAGTTCCCTGGTCGCCACGCCCGGCTCCCCCTTCATGACCTCCTCAAGTGCAGCTTGGGCCAGCTCCTCCGTCCCACGGAAAGTGGCCTCCCAGTCCTTGGCCAGCTCGCCCGGGAACGCCGACTTCAGGTACTTCCGCATCCGTTCCCGCCTACGGGAGTCCTCTTCCGAAACCGAGCGCATGACCAGAGAGGAAGCCACGTCGAGCAGTAGCTTGGTGGTGATGTTCTTGCGGGTGCTCTGTCCCGTGATAGCGACCCGCACAGCGGCATGGATCGGCTGATCACGCTCGGCGAAGAGCCGGACGATCGCCGCCGCCCGGACGGACGGGTCGTCGTTGAATCCGGCGGCCTTCGCCTGGTCGGGGGTGCAAGCACCGCGTAGCCAGTCGGCCTTGGCGGGAGTGATCAGCTTTCGCCGCTCGATCTCGTCCACCACGGCGTCGGCGAGAGCCTCGTTCTCCGCAGCTTCACCCCACGGCTTGGGGGAGTCGACGTGCCGGAGCGCGACCAACGACTTCACAGCGACGCCGAAGTCAGCGGTGGCACCGTCGTGCGGTTCGAAACCAACGAGCAGCAGCGCGGGAAGCCGTTCACAGCGCACTGTGACCGCCACCTCGGGGTCGACCTGTGCAGGGTCGCCCGCAGTCGTGATCGCCTCGTTGAGCTTGCGGATGTGGGAACGCAGCTTCGCCGTGTCCCGAAGGTAGGGAACGTCGGCGGACCTGAGGTCGAGGAGGTCGTGGGCGCACGTCACTCGGCTCGACCCCTCGACCGTGACCGGAACCGTTACCCCGGGTGTGCTGTCCTCGTGCTGAAAGGCCGTCGCGGCCAGCCACACCTCTGTCATCACTCCCTGGTGACGGAGGGACTCGCGCCAGTCGTTGTGATCGAGCACGTACTCCTTGGACTGTTGTGCCGCCCACGCGAGGTGTTCCTGGTTCGCGAGCCTCTGCACGAGTTCCGGGCGACTCCCAGACGCCGCGATCGGCTCGGCCAACGGACGGAAGCGCGTGCTCTCGCCAGTACCGATCAAGTTCGAGGCCGGGTGCCGACGCGACGGACCGATCCGCGGGTTTCGCGGGTCCGGGATGACATAGCGCGCCCATACGTCAGCCCGAATCGCCAGGATCACGCCGCCGGGCACCCGCAGCCGCTCTGGGGACTCTGCCGCCCGGCGGGCAGCAGATGGGTCGACGACAGCCTGCGCGAGGGCCAATGCGGCGGGCTCCCCCACGGTGAAGTGTTCGATGAGCTTGTCGGCAAGCTTCCGCGTTGCGGCTGCCACCGCAGGCAGGGGCAGCGCTTCGACGGGGCGGGGCAGGACGGTCTCGCCCGCGCCGGATGATGGCTCCATCAGGTGTTCTCCGATCTTCGTCCCGGTGTCCGTCCAGGCACGCACCTGGACGCCGTGGTCGTCCAAGGAGATCGGTCACGCTGTTTCCCGTTCTCCCTCTCGGCTCGCCCGGGCAAGACCCGATGTGTCCGAGACGGCATCAGCACGCTCGACCGCACTTCCGAGACGTGCCGGCTTCGACCGCCGGCGTTGCCGCCCACCGCCTACTTGGCGAAGGTGAAAAGCTTGAGTCCGCTGATGTGACTGCCTGAAAAACGCTAGCAGCAGGGGTGACACTCCATCAGATTTTGCTGATTCCTTACTGGTTGGCCGCGCAATTGTGCTAATGAGCTCGTGCACGGTAAACGGTGAGACGTCGAGCTCTTGATCGTTGATCATGGTTGCGTGGTGGGGAACTCGACTCGTGCACGGGTCATCAGCAACCGGCGGATCACGGGCCTGACAGCCGATGTGATCGCTGAACTCGTCGCCGAAGTCGGCCCGTTGCGGCATCAACGCCACCAGACCAGGCTTGCCTCCCGGCAACGGAAGCGGGCCATAGGCGCAAGCGCGAAGCACCGGCTGGTGCTCGTCGACCGGCTGCTGGCCACTCTCGTCCGTCTCCGTCACGGAACCACCCATGACGTGCTGGCCTGCTGGTTCGGCGTGGACCACTCGACCATCACCCGGGCCATCAACGAGGTGCGGCCCCTGCTCGCCGAGCGAGGGTGCACCATCAGCCCCGACGTACGGCTGCGCACTCTGGCCGAAGTCATCGACCATCTCGGCGCGACCGGAAAGACCGGCATCATCGACGGCACCGAGATCCGGGTCCGGCGGCTGGCCCAAGGGCGCAAGGACCGGGACAAGTTCATCTCCGGGAAGAACAGACAGAACGCCGTCAAGTCCGTGGTGGTCACGGACGGCGAAGGACGCCTGCTGTGGTGCAGCCCGACCAAGCCCGGGAGTTGCGCGGACATCACCCACGCACGCCAGTTGGGGCGGTCGGGCTCCTGGCCGGTGGGCCTGCGGTCGAGGCCCTCGCCGATGCCGGCTACCAGGGGCTCGGCGCGCAGACCGGCGGACGTGTGGTGACGCCACCGCACCGCAAGTTCAGGAAGAACGCCCCGGACTGGTACGAGGAGATGCACGAGCGGCAACGCAAGGCACATTCCTCACGCCGTATCCGGTCGAGCACGGCATCGCCCATCTCAAGAACTGGCGGGCACTGGCCCGCCACTTCGGCCGCCGCGAGCACATGAGCGACACCATCCATGCCATCGCCGGCCTGCTGTCCCACCAGCAGGCCGCGGACCTGACCCCGGCACAGCCGAGGTGAGCACGAGGCCCCGCCACAATCCTCGACGTCTCACGGCTTACCGTGCACGAGCTCGTTAGGCGTCGGCGACGAAGTCGGAGATTCCGATATGGCCGCCGGGGGCCAGGACGCGGAATGGTCTTCGCCAGACCGACTCATCGGAGCGATCCGCCAAGCCGTGACCTCAGAGGAGGTCAGCCTGACGGACCCACAGTGGGACGTGCCCGCTGAAGGCACCGCCTGCCTGTCAGTGCTGAGCCATATCGTCGTTTCCCTGGACTCCGACGGTCGAGACAGATTGAGGACGGACACCGCCATGCGGGCTGAAGAAACACACTTCGCCGACCATATCGAGGGTGCTCGATGATTCCCCGTGGACCGGACTGCACGGTGACCACCCTGATCGAACTGCAAGGGGGCAAGCCGCAGTGGGACAAGGCCATGCGGCGGATACGGGAGCTGGGCTGGACGTGCCACGAGCTCAGCCCGAAGGAACGACGCACGGTCCGCCGGGCGTTCGACTCCAACGTCAACTTCAGCGAGTTCTGGTGGGTGGAAGTACCGATCAGGGGCTCCACCTGGCGTGCCGACCGCGAAGCAGCTTGGCAGATAACGGAGTTGAGCCGGTCGGTACAGACTGTGATCTACGGTCGGCTGTTCCGGCGTGACGAGATCGATCGGGTCCTCGAGCCCGAGTGGCAGGTGCACTCGGCAGAACACGAACCCGAAGGCACCGTCACACCGGGCTTCCGTCGGCTTTGGCGAACAGTCACGCGCTGGTGCGCGACGCGCACTGGGCTCCTCGACGTCCGCGTGCGCATCCATGCGAGCAAGGACGCCGCCCGACACCTGGCCCGGCATCTGCGCACGGACGGACCCCGAGCAGACCTCGACGTGCGGCCGCTCGACGGACGGGGGCGCACCGGAACTATCCATCATCGGGAGGACGCCCTCAACAGGGCTCTGGCGCTCTTTTGCGGGCCACTGCTCGCTATGTCCCTCTTCCTGTCAACAGCTCAGCACTTGATACCCGTTGCGGCCGCAGTGTGCTGGTTCCTCGCCGTCGTCTGTGCCGTCCCAGCCTGGTGGACGGCTTTCGCCCTGCCCTTGGCTCACTCTCGGCTCCACTGCCTAGTCATCTGCGTCATCGCAACCCTCGCGATGGCCGTCTACACGCTGGGCGTCCCTGGGCTCTTCGACGGCGTCGACTCCCGGTCCGCCTGGGTGACGGCAGCAATCGGCTTCTACGTGACCGGCTTGATCCTGCTGGGGCGCCGCTGGCGATGGCAGATACTGGCCGCGACGGTGCTTCCCCTCCTCGCCACACTGCTCGTGGCGGCTCTGCCCCTCACCGGCAGGATCCTGCAGGACGGCTACGCGGACGAGCTGTCCCTGTCACCGGAAGAGACGGCGGTCAGCGGGGCGTACCAGCTCGTCGCGGCGGTGAAACTGCTGTGGCCCACCCTCGTGGCGATCCTCTTCATAGCAGCCATTTGGGGCGTCCTGCGCTACTTTCACTTCATACGGCCGCGGAGCGTCTTCGCCGGCACCCTGGCCGCACTCTTCCTCACCCTTGGCTTGCTCACAGCCGCCGAGTGGACCTTCGCGTCACCACAGCACGCGGCCGACAAGCTGAAGCGAGCAGCCTCCCATCACACCAAGGCCCCACCGTATTTCGGCATCTCAGCGGACTGGGTCTGCGTCCGTCCCACAGTCCCGGTCGGCACCCTGAACGAGCAAGGTGGAGCGCTTACACCACGCACCCCCTACCTTTCGTTCGGCGTCGCCGAAGGCAACGTGGTCCTGTGGAACGCCGCAGCCGACCGCCCACTGCGTGTTCCCGCCGGACAGGTGAAGCTGCTTCCTGCCGGGAACCCCGGGCTCTCTTGCGCCACATGATTGGACGACACATCCGGCAGAGAACCGAGCAAATTTACTTGCGCTACGCAGCTCGGAACCAAGGCTCCGAGAGCACTGCACCCCTCGCTGGGAGATTTCTGGGAGATGATCTTCTCTCAGAGACCAACCGGAACCTCCCCGCGCCACTTCAGACCAACCACCTGACCTGCAAATTTACAAGATTCGCAGGTGTCGATCCCACCCGTACCTCATTCGGGACGAAGAGGTCGTGGGTTCAAATCCCGCCACCCCGACAGTTAAAACGCCAGGTCAGGGGCCTGATCCGCAGTGCGGGTCGGGTCCCTGAGGCGTTTGCGGGGGGGCATCTTGGGAGCCAATCCCTCCTCGTGGGGGACCCCGCCCACGTACGCTCTGGGCGTCCGACGCACCGCGCCGGGCGCACGAGGGGGCACTGTGGATCATCTCTTCACCGTCGACGGCCGGACAGCCACGCCGATATCGCGTACCGGGCTCGCCGCGGAGAGCCTGCTGGAGCGGCAGCATCTACAGGAATGGGTGATCGCACACCCCCAGGTGCTCGGGGAGTCGGTGCTCGTGATCACCGCGGAGTACGACCGGTGGGCCGACACCGACGGAGTGCCGGCCCGCGACCGGCTGGACGTCTTGGGGTTGGATGCGACAGGGCGCCTTGTCGTAGTCGAGCTGAAGAGAGGGACGGCCGACAGGGACGTGCACCTCCAGGCGATCACCTACGCCGCGCTGGTGTCCCGCTTCGACCTCGACACTCTCACCCGGGCGCACCGTGGCTTTCTGTCGCGCAGGGGGCAGACCCTCGACATCGGCGCGTGCAGGCAGCGGCTGCTCGACCACGTCGACGGGGAGTGGAGCCCGGAACTGCTCCAGCGGCCCCGGCAGGTGATCATCGCTGCGGACTTCCCCAAGCAGGTGACCCACTCCGTAGTCTGGCTGTCGGAGATGGGCATCGACATCGACCTCGTCCAGGTCGGCCTGTGGCGGGTGGAAGGACACCTCGTCGCCGGGTTCACCAAGGTCTACCCGACCCCGGAGGTCGAGGAGTTCACGCTCACCCCGGCCCGGGTCGAAGGCGAGGCGGCGGCCAAGAAGCTGCAGGAGCGCTCGCGTTCACGCAACGCCGTCCACGTACTCGTCGGTGCGCGCCTACTGCCCGACGGAACCAGACTGCGGATGACGCCTCGCCATGGCGTGACGGAGGCCATACGCGACGACATCCGCTCCTGGGTGACGGCGGACATCAGCCGCGCAACCGCTACCTGGGTCAACAACACCGCCAAGCCACTGGTCTGGGACGCGGACGGATCCTCCTACTCGCCTACCGGGCTGGCCAACCACATCTTCACGAGCGTGACCGGCCGCACCGCGGACGGCATTCAGGGAACGACGTGGTGGGACGTGGACACCACACATGTGCCCGCCGACGTCGACCCTGATGAATGGGCCACGCTGGCCGGCACCGATCTCACGGGGCTGGCCAGGCAACTCAGAGGCACCCACAAGGACTGGACCGGCCTGCACACCCTGCTCGCCGCCGTCCCCGCCGGACAGTGGACCACCTACGGCGACGTGGCGACGGTGATCGGTAGCCATGCCGTTCCGATCGGCAGACATCTGGGCACCTGTGGCCAATGCCCCAACCCGTGGCGGGTTCTTACGGCCGCCGGGAAGGTGAGCCCCGGCTTCCAATGGCCGGACCCCTCTCGCACGGACACTGCCGCAGACATGCTGAAGAGCGAAGGCGTGCGCTTCGACGGGGATGCCGCCGACCCGGACCAACGCCTTCGTGAGGACGCTCTCCGGCAACTTCTCGACGTCCGAGAAGGTCTGTGATGCCGCCATGCGCCCGCCGCACGGTCAGGCCCAGTGGAGGCGGTTGCCCGTCGTGTTGCGGGCGAGGAAGAGGGTCAGGTAGGCCTGGGCCGCCATCGCGGCGATGCGGTGTTCGCGGCCGTAGTAGGTGTTCTCCGCGTTGGGGCCGTAGGTGCGGCCGTCGGTGAAGCGGGACATCAGGGTCAGCTGGGCCTCGTTGTGGAGGCGTTCCCACTTCGCCGCCGACGGGTCGATGCCGGTGTCCTGGCCCGTGAGGGTGACCAGCAGGTCGAAGTTGCCGAAGTAGAAGGGGAAGTGAGTGCCCCAGTCGTTGCCCTCGGGGTAGTAGATCTCCGCCGAGTTCTCGCGGTAGATCGGGCTGGTGCCGCCGCCGGGCAGCGGGAAGGGCTTGTCCACCAGGGCGGCGTACGTCCGGTTGATGTTGTGCAGGGCGGCTCGTGGCGCCGGTCGGTTCGCCAGGCCGAAAACAAAGCCCTGGTACAGGCTCTGGTCGAACGCCACCATGTACAGCGGATGCAGGCGTGCGTGGTTCTGGAGGGTGCCGTCGTCGGCGATGTTCGTGCCCTGGAGCCAGGTGGACAGCCGGATGCCGTTGATCGTCTCGTCGCTGGTGAGGTCCTGCGGGCAGGCCGCCGCGGCCAGCAGGAGTTCGACGTTGCGGCGCGTCCAGCGCGCGGCGTTGGGATGGTTCGGCATCATCACCGCGGCGAGGGAGAGCGCTGCCGCGCTCCAGTTGTCCTCCTCCGCCTTGCTGTCGCCGGGTGTGACGACCGTGCCGTCGCGGCGGGTCATGTAGAGCTGCTCACCGCCGGTGCCGATGAGGTGGACGTTGTTCCCGGTGGTCAGCCGGTCCGCCTCCCAGGCCAGCATGGCGGCCAGGTGATCGCGCTCGGTGGTGTCCAGCTTCTCCCAGAACAGCCAGCCGGCCAGTGCGGTGTAGTACGCCCACAGGGCGGTCTGCCAGCCGTTGCCCCAACGGGTCACGGTGTCGGCGTTGTTCGCCCGGTGCCGGGCGGCGAGCGTACGGATGAGGTTGTGCGTCCGGATGGTGGCGTTGGCGGCGGACAGCGTCCGCGGGTCGTAGGTGCCGGTGGTCAGCGCGGTGGTGGCGGCCACGGCGGCCATCGCGGGCAGCCGGACGGCCCGCTCGTCGGTGCCCTGGAGGTCGATGTAGCCGTCGGGGAGGTAGCGCGTGTACTTCCCCGCGTACCAAGGCCCGATCAGATACCGGGAGCTCCCCGCGAGGACCGCGGTCACCCTCTTGCCGGCGGCGTCGGCACCGGGGTACGACCCCAGGCTCCCCCAGGCGATCGGTACGACGTCGTTCCGGGCGGCGCTCGCGGCGGTGGGCAGACCGAGCGCGGCGGCGGCCCCGAGCGCTCCGGCGGTACCCAGGAACCAGCGGCGGGAGAGCGGGGGAAGGGCGGGCATACGGGCACTCCTGTCGCGGGCCGGATGTCCGAACACGGTCAAGCATGACAGTGGCACCAAACACCGCACAAGGGTCTATACCAATAGGGATCGATGTCAACAGCCGGGTCGGCAGGGCGATTTGGCAGGACCGGCGCACGGACCGTCGGCGTCACTCCGTCGCGTCGTCCACCGCTCGCAGGATCTCCGCCCAGGGGAGTTCGCGTTTCGGA
>NZ_JAAPBF010000007.1 GCF_022695985.1 Streptomyces sp. NP-1717 | reverse complement strand
GACGAGCCGCACCACCGCGGACGTCCCCAGCCGCTTGTCGACGGCGACCCCCAGCCAGGCGCCCGGCGGGGACGCCGTCGAGCCCTCCGCCGCCCCTGACCGCGGAGGGCCCGCACAGCCGTAGGCCGTGTCTGGCACCGGCACCCGGCGGCGGGGTCAGTGCCCCTTCACACCGCTCACCTCGTTGGGGGGCTGGGGAAGCCGCACCGAGGCAAGCCGTTCGCCGGACTCGATGTCGAACGACACGAGTTCCTTGCTCGACGGGTCGGACACGTACGCGGTGTTCTCGCGCACGAACAGCGCCGGGCGCGGCTGCTGCCAGTCCAGCGGCTCCTGCCAGGCACCGAGGGCGGAGATCTTCTTGGTGGTCCTGCCCGTCTCCGGGTCGATGACATGGATCTTGCCGTCCGTGCCCAGGACGAGCGCCTCACCGTGCGGGCCCCGGGCCAGCGAGCGGAAGGTGTAGCTGGTGCCGATGTCGACGAGCCGCATCTCGCCCGATCGGGTGTCGATCAGCGATATCTGTTCCGGACGCTCCAACTCGGCGTCCTGGTCCTTCTTGTAGTCGCCGAGGACGACCGGCGACTCGTCCGATCCGGCCTGGTTGCCGATCCGGCCGTACGCCGTGGGACTGTCCACCTTCTTGATCGCGCCGTCCTTGTAGACGAGGACACCGTCCTCACAGCCGATGACGACCGCCTCGCCCTTCGCGGTGGCCTCGCCGTGGACTCCCGGGCACTTCTCGCTCCGTGTGATCTCCTCGCGGTCCGCATCGAGGACGGTGATGCCGACCCGCTCCTCCTCGGTGCCCAGCGTGGTCACCAACTCGCCGTTCGCCAGCCGGATGGCGACCCCGTGGTGCGGGTCCGCGGAGTCGTACGTCTCGGTCTTCGGCCGGGTGTCACCGAGGTCCTCCGGGTCGAAGACGGTGACCTCGCCGGTGCCGTCCGAGAACAGGACGGTCCTGCCCGCGTGGTGCACGACGTGGCCCGGCTTGGGCCCCTTGAACTCGACGTCCGTGAGCCGCCGTCCTGCCGCGTCCATGACCCGGAAGCCGGTCGCGGTCGAGACCATCACATGACGGTCGTCGCCCGCCGGGTTGACCCGGTTGAACCCCTTCAGGGGGATGTCCTCGGCGACCTTCAGCGTCCGCCCGTCGAGTACGTAGAGCCCGCCGTCGTACGTCACGACGACCGGGTCCTCGACCGGCTTCGCCGGCGTACCGGACGACTTCCCCGGTTTCTCGGCGGCGGAACCGGACGGGTCGCCGCCGCACGCGGTGAGCGTGACGGAGGCCGCGAGCAGGACGCCGACGGCGGCCTTCGCCCGGTGGAGTCTTCCCTTCGCATACTTCATTTCGTGGTTCTCCTCTCCATGGCCGTCGCCCGGCAGGGGCGACGGCGTGGCTATTCGGTGCTCAGAGCGGTCGCTATGGACCGGGTGTTGGCGCGCATCATTTCCAGATAGGTGGCCGCGCCCTTTCCTTTCTCGGTGAGGGATTCGGAGAACAGCGGAACGACGTCGACGTCGATTCCGGCCTCCTGTTTCAGGACGTGGGCCAGCCGGTCCGGCTGGGAGGAATCCGCGAAGATCGCGCCCACCCCCGCCTTCTCGACGGCGGTGGCCAGGGACGTGAGATCGGACGCGCTCGGCGAGGCCAGGGTGGTGCCGCTCGGGACGACGGCGCCCACGACGCGGAATCCGAAGCGCTGGGCCAGATAGCCGAAGACATGGTGATTGGTCACCAACTGGCGCCGTTCCTCGGGGATTTCGTCGAACGCCGTCCGCATCCAGGAACTCAGGCCGGCGACTTTCGCGCCGTACTGGGACGCGTTCTTCTCGACGGCCGCCCTGTCGACGTCTTTCACGTTCTCGACGACCTCGTCCGCGATGACGCCGACCGCCTCGCGCACCCGCTCGGGGTCGGTCCAGAAGTGCGGGTCGGGCTGGTCCGCGCTCTCGCCGGACCGGTACCTGATCGGGTCGACGGCGTCCCCGACAGCCAGGGTGGGGACACCGGCCTCCTTCGCGGCCGCCACGTGCCGCAGGACGTTCTCCTCCAGCCCCAGCCCGTTGTGGACGACGAGATCGGCCTGTTCGACGGTGGCCGCCTGCGTCGCCGAGACACCGAAGGAGTGCGGGTCGGCGCCGGGGCGCATCAGCACCGTCACGTCGGCCTCGTCGCCGACGACGTTGCGGGTGATGTCGCCGAGGATGTTGGTGGTGACGACCACGGTGGGCCGGTGGTCCCCGCGCGCCGCACAGCCGCCGGCACCGAGTACCGACGCGCAGATCAGGGCCAGGGCGAGGGGCAGGAGGACGGGGCGGGCCGAGCGGTGACGGTTCGTCGTCGGGCGGTTCGTCGTCCCGTTCATCGTCCGGTCTCCACCATGTACGTCGGGGCGAAGCCGAGCGGGAAGGTCCGGGCGAGCCGGAGCCCGTCGTTGTAGTCGATCTCGTAGACCTTCTCCGCGGCGGCGTCGTTGACGTACGCGCGCGTGGTGTCGATCTCGATGACGGCCGGAGTGGCGCCCGGAGCGGCGCCCTTCGTGAGGAGTTCCTTGCGCACCGTGCGCTTCCCGGTGGCGATGTCGTACGCCGTGAGGACGCCGTCCCCGCCGAGCGCGAGCAGCGGAGCGCCTTCCCCGGCGGTGTTGGCGGCGACGACCGGACCGGTCCTGATCCGTGTCCAGGCGCGGTCGGTGACATCGAGGATCCAGACCGCGTCGTCGCCGGACCTGGCCGCGAGGGTGGTGCTGCCCGCGCGGTGACGGAAGTCGACCGCGCGATCGGCGGCGCTCACCTCCTCGCCGTACGCGATCTTCTCCGCGCCGAACCTCCCCTTGTCCTCGCTGACCAGCAGCGCGCCGTCGGCGCAGCCGAACACCACGCCCCGCCGGGTGACGGCCGCGCCCCGTGCCTCGGCGCACGGTTCATCGAGGGTGGCCACGCGTGCCCCGTCCCGGTCACGGACCTCCACGGTGTCCCGCCCCGCTCCCGCCGGTGCCACCAGCAGGTGCTGCTCGTAGGGGACGATCGCCGCGCCGTCCGTGCCGGGCAGCGCCTTGCCCCGGGGGACGGTGCCGCCCTCCAGCCCTTCGCGGTCGAACAGTTCACCCGCGCCCCGCGCCGGGGACACCGCGGTCACGGCCTGGTCACTGTGGACATGGGCGGCGCCGGCCGCGACGATCCGTCCGACCTCGCGGATCGCGGCCCGGTAGTAGTGCACGTGATCGCCGTGGTCCACCGTCCAGCTGCCGGTGTCGACGGTGTGCGTCGCGCCCTCGGTACGCAGATGGGCGAACCGGCCGTCGGCGAGCAGCCCCCGTACACCGTCGGTCCGTTTCAACCGTGTGATGTCCCCGGTGATCAGGTCGAGCACGCCGACCGCTCCGGTGCCGGCGTCGGCCAGGACGAGACGGGGCTGCGGTTCGGCGGTCTCCTCGGCCCCCTCGACGTATCCGTGCGGCGCCGGTGAGGACTTGGGTGCGGCGGCGGGCTGCCGGCCGCCGTCGTGCAGGCAGCCCGTGAGCAGCGCCGAGCCGGCGAGCAGCGCCGAGCCGGTGAGTACGGCGCGGAACAGGGCTGTCGCGGGCCGGATCTTCCTGGGTGTCATGACGGATGTCCGTATTCCATGTGCGGGCGGTCGGCCGTGGGGGTGGTGGTGGACCTTGTCCACCGGTGGTGAAGGCCGGCGGTCAGGGTGGAGAGCAGGAACTGGAGGACCGCGGTGGCCGCGATCGTCGCCCCGGCGGCGGTGCCGAGGTGCCAGGAGAGCAGCAGGCCGAGGAATGTCGCGCTCGCCCCGAGACAGGCGGCCCCGGCCATCACGGCCGGGATCCGGCGGGCCCACGGGAGCACCGCCGCCGGCGGCGCGATCAGCAGACCGAAGACCAGCAGCGTGCCCACGATGTGGAACGACGCGACGATCGCGAGGGTGAGCAGCGCCAGCAGCGCCGTGTGCGCGACGCGCGGCCTCAACCCCAGTGTGTGCGCCTTGCGTTCGTCGAAGGCCAGTGCGACGAACGGCCGGTGTCCGAGTACGGAGATCACCAGCGCGACGCCCAGGGCGACCCCGAGGTGGGTCAGGTCTGCCGGGCGGACCGCCAGTACGTCACCGAAGAGGAAGCCCGTCAGGTCGACGGCGAACGACTCCGAACCGGAGACGACGATCACGCCGAGCGCCAGCATCCCGACGAACAGCAGCCCGATGGCGGTGTCCTGGGACAGGCGCGGCGAGCGGCCGACGAGGCTGACGCCGGCGGCCATGACCGCCGCGCTCACCGCCGCGCCGACGAGCAGGTTTCCGCCCAGCAGTGAGGCCAGCGCGATGCCGGGGAGCATGCCGTGCGACATGGCGTCCCCGAGGAACGCCATGCCCCGCAGCACGATCCAGGTGCCCGCCAGGGCACAGATCGCCGACACCAGGACGCCGCCCCACAGGGCCCGTTGAACAAAGGCCACCTCGAAGGGACCCACCAGCCATTCCATGGAGCCGGACACTACAATGAAAATGATTATCGTTTCAAACTAGAGAGCGGGAGTGCTCCGGGAATGCCATGGCACATAGGACTCGACGAGATGTCGGCGGGCTACGCGAACCGCGTGGTGCTGCGTCAACTCACCGCGCACATACCGGCGTTCACCACCACCGCCGTGGTCGGCCCGAACGGTTCGGGTAAATCGACCCTGCTCGGGGTGCTGGCCGGTGTGATCCCCGTGACAGCGGGAACGGTGGAGCGCCGGACCGGTGGACGCGCCGCGTTCGTGATGCAGCGCAGCAGGGCGGCCGACGCGCTGCCCCTTACCGTGCGGGACACCGTGGCGATGGGCCGGTGGGGACGGCTCGGGCTGTGGCGGCGGTCCTCGCGGCGCGACCGCGAGGTGGTGGAGCGGAGCATGGAGTGGCTCGGCATCACCTCCCTCGCGCACCGGCAGCTGGGAGAACTGTCCGGCGGGCAGCGTCAACGGGCGCTCGTCGCCCAGGGGTTGGCCCAGGAGGCCGATCTGCTCCTGCTGGACGAACCGGCCACCGGCCTGGACGCGGCGGCGGAGCGACTGATCGCCGACGTCCTGGCCGACGCCACGGCGGAGGGTGTGACCGTCGTCCAGGCGACGCACGACCTGACGGCGGCCCGCGCGGCCGGGCATGTCCTGCTGCTCCAGGACGGACGCCTGCGGGGCCAGGGCACTCCCGCCGGGACACTGACCGACCGGGTCGTCGAGGAGGTCTGGCGCCTGCCCCGCCGCGCCGGATGAGCGGATACGCGGGCCGGGACGCCCGGCCGGGGCGTGCGGTTCAGCCGTCGCGCAGGAGAGCGCGGGTCTCTCTGTCGATCTGGCGGGCTTCTCCCGTGGACACGACGATCACCGGCACCGCCGCTTCGGGCGGGCTCACCAGCCGGGCCGGCACCTCGTCGTCGGTCGGTGGCACCAGCAGACCGCCCGTGACGCCGAGGATGCCGAGCCCCGCGCAGATCTCCTCCCGCACCTCCGGCTGGTCCTCACCGATCTCGCCGGTGAGGACCAGCGCGTCGAGACGGTCCAGGGACGCGGCCATCGCGGCGATGCCGCGGCGGCAGTGGTGGGTGAAGACGTCAAGGGCCAGAGCGGCCCGCTCGTCCCCGGCCGCGCGGTCGCGCACCAGGTCGCGGGTGTCGCCGGAGGAGCCCGAGAGGGCCAGCAGACCCGATCGGTGGTTGAGCGCCTCGTCGATGTCCAGCGCGGACAGGCCGTGCCGGGTCTGGAGCCACGTCAGGGCGCCCGGGTCGACGGCGCCGCTGCGACGGCTCATCACGAGGCCGTCCAGCGGGGTGAAACCCATGGTGGTGTCGACGCTCGTGCCGTCACGCACCGCGCACGCCGAACTGCCGCCGCCGAGATGGGCGATGACGATCCGAAGGCTCTCCGGGGTTCGCCGGAGCAGTTCGGCGGTGCTGCTCAGCGCCCACGCGTAGGACAGGCCGTGGAACCCGTAGCGCCGTACGCCGTACTCGCCGCGCCATGTCTCGGGCACGGCGAACTCGCGGGCCGCCGTGGGCAGTCCGGTGTGGAAGACGGTGTCGAAGCACGCCACGTGCGGCACGTTGGGCAGCAGCTCGCGGGCCGCGTCGAGCACGAGGAGCGCCGGCGGGACATGGGAGGGCGCCAGGTCGGCCGTGACCTGAAGGACGTCCCTGACCTGGTCGTCGACCAGGGTGTGCCGCCGCAGGTCGGGGCCGCCGTGCACGATCCGGTGTCCCACCGCCATGGGCGCCGGAGCGTATCTGAGCAGATCCCGGAGCTGCCCGGACATGTTGTCGCCGGGCGCGGAGGCGTTGTCGTACGAGGCCAGTGCCGTGCCGTCGTCCGCGAAGACGGTCAGATGCAGACTCGACGAACCCGCGTCGGCGACCAGCACGGGGTCACGTTCATGACTGGCCACGACAGCCCTTCCTCTCAGCTCCCCCGTTCGGCGGACAGGACCCGAACGGCGGTGCCGACGAGGGACGCGCGCGTCAACCACGCACGGGCGCTCTCCGTCGGCATCGGGCGTTGCCCGCAGCCTCAGGGTGAGTCCGGGCCCGCCTTCCGGCAAGTTTGGAGAGCAGCCATTCGGCTACCCATGGAGGCGACCGGTACGAGGAGCCCGTACGGGAGCGAACCCTGCGGGCGGCCGGCAGGAGCGATCCGTACGGACCGGGCGACGGGCCCACGACCGCGGAGGCAGGAGAGGCACCATGCGTATCGGAATCATCGGAGCGGGCCGTATCGGCTCGACGCTCGCCCGGCACTTCGCCGGCATCGGCCACGACGTCGCGCTCGCGAACTCGCGCGGCCCGGAGACCCTGGCGGAGCTGGTCGCGGGGATCGACGGCCCCATCCGGGCGGTCACCGCCGAGGAAGCCGCCCGGTTCGGCCAGGTGGTCGTCGTGGCGGTCCCCTACGGGCGCCTCCGCGACCTGCCGGTGGGCGAGCTGCGCGACAAGGTCGTGATCGACACCGGTAACTACTACCCGGAACGCGACGGTCACGAGCCCGCCCTGGACGACGACTCCACCACCTCCAGCGAGAACGTACGCGCCGCGACGGACTCCAACCTGGTGAAGGCGTTCAACTCCATCTACTGGGAGACCCTGCGCGACCGGGGGCGCCCCAAGGGCGATCCGGCGCGCCTGGCCATCCCCCTCTCCGGCGACGACGAGGAGGCCGTGGCCGTCGTGGCGGGTCTGATCCGCGACATCGGCTTCGACCCCGTGAACGCCGGCCACCTCGGCGGGGGAGGGCGCCAGCACCAGCCGGGAAGTGCCGTCTACGGCGTGGAGCTGTCCGCCGGCGAGCTGGACGCGCGGCTGCACAGCGCCTGAGACGGCGCCTCCGGCGGCCGGGGGCTCTCCCGGCCGCCCCCGCCGGCCCCCCTCGGAGCAGTACCGTGTGTGACAGAGGAGGGAGTAACGCATGAGCACAGACACGGCTACGGAGAAGGCGGTCCTCGCGGGCGGCTGCTTCTGGGGTGTGCAGGATCTGATTCGCGGTCTGCCGGGGGTGATCTCCACCAGGGTCGGTTACACCGGTGGTGACGTGGCGAACGCCACGTACCGTAATCACGGGACGCACGCCGAGGGCATCGAGATCGTCTTCGACCCGGAGAAGACCAGCTACCGCCAGATTCTGGAGTACTTCTTCCAGATCCACGACCCCACGACGCTCAACCGCCAGGGCAACGACATCGGCCTCAGCTACCGGTCGGCCATCTACTACATCGGTGACGAGCAGAAGCGGGTCGCCGAGGACACCATCGCCGATGTCGACGCCTCCGGGCTCTGGCCGGGGAAGGTCGTCACCGAGGTGGCCGAGGCGGGCGACTTCTGGGAGGCGGAGCCCGAGCACCAGGACTATCTGATCCGTTATCCCGACGGATACACCTGCCACTTCGTGCGGCCGGGCTGGAAGCTTCCCGTGCGCAGCGAGCGATAGGGACGCCTCCGGCGCCGACGGTGTCCGCCCGGCGACCGGGCGGACACCGGGCGGGCCGCTGGCCCGCACGCACCGGCCGTCAGACGGCGAAGACCTGCGCGTCGTCCGCGAACGCCTTGAACTCCAGCGCGTTGCCCGCCGGGTCGAGCAGGAACATCGTCCACTGCTCGCCGGGCTGCCCTTCGAAGCGGAGGTAGGGCTCGATGACGAACGTCGTGTCCGCCGCCCGGAGACGGTCCGCCAGGTCGTGGAACTCCGGCGGGGTCAGCAGCAGCCCGAAGTGCGGCACCGGCACGTCGTGTCCGTCGACCGCGTTGCGCACGCCCTCGCCGCGGCGCGGGGCCAGATGCGTCACGAACTGGTGGCCCCGCAGATTCCAGTCCACCCAGGTGTCCGCGCTGCGGCCCTCCGTCAGACCGAGTACGCCGCCGTAGAAGCGGCGCGCGGCGGCGAGGTCGTCGACGGGCATCGCGAGGTGGAAGCGCGGTATGCGGGAGTCGGGGGTGGTCATGGGGGTGTCGCCGCCCTTCGTCGCGGTCCCGGTGCCGGGCTCGTGTCCGGCACCTGTCCGGCTCGTGTCCGGTCTTGTCGCCGGGCCCGTACGCATGGTGCGTACGGCCCTCCACCAGTACTGCCCACGCGCGGCCCCGTCAGGCCGGTCTCTCCCGCACCACGTCCTTCGCCTCCTTGTCCTCCCGCAGCCCCAGGAAACGCGGATGGCGCAGCATTCCGTCCCTGGTCCACTCGGTGAACGCGATCTGCGCCACGAGCCGGGGCTCCGACCAGTGCGGAGCCCGTTCCCGGACCGTGTCCGCGAACGGCGACCGGGCCACCGCGGTCTCGTCGAGCCGCCGGCGCAGATCGGCCAGCGTCGCCCGGTCGTACCCCGTCCCCACCTTGCCCGCGTACCGCAGCCGCCCGTGCTCGTAGTGACCGAGAAGCAGCGCGCCGAAACCCACGCGGGAGCCGGACGGTTCCGTGTAGCCGCCGATGACGAACTCCTGCCCCTGCTCGCACTTGAGCTTCAGCCAGCCCGTCGAGCGCCGGGGCTCGTACCGCCCGGTGGCCCGTTTCGCGATCAGCCCCTCCCAGCCGTTGGCGCACGCCCGGTCCAGCAGTTCCCGACCGCCCGCGTTGCGGTGCGGCGTGAAGCGCAGCGGGGCCCGGTAGGTGAGCGCTCTGCGCAGCAGCGACTTGCGTGAGCGCAGCGGGATCGCCGTGAGGCCGGCGCCGTCGAGCCGCAGCAGATCGAACAGGTAGTACGTGACGGCCACGTCGCTGGCGCGGGCCCGGCGGGCGTCGGTGATCCCCATGCGCTGCTGGAGCCGGGAGAAGTCCGTACGGCCGTGGGCGTACGCGACGACCTCGCCGTCCACGGTGAAGTCCTCGCACTCCTGCGCGGCCAGGGCGTCCACGATCTCCGGATAGGTGGCATCGAGCCGTCGTCCCGTGCGCGACAGCAGCCGTACGCCCGACGCGTCCCGTACGGCGAGCACCCGGACACCGTCCAGTTTGCGCTCGAAGATCCAGCCGTCACCGAACACCCGCCGGTCGGTCAGGGTGGCGAGCATCGGCGCGGACGCCAGGACGGCGCCCGGCCGGTCGTGGTTGAGTCTGCGCCGCTCGTCGGCGGGCAGCGTGTCCAGGAGGCTGCTCATCGCGCCTCGCCTCTCTCCGTGAATCCGGCGAACCCTCCGGCTTGCGCAGAAGGTTCCCCGCCACGGAGCACCGAGCGCGCATGTCACCGGGGCCGATCACCCGTTAGGGCGTGTTTCGAAAGTCCCGCCTGGCTCGCGACGCCTGGCACGCACGCTCGCTGCGTTGTCGGAGTCGTCCAAGTACGTCCAGTACGAGAACGATCCTCCGCCTTGCGATCGCACGCACCAGACGCCGCGAGCCCCGCCCTGAGGGCGCACGGCGCTACTTTCGAAACACGCCCTAGGGGCCACCCCCGCGCGGCCGGCGGTGACGGTACGGGTCAGCCCGCCGCGCAACCGTCCCGCACCCGCCGCGATGCTCCGCACGTCGCCAGACTGCACCATCTGCGCCTGCCGCCGCTGTCGAGGAACAGCCAGCCGCACTCCTCGCCGGGACAGCCGCGCACCACGAGGCGGCGCGGATCCGACAGGAGGTCGGCGGCGCTGCGGGCCGTCGCGTAGAGGGGCAGACGCAGACCGGCCGCGGGGGAGATGTGCCAGCGGCCGAGACCGTCGCCGCCACGGGTGAACACCGACTCCCCGGCCGCCGCTTCCACCACACCCGCCACCGCCCGGAAGGCCGCCGTGTCCGCCGGATCCGTCAGACAGGCGTACAGGCGCGCACGGAACTCACGGGCCTCGGCGAGTACGTCCGCCGCCTCGCCGGTGTCGCGCCGTGCCCGTGCGAGCAGACGGGTGACGACATGGTCCCGCGCGAGGCCGAGATGACCGGCCCACACCGCCAGCGTGGTGTAGTCGCGGAGCCACTCCGAACCGGGCCGTTCGGGGCCGCCCCAGCCCGCGTACGTGTTGCAGAACTCAAGCGCCGGATGGCCGCTGGTGTTCCACGGCAGCCAGCGGTCGCGGACCCGTACCGCGTACAGGGGGGCGGGCGGCCGGTCGAGTGACGGATCGCGGCGCAGGACGCGCTCGTGAAGGGCGGCCAGGTCCGGTCCGGGCGCGACGCCGAGCCCGGTGGAGAGCGCGTGGCGTGTCGTCCGGTAGAGCCGGACGGCCTCGGCCGCGCGGCCGGCGCGGTAGAGGGCCGTCATCCGGGCGGCGACGAGGCGCTCCCGCTCGGGATGCTCGTCGGCGAGATCCGCCAGATCCGCCGCGACCCGCTCGTGCAGCCCCATCGAGAGCTGCGTCTGCGCGCGCAGTTCGACGGTGGACAGCCGCAGCGCGTCCAGATGGCCGCCGAGCCGCTCGCGGAGCCGGTCCCCGGCCACATCGGCGAGCAGCGGGCCCCGCCACAGCGCGAGGGCCCGGTCGCAGAGGAGGATCCGCTCGGCGGGGTCCGTGGCGTCGGCCGCGGCGCGGGCGAGCGGGACGAACTCCCGGGCGTCGACCTCGTACCCGCCCGACTCCAGGACATAGCCGTCGTGCCGGGTCTCGATACGCGGCCCGCCCCCCGTACGCAGGGCGGCCCGCAGCCTGCCGACGTACGTGTGGACGGTGCCGCGCGCCGACGCGCCGGCCTCCCCGTCCCACAGCAGATCGATGAGCCGGCCGGTCGTCACGACGTGCCCCGCGTCGAGCAGCAGGATCGACAGCAGACAACGCTCCTGGCGGCGGCTGCCGGTCAGGACCGGCCGGCCCTCGTGACGGGCCCCGAACGGTCCGAGCAGTGTGAACTCCATGGCGCGCCAAGGGTAGTCGGGCGCGCGGGAGCGGCAACCGGCCGTGGTGAGGATGTGGTCAGAGCCCGGCGGGACGCTGGAGCCCAGGTCATGGACCACCACTTCACCGGGGAGAACTCTGTGCGAGGCACCGTCGTAGCGCTACTGGCCCTCACCGCACCGCTGTTGGGAATCGGGACGTATCCCGCTCACGCGGCTCCCGGCACCGCGGAGAGCGGGTGGGAGCCCGCCCCCTCCGCACCGTGGGACACGGCCGCCGGTGTGCGGTGCGACTTCCCCGTGCACGCCGAGCCCGTCGTCGACGAGGTGGAGCGGCGGGTGGTGACGACCCATCCGGACGGCTCACCGGAACGCGTCCTCTACCGGGGAGACCTGGTGGTCCGGATCACCAACACCGACACCGGCGCCTTCCACGACGCGGACGCGAGCGGCACGGCGGCCGTGGACCATCGCGCGGACGGCTCGCAATTCTGGTCCGTGCTCGGCCCGGTGCTGGTGGGGTTCGCCGAGAACGGCGGCACCTTGGCGCGCGGCGTGTATCTGATCGACGGCGTGTACACCCTCGACATCAGCTCGGCCGGCTACAAGGACGTGACCATGGTCCACGGCTCGGTCGACGACCTCTGCGCGCGCGTCGACTGACGACGCACCGCGGCGTGCTGCTCCGGTCGTTCACTGCGGTGGTGAGCGCCGTCTTCGCCGTCCACCACCGGGACCCACCACCGCGAACCGGCGCCCTGATCCGGCGCGTTCCGGTACGCGTACCCGCCGGAGGCCCCTCAGGCAGGGCCCCCGGCCGGAGTCATGCGCCGGGCTGCGGAGCCGTGGCGTGGGACGCGCCGGCGAAACGGGCCGTCAGCCAGACCGGGTCCACGATGGCCGAGCCGACCACGACGGCGTGCGCGCCCGCCGCGAAGGCCGCGCGGACGTCGTCCGGCGTCGAGTAGCCGCGTTCGGCGACCACCGGCACACCGGCGGCGGCCACGAGTCCCTCCACCAGCCCGAGATCCGGCAGCCGGCCGGTGTCCGCCTTCGCGGGGTAGCCCATCGTCGACGAGCTCACGATCGCGGCACCCGCCGCCACGGCGGTGCGCGCGTCGCCGATCCCCGGCACACCGGCCTTGACCGGCCTGCCCAGCGCGACGAACGACGCGATGAGTTCGGACAGGTCCTGCCCGTCGTGGCGGCGCGCCGCCGAGTCCGCCTCCAGCTCCACGACGTCGGCGCCCGCGTCCACCAACGCGGCCGCGTGGGCCGGCGTCGGCGTGATGCGGACGACCCCGCCGTGCGAGCCGTCGATGCTCACGGCGAGCAGGGGGAGGCCGGGGACGGCGCGCTTCACGGCGCGTACGGCGTCCGGGCCGTCCACCTTCACGGCGACGGCGCCACCGGCCCGCGCGGCGGCGGCGAGCCGCACGACGTCGTCGACGTGGTGCCAGGGCGACTGGGGCGAGGGGGTGAGCGAGACGATCAGCCCACGGGGAATCGGGTTCATGCCGCGAACTCCTCGCCGTTCACCAGGACGCGCTCGACGGCGACGTCCTCACCGGTCACGATCAGGTCGGCCGGACCGCCGAGGGTGAGTTCCCCCGCGCCGGTGAGCCCGTAGAAGCGGGCGGGCGCGCGGCTGGCCAGGTTCACCGCGCGGTCGATCGGCCAGCCGTGCTCGACGAGCCCCCGTACCTGCTGAAGCAGCGTCACCGTGCTGCCGGCGAGGGTGCCGTCGGGCAGGCGCGGCACACCGTCGGTGACCGTGACCGTGAACCCGCCCACGGTGAAGGCACCGTCGCCGGCCCCCGCCGGGGACGCGGCGTCGGTGACGAGCATGACGCGGTGCTCGGCGGCCTTGAGCGCGAACAGTGAGGTCTCGCGCGCCAGATGGATGTCGTCGGCGATGAGCTGGATGGCGACCTCCTCCCGGTTGAGCGTCGCGCCCGCGATACCGGGTGCGCGGTGGCTGAACGCGATCATCCCGTTGAACAGGTGCGTGACCGCGCGGGCTCCCGCGTCGAAGCCCGCGTACGCGGTCGCCGTGTCGGCGCCCGAGTGCCCGGCCTGCACGATCACCCCTTCCCGGGCCGCCAGGGCGATCAGCTCCAGGGCGCCCGGCAGTTCGGGGGCGACGGTGATCGTGCGCAGCGGTCCCGCGTCGAGGAATCGCCGCACGATGCCGATGTCGGGGTCGCGGAGGTACTCGGTGCGGTGCACGCCGCGGTGGTGCGGGGACAGGAACGGGCCCTCGGCGTGCACGCCGACGACCTTCGCGCCGCGCGGCGCCGATCGCCGGAGTCCGCCGAGCACGCGCAGCTGGCGGACCACGTTCTCCTCGGAGTCGGTGATGACGGTCGGCTGTACGTGGAACACGCCGTCCCGCGTGAGCGCCGCGAACGCCCGCCCGAACTCCTCGGCCGTGGCCGCGTTGAAGTCGACTCCGCCGTACCCGTTGACCTGTAGGTCCACCAGGCCGGGCAGGACGTACCCCGTACCGGTGGAGGGCAGGCCCGCGCGTACCAGCCGGCCGTCGTCGACCTCGATGTCGCCCTTCACCCAGGCGCCGGCGATGACGGCGCCGCGTGCGGAAACTCTCATGGATACAACCTCGCTAGATGGGGAACGGCGCCGCGGCCGGCCGGCTCCGCCGCGGTCTGGGGGTGGTGCGCGCGGCCGGGCTGGCCCTCCAGCGCCGCGCGGAAGCGGTAGCGGTCGCCGCGGTAGACGCTGCGGCACCACTGCACGACACGGCGGTTCTCGTCGAACGTGGTCTGGACGATCTCCAGGACGGGATCGCCCGAAGACAGACCGAGCCGCTCGGCGATCTCGGCGGTCGCGCCGCGCGCTTCGATGACGCAATCGGCCCTGACCGCGTGCAGGCCGTACCGCTCGGCGAGCGTGGAGTACAGGGAAGCGGTCGTGAAATCGTGGTCGCCCAGTCCGGGCGCCGGACCCTCCGGGACGAGCGAGAAATCGATCAGGGTGGGGATGCCGTCCAGATACCGCAGCCGGACCAGCTCCACGACGGGAGCGCCCGGCGCGATACCCAGCAGGTCCGCCTCGTCGAGCGAGCCCGCGCGGGTCAGGCACTTCAGCACCTTCGAGCTGGAGGTCAGGCCGTTCGCGGCGGCGAGGTCCGAGAAGCTCACGAGCCCGGTGGCGCCCTCCTCGATCGACTCCGCCTCCGGCTCGCCGGACCGCACCGAGAGGGGTGCGGGCTTCTCCGCCCGCACCCACCGGGCACCGGCGACGACGTTCACCAGACCGGCCACCTCCAGATCCTTCAGCGCGTGGCGGACGGTGACCCGGCTGACGTCGAACTGATCGGCGAGAACCCGTTCGGAGGGCATTCTCGAACCGGGCGCGATGACGCCCGACTCGATGCGTTCCCTGAGGTGCTGCGCGACCTTGCGGTGCAGTGCTGGTGAAGTAGACATAGACCCGATTGTGTCCGTTGGAATCGAAGGGGATGGACGGATGGGGCGGCCCGCGTCGTACGGTGCGGGGGCGGGCGTCCGGCGGCCGGTCGGGTGACGGCTATTCGCCGTCGTCGAGCTTGGTGCCGGTGTCGAGGAAGAGGAACTCGTCGGGGTCGATCCCCAGGGCGGTTGCGGAGCGCAGCGCCACCTGTTGCAGCAGCGCCGCCACGAAGACGGGGACCTCCAGGGGGCCGTGCGTCTCGACCGGTACGACCAGGGTCCGTTCGCCGTGGGCGACGGGAGCGCCGGTGCGCAGCTCGACGATCCGGCGGCCGAGCGGGCCGAGGGCCCGGACGATCTGCCCGTCGTCGGGACCGTCGAGAACGATGTGCAGCGTCGAGGGGTTCGTCGACTCCATCAGACCGTGCAGATACTGCCGCGTCTCGAACGACGCCGCAGGCACCCGCACCACCTCGCGCAGCAGCAGCGCGCCGCCCTCGACCCCGCCGTACTGGTCCGCCGGCGCCACCAGGTCGATGATCGACGCGGCCGCCAGCAGGTCCGCGATCTCCTCGGTCCGGGCGGAGGCGGCGTCGAGGAAGGCGGCCAGCCGCTCGCCCAGGCTGAGCCAGGACGCGGACGGTTCGCCGTCGGTCCAGGTCTCGGCGAGCATCGAGACGGCCATCGCCGAGGCGGTGAACCCGATCGTCGAGGCGAGGCTGTCGGGCAGGTCGCCGAGGGTGAGCACCGAATCGGCGGCGCAGGCCATGGGTGAGTCGGTGACGTTGACGACCGCGAGCTTCTGGCCCGGGGCCGCGCGGATCACGTCGACCGTCTCGCGGCTGCGGCCCGACTGCGACAGCGCGACGAGCGTGGCGTTCTCGTCGAACGGGCCCGCCTCGGCCGCGTTGAGCCGGACACTCGGGATGCCGCGTGCCGACAGATGGGCGGCCGGTGCGGCGAGCGCCGCGAGGCTCGCGCCGATGCCGATGAAGGTGACCCGGTCGGGCCGGCCGGCGGCGCTCGCCGTGGCGATCGCCCGTTCCCGCAGTACCGGGGCGACTTCGGTGAGCCGGCCGGTCTGGTCCAGTACGCCCTCCGCGAAGGGGACGAAACCCTGTCTCAGAAACGCGTTGACACTCATCGGCCGCTGGCCGCCCTTCCTCGTCGTGCCAGGGAATCGATCACGACGGCGACGACGAGTACAGCGCCGGTGATCACGTACTTGACGGCGGAGGTCTGGTTGAGCAGATCCATGCCGTTGGACACCGCTCCGATGACGAGCATGCCGAGCAGCGCCGAGTAGGCGGTGCCGCGCCCGCCGAAGAGGCTGGTGCCGCCGATGACCGCGGCGGCGATCGCGTTCAGCAGGATGTCGCTGCCGCCGCTGGCCTGGTTGACCGCGAACAGCCGGGAGGCCGCGAGGACACCGCCGAAGGCGGCGAGCGACGAGGCGATCGTGAAGGCGATGACCTTCACCGTGCCGACCTGGATGCCCGCGCGGCGGGCCGCCTCCGCGTTGCCGCCGACGGCGAAGAGCTTGCGGCCGAACGTCGTACCGCGCAGCAGTACGTCGACCATCACCACGAGCCCGACGAAGATGATCAGCGACAGGGGTATGCCGTGCCACTGCGCGAAGACCGTCGTCGCCGCGAGGATCACGACCGTGATCACGGACGCGGGGACCAGGGCCCCGCTGAGCGGTCGCACGGTCAGACCGCGCTCGCGCCGCCGCCCGGCCGTGAGGAACGCCTTGCCGAACGCCGCCGTCGCGTAGACGAGGGCGATCAGGTAGCCGATCCACGCGGGGAGCGTGGTGTTGGCGAGGGAGGCGATCGCGCCGTCGTAGGGGATGTTGATCGTGCCGTGGTTGCCGAGCACGAGCAACTGGCCGCCCTGCCAGGCGAGCAGGCCGCCGAGGGTCAGGACGAACGACGGAACGCCGAGCTTGGTGAAGACGAACCCGTGGAACAGGCCGATCGCGGCGCCGAAGACGACGGCCAGGACGATCGCGAGGACCGGCGGCCACCCCATGTTGATGCTCAGCACGACCATGGTGGCGGAGGTGATCCCGCTGACCGATCCGGCGGAGAGGTCGATCTCCCCGATGATCAGGACGAAGACGATGCCGAGCGCGATGACGCCGGTCGAGGCGATCTGCAGGCTCAGGTTGGAGAGGTTCTGCGGCGAGAGGAACCGCTGGTTCGCGATCTGGAAGACCAGCGAGATGACGACCAGGCCGAGGATGACGGGCAGCGGTCCGAAGTCGCCGGTGCGCAGGCGCTGGACGCGCTCCCGTACCCAGTTCCCCTCCGACGGCGGTCCCGGTGCCAGGACGCCGCGCTGGGGGCGGCCGGTGGCGGTGTTCGTGGTCACGGTCTTCCTTCCTCGGCCCGGTCGCGGCGCAGCTTCCGGCGCTTGTGGGCACTGCTGTCGGCGATGCCCGTGATGGCCGCGACGACTTGCTCCTCGGTGGTCCCCTCGACGGGGAACTCGCTGACGCTGCGTCCGAGCCGCAGACAGACGATCCGGTCGGCCACGTCGAAGACGTCGGCGAGGTTGTGGCTCACCATCAGGACGGCGTGGCCCTCGGCGCGCAGCCGCTCGATGAGTTCGAGCACCTCGGCGGTCTGCTCCACGCCGAGGGCCGCGGTGGGCTCGTCCAGGATGACCAGCCGCGGGTCACCGAGCAGGGACCGCGCGATGGCGACCGACTGGCGCTGCCCGCCCGAGAGCGAGGAGACGGGGGCGCGCAGGTCCTTGATCCTGACGGAGAGCCGCTTGAGCAGTCCGACGGCGACCTGCTCCATGTCGAGCGCGCTCAGGAAGCCCCCGTGGTGCTTCTCGCGTCCGAGGAACAGGTTGGCGACGATGTCGAGGTTGTCGCAGAGCGCGAGGTCCTGGTAGACGGTCGCGATGCCGAGGCGTGTCGAGTCGATGGGCTTGCGCGGGGAGACCCGCACGCCGTCCACGGACATGGTGCCGCCGTCGCGGGGATGCGCTCCGGAGACCGTCTTGATCAGGGTGGACTTGCCCGCTCCGTTGTCGCCGACGAGTGCCACGACCTCGCCCGCGGCGACGCTCATGCTGACGTCGCCGAGCGCCCGCACGGCGCCGAAACTCTTGCTGATGTGCTCCAGCTGGAGCACGGGCGGCGGTCTTTCCCCCGCCGCTTCGACGGTCGGTGTCATCGGCCGTCTCCTTTCGTGTCGCGTTGGTCCGCCGCGGCGGCGACCACCGCCGGCCTGGCGAGGTGCCACGCGGCCGCGCCGGCGAGACCGGCGTCGTCACCGCACCGGGCGGCCCGCACGTCGACGTCCCAGGAGACGTGCGAGGCCGCGGTGTCGCGGATACGGCGGTCGAGCTCGTCGAGCAGGTGGGCGCCGGCCGCGCGGGCGAGCCCGCCGCCGACCACCAGTACGTCGGGCGAGACGACATGGCACAGGAGCACGGCGGCGGCCGCCGCCACGTCGGCGATGTCGGCGAGCGCGCCGGCCGCCAGCTCGCGGGCGTGCCGCGCCTGTGGAGTGGTGCCGCCTCCCGCGGCGAGTTCGGTCAGAGTGCGGTAGTCGACGTCCCTGCCGAGTTCACGCGCGGCCCGGAGCACGCGCTGTCCCGAACCGAGGTCCTCGATCATGGGGCGTCCGGCGCCGAGCAGGTGCAGGAACCCGATCTGGAAACCCGACAGACGTCCCGACAGCACGCGTCCGTCGCTCACCGCCGCCGCCCCCACACCCGTGGAGAGGGTGAGGTAGGCCGTCGTCGAGGTGGTGGCTCCGGCGCCGAAGTACGCCTCGCCGATCGCGGCCAGTTCGGCGTCACCGGCCAGCTCGACGGCCAGCCCGGTGGCCTCGGAGAGGTGTGCGGCCGACAGCCGGTCGAGGTCGGTGGACGGCAGGTTCCGTGCCACGTGCAGACGGCCCTCGACGTGGTCCACCCGTCCGGGCAGGCCGACGACCGCCGACACGGCGTCCGTACCGGCCGCGACACGGGTCATGAGGCGGGCGACCTGCTCGTGCGCCGCGCCGTGTCTGACGGGCTCCTTGAGCCGGGCGGTCGGGACGCCGCTCCGGTCGACGAGCGCCGCGCGGACCGTGGTACCGCCCAGGTCGACCGCTACGCACTGGGCGGCGTCACCGGTGGGGAGGGAGGCCACTCAGCGGAGTCCCGCCTTGACGCACGCCTTCTCGTAGTCGGCCGTGCAGATCTGATCGACGGTCAGATAACCGCTGTCGATCAGCACCTCCTTCATGTTCTCCATCGTCACGGCGATGGATTCGAGCAGGTAGGCGGGCACCTTTTGGGCGCCGTCGTCCACCGTGCCGTTGAGCAGCTCACCGGACGGCTTCTCGCCGCCCGCGAGCGCGGCGGCGGCCTTGGCACCGATCTGCGCCTCGGTCTCGACCGGCAGGTACGTGCTCTCGTACAGGTCGCCGGCGACCATGTTCTGGATGGCGTCGAGTTGCGTGTCCAGACCCGTGACGGGCGGCATCGGCTTGACGCCCGCGCTCTTCAGCGCGGCGATGACACCGGTGGCCATGCCGTCGTTGCCCGCGTAGACGCCGTCGATGTCGGACGCGCCGAGCTTGGTGATGGCCTGCTGCATCTGGTTCTGCGCGTTGGCGGCCGACCAGCCCTTGGTGTCGTACTCGGCGGCGACGGTGAAACCGGACTTGTCGATGACGCTGTGCGCGCCGTCCTTCTCCGGTTTGGCGCCGGAGTCGACCGGGTCGCCGTTCATCATGACGACGTTGCCGGAGGTCTTGCCGTCCTTCTTCAGCTTGTCGAGCAGCGACTGCATGCCGACCGCGCCCTGCTGGACGTTGTCGAACTTCACCGCGTAGTCCACGCCCGCGTTGTAGATGACGCGGTCGTAGCTCATGACCTTCGCGCCCTGCTTGCGGGCGCTGGTGACCGCGGCACCGGCGGCGTTGGAGTCGACGGGGTCGATCACCAGCACGCTCGCCCCCTCGGTCAACGCCGACTCGGCCTGGCTGAGTTGCTTGCCGGCGTCCCCGGCGGCGTTGTAGTAGCGCAGTTGGCACTTCGGGCAGCTCTCCGCGAGCTGCTTCTCGAAGGTCGGTTTGTCGCGCGCCTCGTACCGGGCGGTCGCGTTCTCCGGGAGCAGGAACGCGACGATCGGGTTCTTCTTGGCGCCGACGGAGGAACTGCCGGACGAGTCGTCCGTTCCCCCGGATCCGCCCTCTCCGCACGAGGCCAGCAGGAGGGCTCCTGCCGAGGCCACTCCCACGACGGCCATGCGTCTGCGACGTGAATGAGAAATAGGGTTCATGAGTGCTTTGTCTCCCTCGGGCCATGTGTGGCGGGGTGATGCGGAGCACGCTAGAACTGGCGCCAACCACTGGTCAACCCTCTGGTATCACGGCTCGATAACTGAAGTAGACCACTGGTATTACTTGGCACTGGCCTGGGAATCTTCACCCGGCCCAACCGCAGGTCTCGCAGCGGGAGCGGCTTCCGCCCCCGCTGAGACCTTGCGTCGAACCCTTCCGGCCCGTATCTGGTCCGAACCGGTGGTATACCTGACGGCCCGCCGCCCCGGGCGGTCGGCAACTAGGAGGCGCGGTGCGCCGGTTGGAGCCCGGCGTACACCCCGCCCCGCGTCATCAGCGCCTCGTGCGTGCCCACCTCGGCGATCCGGCCGTCCTCCATGACGACGATGCGGTCGGCGCCCCGGATCGTGGACAGCCGGTGGGCGACGACGAAGACCGTACGGCCGTCCACCAGCCGCGCCAGCGCCTCCTGCACCAGCGCCTCGGAACGGGTGTCGAGCGCGGAGGTGGCCTCGTCCAGGACGAGCACCCGGGGATCGCGTATGAGCGCGCGGGCTATCGCGAGCCGCTGCTTCTGACCACCGGACAGGCGCGCGCCGCGCTCCCCGACGACGGTGTCGAGACCGTCCGGCAGCCGGTCCACGAACTCGAGGGCGTTGGCGTCGCGCAGCGCCCGGCGCACCGTGGTCTCGTCCGCGCCGTCGAGCCCGTACGTGACGTTCTCGCGGATCGTGCCCTCGAAGAGGATCGACTCCTGCGGTACGACGGACAGGAAGCGGCGGTAGCTGCGCAGATCGAGGGCGGCCATGTCCCTGCCGTCCAGCAGGATGCGGCCCGAGGCGGGGCGGATGAAGCCGATGAGGAGGTTGAGCACGGTCGACTTGCCCGCGCCGGACGCGCCGACCAGGGCGATGGTCTGCCCGGGGCGCGCCGAGAGGGTGAAGCCTTCGACCGCGGTGCCGGGCGAGGAGTCGTACCGGAAACCGACGTCCTGGAAGTCGATGCGTCCCTCGACCGACTCCACCCGCTCCTTGCCCGCGTTGCTTTCGAGGTCCGGGGCCTGGAGTACCTCGCCCGCCGACCGCACGGACTCAAGTCCCTTGCTGATGACGGGTGCGAGAGAGAGCAGGGTGACCACGGAGCTGGTCAGGGTGGTGAAGAAGGCGCTCAGCATGACGACGTCGCCCGCCGTGATGGGCAGCAGCCCGTGGTAGGCGACCAGTGCCGAGCCCGCGAGACACACCACACCGAGGGAGTTGAGCAGTATCCAGGCGAGCGCGCCGAAACGCCCGTTGAGCAGATCGAGCCGCACCCCGGCCGCGAGCACCTGGCGCAGCGAGCCGTCGATACGGACCATCGCCGCACCCTCCAGACCGTGCGCGCGGGTGATCGGGATCAGCGACGTCATCTCGCTGACCCGCGACGACATGCGCTCCACCTCGTGGCGGAACGCCGCGTTGTGACTCTGCAACCGCCCGCGCAGCCGCACGATCAGGAAGCCGGCGGCGGGCACGACGAGCAGGAAGACGGGGAGGAAGGACGGCACCCGTACACCGATGACGACGAGTCCGCCGACGAGCGTGATCACGGCCGCCAGCCCCATGTCCGAGGACTGCTGCACCATCTGCTCCACCGTCTCCACGTCCCTGACCACCTTGGCCTGGAGCACACCGGCGCTGACCCGCGAGTGGTAGCCGATCGAGAGCTGCTGCATCCGGCGGCACAGCGCGTCGCGCAGCGCCATGCCCACCCGCCGTACGCTCCCGGCCAGACAGCGCACATAGAGCAGATGCAGAGGGAAGTTGAGCAGCAGGACCACGAGCAGGACACCCGCGTTGATCCAGATGCCGGAGACCGGGCCGTGCTGGACGACGGTGTCGATGATGTTGGCGGTGATGAGCGGGAGCAGCCAGATCGGGCTGTGCTTCCCGATGAACGCGAGGACGGCGAGGGCGAGTCGGGGGCGGTCGGGACGGAAGAGATAACCGAGGGTCCGTACGGGATGCTCACCCCGGTAGCGGTGGTCGAGCGCCCCCGCCGACGGGGTGGTGGAGACCGGTCGCTGCATGCGCCAAGCAAATCCCGCGCCCCACGGGCGTGCAACCCCCCTCCCTCCCGGGGGGCCTCGGTGGCGGTGGGCCCCGGATCCGCCGTCTCAGCCGGCGAACGGGGTGTCGGCAACCCCCTGACCCGCGTCCGGCAGGACGAGGAGCGAGCCGGTGAGGGGGTGCGGGGCGGCGACGCCGACGCGGGCGGTGGTGATGTAGAGGTCGCGCAGCTCCGGCCCGCCGAACGCGCAGGAGGTGGGGCGGCGTACGGGCAGCTCGACGGTGCGGTCCAGCTCGCCGTCCGGTGTGTAGCGGCGGATCGCGGCGCCGTCCCACAGGGCGACCCAGACGCAGCCGTCCGCGTCGACGGTCAGCCCGTCCGGGTGGCCCGCCCCCGGTTCGATCGTCACCAACGGGCCCTCGTCGACGAGGGGTTCACCGGGGGAGTGGGTGTCGGCGCGGAACCGGTCGATACGGCCGGTGGGGGTGTCGACGTAGTACATCGTCCGGCCGTCCGGACTCCACCCCGTGCCGTTGCCGACGCTGACGGGCCGGGTGTCGGTGACGGTCCCCGCCGCCGTGTCAGCTGCGCCGGGTGCGACGCGGATCAGCGTCCCGCCGCCCGGCGTCTCGTCGTAGCGCATACTGCCCGCCCACAGCGCGCCGTCCGGCGCGACGGCCGCGTCGTTGCCCCGGCGCCCCGGCACCGGATCGCGCACCAGCCACGAGAAGTCGCCGCCGGGGCCGTACAGTCCGATGCCGTCACGGAGGTTGACGACGAGCCCGCCCCCGGCGCGGGGGAGCGCGGCACCGACGTGCTGCTCGGTGGCCATGACCGTACGGCGGCCGTCGGCCGGGTCGAAGGTGTGGATCCGCGCCGAGAGGATGTCCACCCACAGCAGCCGGCCGGCCGACGGATCCCAGGCCGGTCCCTCGCCCAGCTTCGCCTGTGCCCGTACGGCGACCTCGATCCGCGGCGCGGTCATCGCTCTCCGCCCTTCGCGCCGACCGGGCCCACCGACGGCCAGGGGCCCGTGAGCGGCCCCTGGCCCTGACCGCTCCGGCTCCAGTCGCACACCCCGCCGGGGAACGCCGCCCGCAACTGCCGCAGTTCGGCGCCGGTGAACGTCACCTTGTAGTCGGCCGGGTCCACCGCCTTGCGCCGGCACGCGATCACATCGTCCGCGAGCGGCGCTCCGGCGACCAGCCTCGGTGTCGGGAACGCCGGGTAGAGCGCGCCGCACTCGCCGGGGTTGTCGTAGCCGAGACGCTGCTCGATCTTCCGGGGCTCCGCGTCCCTGGTCCAGCACGCGTCGGTCAGCCCGGCCGGCTTGTGCGCCACGACGTCGCGCGCCGTCCACCGGCTCCGCGCGGAGTCCGACGTCAGCGATGTCAGCCACGCGTCCATCTCCGTGAGGGCGTACCGCAGCGCCGGGCTCCTGAAACTGAAACCGTGCCGGTTGTCCTCCGCGAGCATCACCTGGTTGTCCGCGTGGCCGTTCGCCGCGATCAGCCGGGCGCGGGTGGAGTACCCGTGCACGGACATGTGTATGTCGCCGCCGGGCAGGTCGTCGGTGTAGGAGCGGTGGTCGATGACGGGGGTGGTGGCGAGACCGCCGCCGCCCCATAGGATGCGGCCCGTACCGTACGCCGCCCCGGTCGCCGTCCGGTCGGCAGCCGTGCGCCCCGCGGTGAACCCGGCGTCGCGGTCGATGCCCCCGATACGGGAGTTGAGGTCGATGAACTGCCCCTTGTCGATCGCCCCCTCGTTCAGCGCGTCGAGCCCGTACTGCACACCGACGTTGTCCAGCGGGCGCAGCGCGGCGCCGGTGCGCCGGTCGGTGCCGTACACGTTGACGGTGTGGTCGAAGACCGTGCCCCGCGCCCCGTCGGGGTTGGTGCGCGCGTCGTACCGCTGGTCCACGGGCAGCGCGGCGGGGAACTCCGCGTCCGGGTCGAGGCGCTTCGCGCCGTCGCTCAGGTTCGGGATGCTCGCCCGCTCACGGAACCCGGCGACCGCGGTCTGCTGCTCGGCGCTGAACTCGTCCGGCGCGCTCACGGCGAAGTAGTGGTCGAGCAGCCGGGAGTCCAGCAGCGTGGTGTTGGTCGCCGACGTCACGTCGGGGAAGCTGCACCCGACGATGATGCCGTCGAGCAGACCCGGGTAGTTGTCGGCGGTCTGGTGGCTCTGGTACGAGCCGCCGGAACATCCCCAGCCGATGGTGAAGCGGGGGACTCCGTACCGCTCCACGAAGTGCTCCTTGACCATCATCGTGGTCTCGGACGCCAGCAGGTCGTTGCAGTTGTTGCCGAAGACGTTGAGGGACGAGGAGGCCACGGCGTACCCGCGGCCCAGCATCTCGGTGTCCAGGACGCCGCCGGTGTCCGAGCCCTGGGTGTACCAGCCGCCCCTGCACCCGCCGCCGAAGGTGTACATCAGCCGCCCGTTCCACCCCTCGGAGGGCCTCGCACGGGTCGGCTCGGGCGCGGCGGGATCGGCCAGCATGGAAATCTGGTAGACGCCCCGGTTGAGGGTGCCGGTCTCGATACGGATCAGGAAGGGCACCCGCGCGCCGGTGCTCGTGGTGGTCGTCGCGAGGTCCGCGGGCCGGCTCGCCGGATCGGCCAGGGGCTTCACGGTCCCGTCGGTGGAGCGGTACGCGTGGTCGACCCGGGTCCCGACCGAGCAGTCCTCGTCCAGCGGCTGCCCCAGGGTGGAGCCGTCGACCAGCTTGAACGTACCGGTCCCGCACACGAAGGGCCGCTCGTGCGGACCGCTGATGACGGGACCGGTCGAGGGGTGGTCGCGCACCTGGAGCGTCGCACCCGCGCCGGGGCGGCCGGGGACGGTCGCCGCGAGCCGGTTGGGGCCCTCGCGCAGGGACGTCACCAGGCCGGTCAGGGTCCCGGGCGCGGATCCCGCCGCCGTGAACGCGTCTGTGACGTCCGTGCCGTCGCGGGTGATCCGTACGTCGCCGGGGTCGAAGCTGCGCGGAACCTCGACCCGTACGAGGACATCGCCGCCGGTGACCACGCCGGGCCGGGTCGACAGCGTGTCGATGGTCAGCCGCTCGCCGCCGCCGGGCCCCTGCGCGGCGGCACTGGGCAGACAGGTCAGCAGCAGCGCGCCGGCGGCGAGCGCGGTGGCGAGGACGGACCGACGGGACACCGATGAACCCCCATGCTCTGTGGACCGGCAGCCACCGGCCCGTGGATACGACGTACTCGTCCTGCACGCCCGCGCGTGTGCGGACGGACGTCCCTTCGGACACTCACGTCACTCCACATCACTCCCGGACCCGCAGAATGGTTCATCCGGCGGAGTGCGGGGTCAAGACCGCGTACCCGCACCCGCGGCTCGCCCACCGTTTGCGACGGGTGTAGAAAGGGGGCATGCCCGGACGCGACGGCCGCCGGCGCTCGGTTCTGAAGATGAGAACAGTCGCAGGTCAGGTCTTTCTCCTTCAGGTGGCGATCGTCGTACTGCTGGTCGCCGCCGCCTCAGCCGCGCTCGTGCTCCAGGGCCGCACCGACAGCGAGCGCGAGGCACGCAACCGCTCCGTCGCCGTGGCCGAGACCTTCGCGAACTCCCCGGGCATCCAGGCGGCGCTGAAGAACCCCAACCCCCCCGAGGTCCTGCGCAGACCGGCCGAACTGGCCAGGGAGCGCTCCGGCGTGGACTTCATCGTCGTACTCAACACCGACGGAATCCGCTACACCCACCCGATCCCCGACCGGGTCGGGAAGAAATTCGTCGGCAACCTGAAACCCGCCCTCGAAGGGCGGGTCATCACCGAGAAGATCGTCGGCACCATCGGGCCCCTCGTACAGGCCGTCGTCCCCGTCTTCGACGCCAGCGGCAAGGTGATCGGGATGGTCTCCGCGGGGATCACCATCGAGCGCGTGAGCGCCGTCGTCGAGGACCAGTTCCCGCTCCTGTTCGGCTCCGCCGCCGGTGTGCTGCTGCTGACCATGGGCGGCACGGCGCTCGTCAGCAGACGCCTGCGCCGCCAGACGCGCGGGCTCGGGCCCGCCGAGATGACCCGTATGTACGAGCACCACGACGCGGTTCTGCACTCCGTACGCGAAGGAGTGCTCATCGCGGGCGGCGACGGCGGTCTGCTGCTCGCCAACGACGAGGCCCGCAGACTGCTCGACCTGCCGGCCGACGTGGAGGGACGCCCGCTCACCGACCTGGGCCTGGACCCGGACACCGCGGCGCTGCTGGCCTCCGGCCGCTCGGCCACCGACGAGGTCCACCCCGTCGGCGAACGGCTGCTCGCCATCAGCCAGCGGCCCACGGACCAGTACGGCGGCCCGCCCGGCAGCGTGACCACCCTGCGCGACACCACCGAACTCCAGACGCTCACCGGAAAGGCCGACGTGGCCCGCGGGCGCCTGAGCCTGCTGTACGAGGCCGGTACGGAGGTCGGCACGACCCTGGACGTGGTCCGCACCTGCGAGGAGCTGACGGAGTTCGCCGCGGCCAACTTCGCCGACTTCGTGACCGTCGACGTGGCCGAGGCCGTCCTGCGGGGGGAGGAGCCGACCACCGTGGTGATGGCCATGCGCCGCACCGCCTCCAGCGGCCGCGACGAGGACACCTCGCTCTACCCGATCGGCGAGCTGATCCACCTGCCCCCGTCGACACCTGTGAGCGACGCCGTCCTGAACGGCGAACCGATCCTGGTCCCGGACCTCGCCGCGTTCTCCGGCTGGCACAAGCAGCACCCCGACCGCGCCAGGAAGCTCGTCGCCGAAGAGGGCTTCCACTCGATGATCACCGTCCCGATGCGGGCGCGGGGCGTCACCCTCGGCGTCGTCACCTTCTGGCGCTCCGCGCAGCCCGAGCCGTTCGAGGGCGAGGACCTGTCCGTCGCCGAGGAGATGGTCGCCAGGGCCGCGGTCAGCGTCGACAACGCCCGCCGCTACACCCGCGAGCACACCATGGCCGTCACGCTCCAGCGCAGTCTGCTCCCGCGCGGCCTCCCCGACCAGAACGCCATCGACGTCGCCTACCGGTACCTGCCCGCACAGGCCGGACTCGGCGGACTCGGCGGCGTCGGCGGCGACTGGTTCGACATCATCCCGCTGCCCGGCGCCCGGGTGGCGCTCGTCGTCGGCGACGTCGTCGGCCACGGCCTGCACGCCGCCGCCACCATGGGCCGGCTGCGCACCGCCGTCCACAACTTCTCGACCCTGGACCTGCCGCCCGACGAACTCCTCTTCCACCTGGACGAACTGGTGGCCCGCATCGACCAGGACGAGGCCGTCGACGGGGCCGACGCCGGAGTCACCGGCGCCACCTGTCTGTACGCGATCTACGACCCGGTGTCCGGTAAGTGCAGCATGGCGCGGGCGGGCCACCTCCAGCCCGTCCTCATCCACGACGACGGCACGGCCGCCTTCGCCGACGTACCCGGCGGCCCGCCGCTGGGACTCGGCGGACTGCCCTTCGAGACCCTTGAGGTCCATCTGCCGGAGAACAGCCTGCTGGTGCTGTACACCGACGGGCTCGTCGAGGACCGGCACCGGGACATCGACGAGGGCCTGAACCTGCTGCGCCGTACGCTCGCCGCCCAGGCCGACCGGACCCCGGACCAGGCCTGCGACGCGGTCCTCCAGGCCCTGCTGCCCGAGCACCCGCGCGACGACACCGCCCTGCTGGTCGCGCGTACACGTGTGCTGGACGGCGCGCACGTCGCCGACTGGGAGATCCCCGCCGACCCCGCCGCGGTGGGCAGACTGCGGGCCGACGTCACACGCAAGCTGACGGAGTGGGGGCTGGTCGAGGAGGCGTTCACGACCGAGCTGATCCTCAGCGAACTGGTCACCAACGCGATCCGCTACGCCTCCGGGCCCATCCGGGTACGGATCATCCGCGACCGGAGCCTGATCTGCGAGGTCTCCGACCACAGCAGCACCTCGCCGCATCTGCGGCAGGCGGCCGGCACCGACGAGGGGGGCCGCGGGCTCTTCCTGGTCGCCCAGTTCGCGGAGCGCTGGGGAACGCGCTACAGCCCCCAGGGCAAGGTCATCTGGACCGAACAGCCGCTCGGCGGCGCCGACTCCGCCATGTGACGGAGCCGTCGGACGACACCGGCGTCTGTCAACCCGGATTCGGCCGTTCGGGAGCCGACGAGCGAGGTCCGCCCGGAGCCCATACGCTTCTCAGGAGTGCGAATCAGGCACGTCAGAGTGAACTCCAACAGACGTGGTACCCGCCCGGCATACGTGAGCGAAGTACGGCCCCCAAGCGAAGTACGCCCGTGAACGACATGCCCGCTCGTGTTCCACGCGCATCTCAGGTCGGCGCGTTCCTGGCCGGCACCGCTCAATCCGGCGCCTCCCGGGCCGGGAAGAGAAAGGGACTGGGTAAATGGGGCTGCTGCCGACCGTACTGATATCCCTGGTGTTTCCGGTGCTGATGCTGTTCGTCATGGTGGCGCTCGGGCGCATGGAGGAGATCCTGCTGCCACATCTCCAGGCACCACGGCCGGCCGAGGGAGAGACGGACGCCCCGTCGAAGGACTCCCGGGCGGAGGACTCACAGGACGCGGACTCACAGGACGTGGAATCGCGGGACACAGCCTCACGGGACGCGGACTCCGGCGCGAACGACGACACCCGGGAGTCGGATCTCCACGCCGAGGAGATCCGGCTCGCCCATGCCCGCGCCGACCTCGCCAGAGCGCGGGCCGAGGCCCTGCGCCGCTCGGCCCGCCGCCGCGCCTACGGGGCCCCGCGAGCCGCCGGCCGTACCAACACCGGCCCCCCGCGCGGCGCGCGGACGACCCCCCTGCGATTCCGGTGAACCGGCGCGCCGTCGCCGATGCCCTGCTGAGCTCCCACGGCAGCACCTACGCCCGGGAAGCCGGCATCCGGCTCCGTGACACACCGCAGCCCCTCTACCAACTCCTGCTCCTCGCCCTCCTGTTGAGCGCCCCCATCCGCGCCGGCGTGGCCGTCAGCACGGCGCGCGCCCTCGACGAGGCGGGCCTGCGCAACCCACGCCGGATGACCGAGGCGACCTGGCAGCAGCGTGTCGACGCCCTCGGCCGGGGCGGCTACCGCCGTTACGACGAGAGCACCGCCACCCGGCTCGGCGACGGCGCCGACCTGCTGATCCGGCGGTGGCACGGTGACCCGCGCCGTATGCGCGGCGAGGCGGACGGCGACATCAAGGTGCTGCGCCGGCTGCTCCAGGACCTGCCGGGGATCGGTCCCGTCGGGGCGGACATCTTCCTGCGCGAGGCGCAGGCCGTCTGGCCGGAAGTGGCGCCGTACTTCGACACCAAGGCGCTGCGCGGCGCCGAACGACTGGGCCTCGGCACCGACACCGCGGCGCTCGCCCGGCTCGCCGGGGACGCGGGCCCCGCCGCCCTGGCCGCCGCGCTGGTACGCGCCTCACTGGACGACGGGATCGTCGAGGAGCTGAGTACGTCCGGCGGCTGAGTCCGGCGGCCGGGACGCCCCCGGAGGACCGATCAGGACCGGCGGTCCCGGTGCCGTGCTCAGTACTCGCTGTCGATGCCCGTGACGAACGCCGACCCCAGCGGCGCCTCGTCCTGCGAGAACCCGGCCTCGCCGAGCGCGGCGCCCGCCACCCGTTTCGCCTCCGTCTCGGCGCCCCGCTTGTTCTCCGCCTCGATCTCCAGCCGGATGCTGAAGGTGCCGCCCTCGTTCACCGTCAGCATGTCCAGGTCCTCGGCCTCACCCAGAGCCGTGTGCTGCGGGTCCGCGGGCCGCAGGGCGCGCAGCAGCGCCGCGCGGGAATCCGCGTCGAGCGTGCGCAGGAAAGTGCCCGGGACGGTGATGACGTACGCGGTCATGCGAACTCCTGGCGTTGACGGCCCCCGCCGTGCGGGGTCGGGCTTCGCGCCTCATTCTGTGACTGCCCGGTTTTCCGCCGCGATCACCTCCCGGATCCGGATCACCGCCCCGATCTCCCCGGCCGAATCCCCTCCGACCGGCCAATTCGGGTCCATTTCCGGGAATCCCATTCCGGGGCGCTCCTATGAATCCGCGGACAACGGCCCACGAGGGCGGGGGAGGTTCCGGTTCCGGGCCCGGGTTTCATGTGGGATGCTGAGGGCTCCGCATCCCCCTTCTCCTTGCCGAGGCACTATGCGCTGCGTCATCGCCCGCTTCCCCTTCGACCTGGTCAAGAGCGAGGTGCAGGCGGCGATGAAGGGCATCAAGCCCGAACCGATCACGGGCGAGTCCGTCGTGATCAGCCGCCGTACGTACCCGGTGAAGCAGGTCGGCGAGGTGATCACGCGCCAGGACCGCCGTGACTTCTCCGCCTCCGAGGTGACCCGGGCCCTGACCCGTCTCGGCTTCACCTGCCGCCCCGTCCCGGCCCCCGCGCCGGTGGTGGAGGCCAGCCCGCTGGAGACCGCGTCGGCGATGCTCGGCACCCCCGCGCGGAACTGATCCGCGCGCACCGCATACGGCGGGCCCCCGTCACCGACCGGTGACGGGGGCCCGCCGTATGCGGACCCGGTCCGCGCGGCTACGCGGACCAGCTGCGCGAGGACGACTGACGCGCGCCGCCCGAGCGGCCCTGCGAGGCGCCGCTCCCCGACGACCTCCGGCCCTGGGACGGACGGCGGCCACGGCCGCCCGAACCGCTCTTGACACGCTCCGAGGGGGGCGTGGAGATGACCACGGGCACCCCCGAGGGCGCCTGCGCCCCGGTGATCCGGCTCAGCTCCGCCTCACCGGAACGCACCTGCGCGACCTGCGGCACGATCCCCGCGTCGGCCATCAGGCGGGTCATGTCACGACGCTGGTTGGGCAGGACGAGCGTGACGACGCTGCCCGACTCCCCGGCACGCGCCGTACGCCCGCCGCGGTGCAGATAGTCCTTGTGGTCGCTCGGCGGGTCGACGTTCACGACGAGGTCGAGGTTGTCGATGTGGATGCCGCGCGCCGCGACGTTCGTCGCCACGAGCACCGTGACATGACCCGTCTTGAACCGCGAGAGCGTCCGGGTGCGCTGCGGCTGCGACTTGCCACCGTGCAGCGCGGCGGCGCGTACGCCGCTGTTCAGCAGGTGCTCCGTCAGCCGGTCGACGGCGTGCTTGGTGTCCAGGAACATCAGCACCCGGCCGTCACGCGCCGCGATCTCCGTGGTGGTCGCGTACTTGTCGGCGTTCTGCACATGCAGGACGTGGTGCTCCATGGTCGTGACCGTGCCGACGGCCGCGTCCACGGAGTGGACCACCGGGTCGTTCAGATAGCGGCGGACCAGCAGGTCGACATTGCGGTCCAGCGTCGCCGAGAACAGCATCCGCTGCCCCTCGGGCCGCACCTGGTCGAGCAGCTCGGTGACCTGCGGCATGAAGCCCATGTCGGCCATCTGGTCGGCCTCGTCGAGGACGGTGATGGCGACCCGGTCCAGCCGGCAGTCGCCGCGCTCGATCAGGTCCTTGAGCCGTCCGGGCGTCGCGACGACGACCTCGGCGCCGCCCCGCAGCGCGCCGGCCTGCCGGCCGATCGACATGCCGCCGACGACGGTGGCGAGCCGCAGCTTCAGCGCGCGGGCGTAGGGCGTGAGCGCGTCGGTGACCTGCTGCGCCAGCTCACGGGTGGGTACGAGAACGAGCGCGAGCGGCTGCTTCGGCTGGGCGCGCTGTCCGGCGGTGCGCACCAGGAGCGCCAGGCCGAAGGCGAGGGTCTTGCCGGAGCCGGTACGGCCCCGGCCGAGGACGTCGCGTCCCGCGAGCGAGTTCGGCAGCGTCGCCGCCTGGATCGGGAACGGCTCGCTCACACCGAGTCCGGTGAGCGTCGTCGTCACCGGCGCGGGCATGTCCAGCTCCGCGAACGTCGCCACGGCGGGCAGCGCGGGCGTGATGGTGACCGGCAGGGCGAACTCGCCCTGCACGGCGGCGGGACGGCGGCCGTAGGACCGGCCGGAGGAACCGGGGCGGCCCGAGCCGGACGACTGCGGGCGGAAGCGGCTGCCCCCACCGCCGGAGCCACCGGAGCGGGTACGCGAGTAACGGTCGTTCGTGCGAGGCGTGCGGTTCATGCTGAACCTCTCTCGATGCGGCACGTATCGAGGAACTCTTGGGCAGAATGACCGCGCAAGGAATCGCAAGAACGAGCCGGGGAAAACAAAAACAGAGCCGCGCCGGGGCGTGGAACGCCGGAACCGGCACGTGGAAATGCTCGGAATCGACCGAGCGCAGGCGAACGGGTCGCCGGAGTACGGGGGCCCGGCCATCCGGTGCGGGGCCGACATCGGTGAACATTCGTCGGCCGGCCGTCAGGACAGCGAGGAGAAACCTGGTCCCGCGCCACACTCGGAGGTGTCACGCGCACCGGGCGGGCCCCGGAGAAAAAGCAACGTAGCCGGAGCCCGCATCGCAAGGTGCGGGCGCCGGCTACGTCTCGCGCATCGGCGTCAGGCGGGAACGATGTTCTCCGCCTGCGGGCCCTTCTGGCCCTGCGTGACGTCGAAGTTCACCTTCTGGCCTTCCTGGAGCTCACGGAAGCCCGAGGCGGCGATGTTCGAGTAGTGGGCGAAGACGTCAGCGCCGCCACCGTCCTGCTCGATGAAGCCGAAGCCCTTTTCCGAGTTGAACCACTTTACGGTGCCACTGGCCATTTTGATCTCCTTCAGGGCAATGCTGCCCGGGGATCCGCACTGTGCGAACCCCACGTCGCCTTTAGATGATTACCCCGTCCGGAAAAGCACCGGAAATACAAAAGCGCACTCACCGACACACATAGTCGGCGAGAGCACTTGAAGTCTTCGGGAACCACAACTGCAACTGATGTCCACAGTAGCACGGTGCATGCGATCGAGTACGGGACGTCTTGGCCGCCCGGGGCGGCGCACCGGAAAATCGGCCGGGCCGTCGGAGGAGATTTCCGGATCCGCGATCGGGAATATTCTCCGGTTCTTCACCCGGTGCCTACTCCCGGCGGCGTATACGCGCCCCGGCCGGCGCGCCTAGCGTTCACGGTGTGAACCTGGTGATGACCTTCGAGCGCCTGTGCGCCCGCGCCGGAGAACTGCCACCGCTCACCGCCGACCTGTTGGTGGCGGCGGGCGTCGGTCTGTTCACCGCGTCCGACGCCGCCGTGAACGAACCCGGGTACCGGCAGGCCGACTGGTTCACCTGGCTGCTGCTCGCCGTCTCGCTGCTCGCGCTGGTGCGCCGGCGCCGCGAGCCGGTGGCCGTCGCCGTGATCACGGGGGCCGCCTGCGCCGGATGGGCGCTGTACGGGCACATCGGTGAAATGCTCAATCTGCCGGTGATCGTGGCGCTCTACACCGTGGCGGTCGCCGGAGACCGGCGGCGCACGGTGCGGACCGCGGTGGTCGCCGCCGTCGTCTCGGGCGCCGTGGCGATCCGGGTGGGCCATGACGTGGTCAACCCGCAGGGCCTGCCCTTCCTGGAGATGCTCTGGCCGCTCGTACCGCTGCTGCTGGGTGAAGTGGTGCGTACGAGACGGGAGTTGCTGCGCGCGTACGAGGCCAGGGCCGCCCGCGCGGAGGAGGACCGCGAGCGGGAGGCGGCGCGGCGGGTGCGTGAGGAGCGCGTACGTATGGCACGCGAGCTGCACGACATCGTCGCGCACACGGTGACGGCGATGACCGTGCAGGCGGGCGTGGCGCTGGACGCGCTCGACCTACGGCCGGAGGTGTCGAGGAAGGCGATGCGGCAGGTGCGTGACTCGGGCAGGGAAGCGGTCCGTGAACTGCGGGCCACGGTCACCGTGCTGCGCGAGAGCGACGACGAGCCGACGGCGCCGCTGCCCGGGATCGACCGGCTCGGCGAGCTGGCGGAACGGTTCGAGGGCGGCGGCGTCGAGCTGGTGATGCGGCGGGAGGGCGAGCTGGAGGGGCTGCCGCCGATGGCCGAACTGGCCGTCCACCGCATCGTGCAGGAAGCCCTGACCAACGTCGTCCGGCACTCGGGCGCCCGGCGTGCCGCCGTCTCCGTCGTCCGCCACGGCGACCGGCTGACGGTGGAGGTCGTGGACGACGGGAAGGCCGCCGGGGGGCGGCGCGCCGAGCCCGTGGACGGCGAACGGGCGGGACCGGGAGGCGGGTTCGGACTGCTCGGGATACGCGAGCGCGCCGCGGCGGCCGGCGGCGAGGTGGAGTACGGCCCGGTTCCGGGCGGCGGCTTCCTCGTACGTGCCTGGCTGCCTGTCGGACCGCGCGCCGGCCGGGGGGAGGGGCGGCCGTGACGGTGCGCGTGGTGCTGGCCGACGACCAGAGCGTCGTACGCGCGGGCTTCCGTGCCCTGCTCGACCTGACCGACGACCTGGTGGTGGTCGCCGAGGCCGCCGACGGGATCAGGGCGTTGGAGGCGGTGCGCACCACCCGGCCGGACGTCGTCCTGATGGACATCCGGATGCCGGGCATCGACGGCATCGAGGCCACCCGCCGTATCGCCGCCGACCGGGCGCTCGACCAGGTCCGGGTCGTGATGCTCACGACGTACCAGGTCGACACGTACATCTTCGAGGCGCTGCGGTGGGGCGCCGCGGGCTTTCTCCTGAAGGACATGGAGCCGGACGAACTGCGGGCGGCGATCCGTACGGTCGCGGCCGGACAGAGCCTGCTGGCGCCCGCCGTCACCCGCTCCGTCGTCGAGGAGTTCGTCCGGCTCCGGGTGCCCGAGGCGCTGGGCGCGGAGCGGCTGGACCACCTCACCGGCCGGGAGCGCGAGGTGATGGCGCTGGTCGCCGCCGGGTTCACCAACGCGGAGATCGGCACGGAGCTGGCCATGAGCCCGCTGACCGCGAAGACCCATGTCAGCCGGGCCATGATCAAACTCGGTGCACGGGACAGGGCGCAGCTCGTCGTCCTCGCGTACGAGACGGGCCTGGTGCGGGTGGGGGAGCGCTGACCCGCGAGCCGGTGCGCCGACCACCGCGCGACCGATCCCCGTGCTCGTCGCCCCGGCCGGTGGCAGGCGTCACCGTCGGCGGCAGGCGCCGCCGCCCGGGGCCTCGCCGCGCCCCTGCCCGCCGTCCGGCGCGGCGTCTGTGTCTCGGGACGTCGTCCGCGGGGTGTGGACGTACGGGGTGGTCCTGCTCAGCTCCTCGAAGCCGAGCCGTCGCAGGATGGGGCGGCTGTCGCTCGACGCGTCGACCTGTATGTAGCGGTAGCCCCGTTCGGCGGCCAGACGCGTACGGAAGGCGACCAGCGCGCGGTAGAGGCCCCGGCCGCGCCAGGCCGGGACGGTGCCACCGCCCCACAGGCCGGCGAACTCCGTGCCGGCCGGCAGCTCCATCCGCGCCGCGCTCACCGGCAGGTCACCGGCCATGGCGACACCCGCCGCGACGCTGCCCGGAGCGGCGGCGAGCTGGGCCAGCAGCCGCTCCCGCAGGCGGGTGCGGTCCGTGCCGAAAGCCTGCTCGTGGACCTCGGCCATCAGCTCCACACCCGCCGCGTCCGTGACCGCGACCAGCCGCACCCCCTCGGGCAGCGCGACGTCACGCGGCAGTGCGGCGGTCTCGGCGATCATCAGGGTCTCCGCGGGCTCGGGTGCGAACCCGGCCGCGGCCAGCCGTCGCGGGAGGTCGTGGGGTGCGTCGTGGGAGTAGACCTTCCACTCGAACTCGAGGCCGAGGGAGGTGAAATGACGTATCTGCTCGCTGATCGCCGCGTCCGCGGAGTCCGCGTCCAGGTCCGACCACAGGACACCGTTCCAGCCGCCGTCCGACTCCGCGCCGGGCCCGGTGGCCGTCTGGCGCACCACGGCGCCCACCCGTTCGACCACGGCCCCCGGACCGTCGGCCGGGGCCTGCCTGCGCATCTGGCGGTCGAAGAGCGCGCGTACCGCTTCGGTGTCCATCCGCCCACTTCAGCGGGGCGCCGCCCGCGCCGCAACCGGGTTTGCGGCGCCGTCGCCGGTCAGGCCGCCTTGCGGGTCTCGGTGAGGCGGGCGAAGGCGACGACGTTGCCCTGGTACCCGGTCTTCCGGGTGAACGCCCCGCCGCAGGTGATCAGACGCAGTTCGGGCGCCCCCGTCGCGCGGTAGACGCTCCTGGCCGGAAAACCCCGCTTGGTGAAGGACTTGACGCCGTAGACGGTGAACACGGCCGTGGTGCCGTCGGCGCGCGTCACCTCGACGCGGCTGTCCTCGGCGAGACGGCCGATGTCGTAGAAGACGGCGGGGCCTTCGGCGGTGTCGACATGGCCCACGATCACCGAGGTGCCCTGCTCGCCGGGTGTGACCGACCCCTGGAAGTGACCCGCCAGTTCGGGCCGTCCGGCGGGTGGTGCGTCGATCCAGCCGTCGGCGTCCAGCGACACCCGGGTCAGCGGCGCGTCCACCCGTACCGAAGGGATGCGGATCCGGGTCGCGGTGGAGCCCGGCAGCGCAGGCGCGGCCCTCGCGGCGGCTCCGGCGGGGCTGGGCACCGCGTCCGCGTCCTTCGCCGTGCCCTTCGCCGTGTCCCTCCCGTCGTCCGGCACGGCGGACGCCGCTCCGGCGGGCTGCGGCGGGAGGACGAGCTGCCCCTCGCCGCTGATCCGCACCACGAAGATGCCGACGAGCAGGAGCAGTACGACCGTGGACCACCGGGAGGCCCGGAGTCTTTCCGTTTCCGTCATCACGCACCGTCCGGCGCCGGGGGTGGGCCCGTGGATCCGGCCGCGCGGCGAGGCGCGGCCGGATCCACGGGCGGGGACGTGGTCAGGAGCCGTTCACCGGCCGGCGGCGGACGAGCTGGACCGCGCCGCCCACCGCGACCGCGATGACCGCGGATCCGACCGCCAGTCCGGCCGTGTTCGGTTCACCGCCGGTGCTGCCGCCGACGCCGGCCTTCACACCCTTGTGCGCGGTGGTCTCGTGCGGCTGAGGCTCATGAGGCTTCTGCTCGGGGTGTTCCGGCCGCTCCGGGTGTTCCGGCCGGGGCGGCTCCCACGGCCCCGGCGGCTTGCCCGACTCGGCCGGCTTCTCGGGCTTGCCCGGTTTGCTGGGCTTACCGGGCTTACCGGCTTTGATCATCAGGGGCAGCGAGCGGACCGCGCCGTCGCAGTCGAAGGTGATCTCGTACTCCGCTTCCGGCTTCACATCGTCGAAGATCCTGGCCGGCTTCGCCTCGCCCTCGTTCAGGGTGACGGTTTCGAACACCCCCGACGAGACGGTCACGGTCGGGACCCGGCAGCCCTTGGTCCGGATCTCCACCTGGCCGCCGGGTTCGATCGCCTCGGGGGAGACGCTGTACTCGAATTCGGCCCCGTCGCCCGCGACCGCGGGCCACGCCGCCCCGAGAACGAGAGCCGCGGCGCCCACGATCGCCGCCGAGGCCGCACCTATCCTGCGCATCGGATCTCCCAACTCCTGATCGTCGCGTGACCGTCGGAGGCGGCACGGCCGGGGACAGCCGGACGCACCGCACAGTTGTCCCGACGCTAGAAGTGATGATGTGCCGGCGCACGCCGGGAGACCGTCTGCGCCGCCGCTCGGGTGAGTGGACGGGCACGGGGGCACGCGCCGTACGGGCCCCGGCAATTCACCGAAACCCGGCCGGTGACCGCACCGCGCGTGCCATGCTCGGTAAGCACTCTTACCGGTGACTCCGCCATGGGCGCATGGCGTGAGCCGGGCACGGCGGGATTCGGGGAGAGCGATGGAGCCGGCAGATGAACCCGCGGGTCGCGGGGACGGTGCGGACGGTGTCGACAGGGACGGTGCGGACCCCGGGGCGGAATTCGGCACGGGACACATGCGCAGGGCGCGGCGCCGCGAGCGGCTGATGACGACCGCCACCGACCTCTTCACGACACGCGGCTACGTGGGCACGTCGATCGAACGGATCTGCACCACGGCGCGTGTGTCGATCCGCGCGTTCTACCAGGAGTTCGAGGGGCGCGAAGCCCTGCTGATCGCCCTGCACAACCAGGTCGCGCGGGCCGGCATGGAGGCGACACTCGCGGTCCTCGGCGATCCCGCGATCGACACGGCCGACACCCGGACCAGGATCACCGCGCTGATCCGCGCGTACGTCGGCGCGGTGACCGCCGACCTCGCGTCCGCGCGGGTCGCCTTCGTCGAGGTGATCGGTGTGAACCGCGCCGTGGAGGACCACCGGGTGCTCTGGCGCAGCCTGTGGTCGGACTTCCTGGTCGGTGAGGCGGACCGCGCCGTCGCACGGGGCGAGGCGGTGCCGCGCGACTACACCCTCGCGATGGTCGCCCTCATCGGCGCCATCAACGAGCTGATGGCGCACTGGGCGCGCAGCGGGGGAGCGGTGCCCCGGGAACTGGTGGCGGACGAGATGATCCGGGACGTGCTCGGCACGATCGGCCACCCCACGGCACCGGGACCCGGCGCCGGCCGCGCGGACGAGGGAGCGTGAGTGCGTGAGCGGACTCTGGCACCAGGTCATGCGGACCATGTCGCAGCCGGGCGCGTCGCCCGACGACGACATCCTCGCGCTGGCCGCCGCGGACATCGCCCTGCGCAACCACCCGGAACCGCCCGCCGACGCCGACGTCGTCCTCGACATCGCGCGGTCCGAGTTCGCCGCCGTACTGACCGTGCGGCAGGCCAGGATCGCGCTCCAGCGGGCCCGCGAGATGGCCAGAGAACACGCGCGGGACCAGCGGGACGGCGCCGGGCGCCGGGAGCGTACGGACGGCGGGAACGGCTGAACGCCAGCTCAGCGGGTTACGTCCCGGACGGGGCGGTCCGGCCGCTCGGTTAGCCTGAGTGGACGATGAACCGTTTGACGACGCCCTGGGGCGATCTCGACCTTGCCCGCTTCCCCGAGCAGCCGCGCGACACCCTGCGGGCCTGGGACGCGGCCGACGAGTATCTGCTGCGCCACCTCGCCGAAGCCGCGGCCGGGACAGGGGCCGCGGAACAGGCCGGAGCCGGGACCGCCGTCACCGGGGGCGCCGGTGTGGACCTGTCCGGCAACGTGGTCGTCGTCGGCGACCGGTGGGGCGCCCTCGCCACCGCGCTCGCCGCGCACCACCCCGTACAGATCACCGACTCGCACCTCACGCAGCGGGCGACCCACGCCGCCCTGCTGCGCAACGGCATCGACACCGACGCGGTCCGGCTGCTGTCGGTGCGGGACACCCCGCCCGAGCGGATCGACGTCCTGCTGATCCGGGTGCCCAAGAGTCTCTCCCTCCTGGAGGACCAGCTGCACCGGCTGGCGCCGGCCGTGCACCGGGGGACCGTCGTGGTCGGTACCGGCAAGGTCACCGAGATCCACACCTCCACGCTGCGGCTCTTCGAGCAGATCCTCGGCCCGACCCGGACCTCGCTCGCGGTGAAGAAGGCGCGTCTGATCTTCTGCGCGCCGGCCGCCGAACACGCCCGCTCCCGCGCGACGGCCGGTGCCTGGCCGATCTCGTACACCGTGCCCGAAGGCTCCGGCGCCGGCTCCGGCCTGACCGTCGTCAACCACGCCGGGATCTTCTGCGCGGAGCGCCTCGACATCGGTACGAGGTTCTTCCTGCGCAATCTGCCCGAGCGGCGCGGTCCGCAGCACGTCGTCGACCTCGGCTGCGGGAACGGTGTCGTCGGCACGGCCGTCGCCGTGACCAATCCCGAGGCCCGGCTGACGTTCGTCGACGAGTCCTTCTCGGCCGTGGCGTCCGCCGAGGCGACGTACGCCAAGAACGCCGGCACCGGCGGTCGGGCGGAGTTCGTCGTCGGCGACGGCCTGGCCACCGTGGCGGCCGGGTCCGCCGACCTCGTACTGAACAATCCGCCGTTCCACAGCCATCAGGCGACCACCGACGCCACGGCCTTCCGGATGTTCACCGGATCCCGCGAGGCGCTGCGGCCCGGCGGCGAGCTGTGGGTGGTCGGCAACAGACATCTCGGCTACCACGCCAAGCTGCGGCGGCTGTTCGGCAACTGCGACGTCATGGCGAGCGATCCGAAGTTCGTGGTCCTGCGGGCGGTCCGCCGCTGACCGGCTGTCGGATCCGGTGAAGATCACGCGGGGCACCGGGTCCGACCGGCCGGAACGTGCCTGCTCCGCCCGGTAGTTCGGCACACTGGGCCTGTGACGTCACCGCCGCAACTTCCGCCTCAGGTACAACACGGCTCGCAGCCCGGTCACATGATCGTGTGCGGCGACGACGCGCTCGGCCACCGGCTGGCCGGTGAACTGCGCGGCGTCTACGGCGAGCAGGTGACCCTCGTCGTGCCGCCCGTACGGGCCGAACGCCGGGATCCCGCGCCGCTCACCGGCCGCGGCAGGGCCTCCGGCCTCATCGGCCGCATGTCGGCGGTGATGGCCCGGACGTACGGCCCCGCCACCGGGGGCCCCGACGGACGGCCCGGCGACTTCGAACTCCCGCGGCTCATCGAGGCCGGGGAGCTCGACACCGATGTCCTCGTCGAGGCGGGAGTGGCCGAGGCGGCGGCTCTCGCGCTCGTCCACGACGACGACGAGGTCAACATCAGGACAGCCCTCGCCGCCCGGCGCCTCAATCCCCAACTGCGCCTCGTCATCCGGCTCTACAACCGCAAACTCGGCCAGCATCTCGAAGAACTGCTCGATCAGGCGGCGGCCGTCGCCGTCCCCGGTCTGGACATCGCCGCGCTCGACGCGTCCACCACCGTGCTCTCCGACGCCGACACCGCCGCGCCCGCGCTGGCGGCCACCGCCGTGGCCGGTACCAGCAAGATCGTCCGGGCCGACGGGCTGATGCTGCGGGCCGTCGAGCGCGATCCGCCCGGCCCCGGCGAGGTCGCCGACCCCGGTCTGTGCACCCTCGCCCTGCTCTCGTCCACGACCAACGACCCCGCGGGCGCGGAGGGTTCGGACAGCAGCGGCAACGACGGCCCCCGGCTGCTGCCCGACGACGACACCACCGCCGCGGCCACCGGCCGGGGCACCGTGGTCCTGGAGGCCGTCTCCCACGAGGGCGAGCCGCTGTCACGCCGCCGGACCACGGGGCGCGGCGCCCCGCTGGGCTCGCTCTTCTCCCGGCGGCTGCGCTGGTCGTTCGCGGGCATCGCCGTCGCCGTACTGGCCCTGGCCGTCGCGTCCGCGATCACCACCGACGACCACCCCCTGCACGCGACGTACATCGTCCTGCTCGACCTGTTCGCCATCGGGGACCCCGCCACCGGCGAGGACCTGGACCGTCAGGTGATCCAACTCCTGTCCGGTGTGGCCGGGTTGCTGCTGCTGCCTGTCCTGCTCGCCGCCGTACTCGAAGCGCTCGGCACGTTCCGCAGCGCGTCGGCGCTGCGCAGGCCGCCCCGCGGACTCTCCGGTCATATCGTGCTGCTCGGCCTCGGCAAGATCGGGAGCAGGGTGCTGGTGCGGCTGCGTGAACTGGACATCCCGGTGGTGTGTGTCGAGGAGGACCCCGAGGCCCGGGGCATCGCCCTGGCGCGGAGCCTGCGCGTGCCCACGGTGGTCGGCGACGTGACGCAGGAAGGGGTCCTGGAGGCGGCCAAGGTGCACCGGGCCCATGCCCTGCTCGCGCTCACCAGCATCGATGTCACCAACCTCGAAGCCGCCCTGTACGCGCGGTCCGTCAAACCGGACCTGCGGGTCGCCCTGCGGCTGTACGACGACGAGTTCGCCACCGCCGTCTACCGGACGCTGCGCGCCGCCCACCCCCGGGCACTGACCCGCAGCCGCAGCGTCTCCACGCTCGCGGCCCCCGCCTTCGCCATCGCCATGATGGGGCGTCAGATCCTCGGTGCGATCCCGGTCGAGCGCAAGGTGCTGCTGGTCGCGGCCATCGATGTGGCCGGCCACCCGAGGCTCCAGGGGCGCACCGTCGCGGAGGTGTTCAGGCCGGGCGCGTGGCGGGTCATCGCGCTGGACTCGGCGCCGCCGGGGGACCGGCTGCCCGATCTCGCGGACACCCGGCGCGCCCACGACGAGGACCGGCCCGACGGCCTGGTCTGGGATCTGGACCCCGGCTATGTACTGCGCGCCCAGGACCGTGTCGTACTGGCCGCCACCCGGCGCGGACTGGCCGAACTGATGGGCCGTCAGGCAATCAACTCACCCCGGCCCCCGGCACCGTAGGGCCGGACCGTCGATCCACGACGACCCGGTCCGACCGGCGGGACGCCGCGGATACCGGCCACCGGGTGCGTCTGTTCCCGCCGTACTGCGGACGGTGCCGGGTCACGTAAGCCTCAGTCCCCCCGCCCGTCACCCAACTGCCCTACTGTTCGGCGTCACTTCACTCGTATGACGGGAAGGCCGGGAACATGGGAAGACTCTTGCGTACGACAGTGGCCGCGGGCGCGGCCGGGGCGCTGGCCCTGGTGGGCGCGCTCGGCCAGGCGAGCGGTGCCGTCGCCGACGAACAGCTGCCGTACTCCTCTTCCACCGGGGTCGGGGTCCACAACGCGTACGAGAAGACGACCTTCCCGTATCTCGCCGACGCGCTGGACTCCGGTGCCGGAATGCTCGAACTCGACGTGTGGACCAATGTGTTCGGCGCGTCGTGGCGGGTCTCGCACAGCAACCCGCTCGGCAGCAACAGCAACTGTGTGAACGCCGCCAACGTGGGTGAACTGCGCACCAAGGCCCGCGACCAGGGCCTGCCCGGCTGCCTCAAGGACATGAAGGTCTGGCACGACGCCAACCCCGGCCACCGGCCGATCCTCGTCAAGGTCGAGCTGAAGGACGGCTTCCAGGGCAAGGGCGGACGCGGCCCCGCCGCGCTCGACGCGCTCCTGACCTCCACGCTCGGCGACGCGGTCTACCGCCCCGCCGATCTCGTGGGCGGCAGCGCGGACCTCGACAGCGCCGTGCGTGAACGCGGCTGGCCGGCGCGCTCCGCGCTCGCGGGCAAGTTCGTCTTCGAGCTGATTCCCGGCACCGTCGAGCAGCAGAACCCGCTCGACACGCTGTGGACCGACCGCGAGTACGCCACCCATCTGCGGGACCTCGCCGCCGCCGGCCGGCTCGGCGACGCGGCGGCCTTCCCCGCCGTGCTCGGCGCCGCCGCCGGGGACCCCCGGACCCGGTACGCCGACGCCTCGCTGCGGCCGTGGTTCGTCGTCTTCGACGGCGCCGCGTCCCTCTACGCCGCGGAGGGCTTCGACACCGCCTGGTACGACCAGCGGCACTACCTGGTGGTCATGACGGACGCGCACGCGGTGGCGCCCGCCATCGACGGCACGAATCCGACCGAGGCGCAGGCGCGCGACCGCGTCACGCTGCTGGCGGGGCGGCACGCGAGCATCGTGTCGGCGGACTGGTACCCGCTGCCGTCCGTGCTCGCCACGGTCGTGGAGCGCGGCGCGGGGAGGTAGACGGGGCCGCGGACGGGGCGGGGCGCGCGGTCCAGCGCGCCCCGCCGCCTCAGATCCCGGGTTCGGACGATCCGTCTTCGTCCAAGGTTTTCCCGGCCGGATCAGCGGACGGGCCGTGACCGCCGAGCACCGTCTCCAGCGTGTCCGCCTGCGACGCGGGCTTGTCCTCGCGGTGGCGCAGCACCCGCGCGAACCGCAGCGTCACCCCCGCCGGGTAGCGGGACGAGCGCTGGAGCCCGTCGTAGGCGATCTCCACCACCAGCTCCGGACGCACCCGCACCGTGAAGCCGTCGTCGGCCACGGCCAGTTCCCGCAGACGCGCCGTCTGCCACTCCAGCATGGCGTCCGTCAGGCCCTTGAAGGTCTTTCCCAGCATCACGAACGAGCCGTCCGGCCGTCTGGCCCCCAGATGCAGATTGGACAGCCGACCGGTGCGCCTGCCGTGGCCCCACTCGGCCGCCAGCACCACCAGATCCAGGGTGTGGACGGGTTTGACCTTCACCCATCCGGCGCCGCGCCGGCCCGCGCTGTACGGGGTGTCGAGCGCCTTGACCACGACGCCCTCGTGGCCCCGGTCCAGCGTCGCGCGCCAGAACGCCTCCGCCTCCGCCGTGTCGGGAGCCGTGTCCCCGTCACCGTCCCCCGCCCCGCCGCCGTCCGGCGCGGGCACCACCACCCGCCGGACCCGCATCGGCTCCGGGACCAGCCGGTCCAGCGTCGTACGGCGCTCCGCGTACGACAGGTCGAGCAGATCCTCGCCGTCGGCGGCGAGCACGTCGAAGAAGACCGGCGACAGCGGCAGGGCGGCGGCCGCCGCGCCGACGTCGGTACGGGAGCCGACCCGCCCCGCGACGTCCTGGAAGGCGTGGGGCCTGCCGTCCGCGTCCAGGGCGATGACCTCGCCGTCCAGGATGAAGCGGTCACCGTCCAGCGCCAGCGCGGCGGCCGTCACCTCGGGCAGCCGGGCGGTGATGTCGTCGAGGGTGCGGGTATAGACCCGTACGACATCGCCCCTCCGGTGGACCTGGACCCTGATCCCGTCCAGCTTCTCCTCCACACCGCACGGCGCCAGCCGCCCGACCGCCTCGGTGACGCCACCCGCCGTCTGCGCGAGCATCGGCAGTACGGGGCGGCCCACCGTCAGCCGGAACTCGGCGAGCGCTCCGGGGCCGTCGGCCAGCAGCCGCTCGGCGACGCTCTGCAGCGACCCCGCCAGCATCACGGCCCGCCGTACGGCGGCGGGCGGAGCCTGTGTCGCCCGCGCCAGCGCTTCCCCGGCGACGGCGTCCAGCGCGCCCTGGCGCACCTCACCGAACAGCAGCGCGATCAGGAATCGCTGCTCCTCCTCGGTCGCCGCGCCCAGCAGGTCCTGGACGAGTCGTCTGCGGACGGTCTGTGAGCCGGGGCCGGAGACGGCGGCGAGAGCGGTGACGACGTCGTCCGCCTCGCGGACGGTCAGCGTGGCCGTCTCCGCCGGCGGCGCGGGGTCCTTCAGCGCCTGTCTGCCGACACCGATCCGCCCCTGGGGCAGCCGGCCCGCCAGCCACGGGATGACGACCGGTACGTCGGCGGGCTCGGCCGCGCCGAAGAGTTCGGCCAGCAGGGCGATCTTGCGGGAGCGCGCCGACGTCGCGGCGACCTCCCGTGAGACATGGGCGAGCGTGGCCAGCAGCATGCGGCCCATCCTGCAACGCCTCGCGCCCGCGCGCCCTCCGAGGCGGCCGGCGCCGTGCCGGGAGCCGGCACCGCGCCCACCGGCGGGCGACGGCCGGCGCGAGGCTAACCTGGGCAGTCCGGTCGACGGCGGAGGGGTGAGGCACGGTGAGCCACGGGGACAGCGACGCCCGCACCGACGCCCACGCCCGGGCCGAGGCCGACGTCCGAGCCGACGCCCAGGCCCAGGCCGGCGCCCGCGTCCCAGCCGACGCCCGTGCTCACGCGGACCCCGGCCTCTTCGGCCCCGACTCCGTCACCTGGCAGATGCACGGCGACCCCATGATGTGGATCGCCGGCGTCCGGGCGCTCTACCTCCAGGCCCTGCACCCGCGCGCCGTGCGCGGCGTCATCCAGAACAGCGACTTCAGGAAGGACGCCTGGGGACGGCTGCGGAGAACCGCGAACTTCGTCGGCACCATCAGCTACGGCACCACCGAAGCCGCCGAGAAGGCCGGCGCCCGCGTCCGCCGCATCCACACCCGCATCAAGGTCACCGACCCGGCGACCGGGGAGCGTTACGGCGTCGACGAACCGGACCTGTTGCTCTGGGTGCACTGCGCCGAGGTCGACTCCTACCTGCACGTCCTGCGCCGCTCCGGCTTCCCGCTCACCGACGAGCAGGCCGACCGCTACATCGACGAACACCGCGAGGGCGCCCGCCTCGTCGGCCTCGACCCCGCGCGAGTGCCCGCCGACAGAGCCCAACTCGCCGCGTACTTCGCACGGGTGGGACCCGAGCTGGCCGCCGGACCCGAGGCACGGGAAGTGGACGACTTCCTGCGCCGCCCGCCCGTACACCCCCTGCTCGTCCCGGCCCGCGCCGTGCTGTGGCGGCACGTCTCCGCCCTCGCGTACGACTCACTGCCCGCCTGCGCCCACGAGTTGTACGGCAGACAAGCCCCCGGCCCACGGCGCGTGACCCGCCGTCTCGTCCTCACCGGAGTACTCCTGCGCGCCGTCCCGGGCCGGCTGCGCAGACGCATCCCACCGGGCCACATCAGGGGCGCGATGGCCAGACTCGGGCCCGACGCCCGCCCAACCCCACGCAAACTCAGGAGACAGGCTGCCAAACTCCGCAGACGGGCGGCCATACTGGACGGGCCGGGGAGGGCGCAGAGAGGCGACGGGGGCGACAGCGGGCAATGGCGGAAACGAGTCTGATCCAGGGCCGGTACCGGCTGCTCGATCTGATCGGGCGCGGTGGCATGGGCGAGGTGTGGCGGGCCCAGGACGAGTCGCTCGGCCGGCACGTGGCCGTCAAATGCCTCAAGCCGCTCGGCCCGCAGCAGGATCAGTCGTTCACCCGGGTGCTGCGCGAACGGTTCCGGCGCGAGGCGCGCGTCGCCGCCGCCCTCCAGCACCGGGGCGTCACCGTCGTCCACGACTTCGGCGAACACGACGGCGTGCTGTACCTGGTGATGGAGCTGCTCGAAGGGCGCAACCTCAGCCAGCTCCTGGAGGACAACAGACAGGGCCCGCTCGCGGTGCCCGACATCGTCGACATCGCCGAGCAGGTGTCGGACGCGCTCGCGTACACGCACGAACAGGGCATCGTGCACCGGGACTTGAAGCCCGCCAACATTATGCGGCTGACCGACGGCGCGGTGAAGATCTGCGACTTCGGCATCGCCCGCCTCGGCCACGACATCGGCTTCACCTCCAAGCTCACCGGCACGGGCATCGCGATGGGCACGCCGCACTACATGTCGCCCGAGCAGATCGGCGGCGGACCCGTGGACCACCGCAGTGATCTGTACTCGTTCGGCTGTGTGCTCTACGAGATCGCCACCGGGGTCCCGCCCTTCGACCAGGACGACGCGTGGGCCGTCCTGGTCGGGCACCGGGACACCGTCCCCACACCACTGCGGAGCCACCGCTCCGAACTGCCGGAGTTCCTGGACCGGATCGTCCTCGACCTGCTCGCCAAGACGCCGGAGGAGCGGCCGTCGGACGCCACCGCGCTCCGGCACCAGATCATCGCCGCCCGTTCCGTGTCCGGCCGGGAGGGCCGGCCGCCGGTGCCGGTGCCGGTGCTCGCGCACCCTCCGGCGGCGGACGGATCGACGCCGCACGGTGGTCCGGGCTCGCGGCTGCCCTCCTGGACGTACGGCATGACCATCGGTCACAAGGCGACCGGCTCCTCCCCGGCGCTGATCACGCCCCCGGACCACACGGCGGGGCTCACCGGCGAGTGGACCACGCCGTCGGGACCCGCGGGCCCCGCCTCCGGCGGTTACGCCCGCCCCGAACGACCCACTCCCTCGCCCGAACAGATCGCCGTGCTCAACAGCAGACACAGCGCGGGCCTCAGCCTGGGCAGACTCGGCCGCTGGGACGAGGCGGGCGAGGTGCACCGGGCGGTCGCGGCCGAGCGCGAGCACGCGCTGGGGCCCGACCACCCCGACACCCTCGGCAGCCGCTACGAGGTCGGCTTCACGCTCAGCCGGACCGGCCGGACGGCCGACGCGCTGCGGGAGTTCGTCCGCGTCACCGAAGGCCGCGAACGGGCGCTGGGCCCCGACCACCCGGAGACCCTGGCGGCACGTCAGGAGACGGCGTACGTACTGGGACAGCTCGGCCGGCACTTCGAGGCGCACGAGGTGTACGCGGCGGTCCTCGCCTCCCGCGAGCGCACCATGGGCCCCGACCACCCCGACACGCTGCGCTGCCGCCACAACCTCGCCTTCAACCTCAGCCGGCTCGGGCGCATCGAGGACTCGTACCGGATGGCGCACGAGGTGGCGACGGCCCGCACCAGGGTCCTGGGCGCCACCCACCCCGACACCCTGGTCACGCTCTACGAGGTCGCCTACGCGCTCGGCATGCTCGGCCGCTGGACGGAAGCGCTCCAGACATACCGCGACGTCGCGGCCGGCCGCGCCCACGCGCTCGGCGGCGACCACCCCGACAGCCTCGCGGCGCGCTACGAGGTCGGCATAAGCCTCGGCCGGCTCGGCCGCAGCGCCGAGGCCCTGGAGCTGTACCGGGGCCTCGTCGACGACCGCACCCGCGTACACGGCCCCGCCGACCCCGAGACGCTGCGTGCCCGCCACGGGCTGGGGGTGAACCTCGGCCGGCTCGCCCGGTGGGAGGAGGCCCTCGCGGAGTCCCGCGACGTGTGCGCGATCCGCGAACGGGTCCTCGGCCCCGACCACCCGGACACCCTCGTCAGCCGCCGCGAGGTCGCGGTCGCCCTGGGCTGGCTGGGTCGCTGGGCCGACGCCCTCGCGGTCTACCGCCGGGTGGCGGAGTCCCGCGAACGCGTCCTGGGCCCGGACCACCCCGACGCGCTCGCGAGCCGCAACGACGAGGCGCACTGCCTCGAACAGCTCGGCAGGGGCGGCGAGGCGGTCGAGCTCTACCGCCGAGTGGCGGCCCTCCGCCAACGCCGCGAGGCGGGGCGCCGCTAGGGGGTGTCCGCGAAGTCCCGCCTGGCCCGCAGCGCCTGGCACGGCACCTCGCCGCGTTGTCGGACCCGGCCGAGTACGGCAGATCCATCCACAACGCCGGTCCTCCGCCTTGCGATGCACCGCACCAGCCGCCGCGGGCCCCGCCCTACGGGCGGACGGCGCCACTTCGCGGACACCCCCCAGGCCGTGTCCGGCACATCCCGCTGAAGGTGAGCCGGTTCGCCCCGAGACGCATGAGCCACGGCCACCCGACCGTGCCCGGTGCCCACCCGCGGACGCTGACCGAGGACCGGCCCCGCGCGGTCTTCCGGCTGGTCGTCGGGCAACTGCCGGTGCGCAGGTAGTGGGTGTGGGATCGTCGATGCGGTTCCGCAGGAGCGGGTCGGGTGTGACGCGTGGCGTCCGGACAGGGGTGGGTGGCTTTGCGGGTTGTGGGCGGCCGTTACGAGTTGGTCGATTTCGTTGGCCGGGGCGGTATGGGGGAGGTCTGGGAGGGGCGCGACCGTCTGATCGAACGCCGAGTCGCGGTCAAGCTGCTGCCGCACGACAGACGGGACGCGTCCGGCGCGGAACTGTTCTTCCGCGAGGCTCGAACCGCCGGCGGCCTGAGCCACACGGGCGTGGTGACGGTCTTCGACCTGGGGCAGGACCCTGACGACGGCACCCTCTACCTGGTGATGGAGTTCGTCACCGGACGGGGCCTGGACACGGTACTCCGTGAGGACGGCGCGGCACAGATACCCACTGCCGTGGACTGGACGGCACAGACGGCCGCGGCGCTCCAGGCCGCCCATACGGCCGGAGTCGTGCACCGGGACCTGAAACCGGCGAACCTCATGGCCACCCCGGACGATCACATCAAAATCCTCGACTTCGGCATCGCCCGGTACATCGCGGCCACGCACAAGTCGAGCAAAGTGATCGGCACACTCGCCTACATGCCCCCCGAGCGCTTCGGTGATCACCCTGCCGATCCCCGCTCCGACCTGTACTCCCTGGGTTGCGTGCTCCACGAGCTTCTCACCGGAAGCACCCCTTTCCAGTCCGCGGAAGCGGTCGCGATGATGGCCGCGCACCTGTACACGGCCCCCGAGCCGCCGGGCCGGGCCCGACCGGGTGTCCCCGCCGCCCTGGACGATCTGGTCATGGCGCTCCTTGCCAAGGATCCCGACGACCGCCCCTCGTCAGCGGGCGAGGTCTGCGAACGCCTTCGTGAACTGTCTTCCTCCGCCTCCGCCTCGGCCACCGCTCCCGGTGCCGGATCACATGTGTCCGACGCGGACACGGAGACAGCCACCACCCCCTTCGCCGCTGCCGGCCCAGGTACAGCCCGAACGCAGGAACCGGCACCTGTGCCGCGACCGGCCGCGGGCACACCGCCGCCGGGCCGCCGCATCAGCCGTCGTACCGCCTTGCGGCTCGGTATCGGTGCCGGTGGCGCCGCTGCCGTCGCTACGGGTGTCGTCGCCGCGGCCAACCTGTTCGACGACCGGGACACGTCCGGTGCGGACACTTCCGATCCGCGTCTCCGGTGGCGGCACGGCGTCGGCGGCGCGGTCACATCGTCGCCCACGGTGGCTGACGGGGTGGTGTATGTCGGCAGCAGCGACGGGCGGGTGTACGCCCTGGATGCCGCCACCGGGGAGGAGAAGTGGCACTACCCCACTGCCGACAGGGTCGAGACGGCTCCGGCGGTGCTCGACGGGGTGGTGTATGTCGGCAGCAGCGACGGGCGGGTGTACGCCCTGGATGCCGCCACCGGGGAGAGGAAGTGGCACTACCCCACCGCCGACAAGCTCGAACCGGCTCCGACCGTGGCCGACGGGGCCGTGTACATCGGCGGCAGCTCCACCGTGACCTCGCTGGACGCGGCAACGGGGAAGAAGAGGTGGGCGGTCTCCCGCGATTCCGGCCTCAAGCCACCGGCGGTGGTCGACGGGGTGGTGTACATCGCGGGCTACAAGTCGATGTCCGCCCTGGACGCGGCCACCGGGGCGGAGGCGTGGGCAGTCGGCGCGAGCGACTGGGGCTTCCGCAACAAGAATGTGTGGAGCAACGAGCCGGAGGACTGGGGCTTCACGTCGCCAAGGGTGGTCGACGGGGTGGTGTACATCGGCAGCAGCAAGAGGGTGTACGCCCTGGACGCCGCGACCGGCAACAGGAAGTGGGACTTCAGCACCTTCGACTGGGTCAGGTCGTCGCCGACTGTGGCCGACGAGGTCGTGTACGTCGGTAGCAACAGCAAGAGGGTGTACGCCCTGGACGCGGCGACCGGCAACAAGAAATGGGCGTTCGGCACCGGCGACAGGGTCGAAGGGAGGCCGACCGTGGCCGACGGAGTCGTGTACGTCGGCAGCTCGGACCAGAGCGTGTACGCCCTGGACGCGGCCGACGGCAGCAAGAACTGGAGCTACGCCACCGGCGGCAAGGTCCGATCGTCGCCCGCGGTGGCCGACGGGGTCGTGCACGTCAGCAGCTCGGACCACAACGTGTACGCCTTGGAAACCGCCATCAGGGACAGCCCGGCGTAACTTGTCCAGGAACCCCTGGACGTCGGCACGGCGGTGCCGCTCAGAAGCCGTGACGGACCATCCCGGCTTTGGTGACGGCGCCGTGCTCCAGGCCCTGGGCCTTGAGGATGTCTGCGTACTCACCGTTGGTGATCAGCTTGTCCAAGGCCTTCATCAGCGCGTCGCGCAGGGCAGTGTCCGAGCGGTCCACGGCCATGCCCAGCGGGATGTCATCGGTGAGGTCGGCCTTCGACCGGATGTCCTGAGCGGTCTCCCACGGGGCGACGACGGCGTATCCGATGTCGAGGTAGTGAATGAGGGCCATGTCCCGCTCCTCCCCGCGGCCGAAGTCGTCCGGGGTGCCCGGCATGAGCACGTCGAAAGTTTCCGAGGGTGGACCTGGGTGCAAGTCGTACTCGTTCTCCCGGTTCAGGAGGCCGCTGACCATGTCGCTCGGGCCGTCGACGTCGAAAAGCTCCACCTTCAGGCCGAGTTCATCGCCGAGTGCGCGCGCCAGATCGGGGCCGATGGTGGGGGTGTCGCCGTCGGACGGGGGTACCGTGCCGTCGTTCACCGCGACCTTGAGGGTTCCGGGTTCCCAGAGACCGAGTCTGTTCGGTGGGGCGCTGCCGCTGCTCGGGTCCGCCGAACCTTCCGCGTCGTCAAACGGGCCGTTGACGAGGTAGACCGCCGTTGCCGTCACTGCCACCGCCAACACCGCCGAGCCGGCGGTCAGCCAGGTCCGCCGGCGCCGGAGCGGCGGCGAAGGGGAGGGCGACGAAGAGGGTGGTGCGGCAGACGGGGTGTCGGGTTCGGGCGCCGGGGCGGTGGCCCTGACGGTCGGGGCGGGTGGACCGGCCTGCGGGAGCCGCACGGTCGGTCCCGTGCCCTCCGCGACGGCAGCCAGCATCGCGTCGAGCCGTTCGGCCGAGGGCCGCTGCGCCGGATCGACGACGAGGAGTTCCCTCAGCACGGAGGCCAGGGCCCCGGCCCGGACGGGCGGTGGTATCTCGCCGTCAAGGACGGCCGCCATGGTGGCAAGCGCGGTCGGCCGTCGCATGGGGCTGTGGCCCTCCATGCAGACGTACAGGGTGATGCCCAGCGACCAGAGGTCCGAGGCGGGATCGTCGTCCTTGCCTCTGATGCGTTCGGGTGCGATGTACTCGGGCGTACCGATCAGCTCACCGGTCGCGGTCAGCGCCGCGGACGCGCCCGTGGCGAGGGCCGGGTCGGTCCGCTGGAGGGCCGCGATGCCGAAATCGGTGAGTACCGCGGTGCCGTCCGGGCGCAGCAGCACGTTGGCGGGTTTCACGTCGCAGTGGCAGATACCGGCGGCGTGTGCGGTGCGCAGCGCGGCCAGCACCTGTCGGCCGATACGAGCGCCTTCCCGCGGCTCCATCCGCGTCCCCTGGTCCAGGCGATCAGCCAGGCTGCCGCCCGGCACCAGCTCCATCACGAGCCAGGGGAAGGAGCTTTCGCCGTCCTCCACGACATGATGGACGGTCACTACGTGCGGGTTGCTGATCCGGGCCAGTGCGCGGGCCTCACGCAGCACGCGTTCGCGCAGCACTCCGGAGGCCCCGGCGCCCCCGGGAGCGAGATCCGGAGCCGGTGGGGTGACCTGCTTGACGGCGACCTCGCGGTGCAGCACCAGATCACGGGCCCGCCACACGGTGCCCATGCCGCCGCTGCCCAGCCGCTCCACCAACTCGAAGCGTCCGTCTATGACTTCACCGCTCTGGCCTTCGACCATGTGTGCAGAGTAGTGGGCCCGTCCGTGCCTTCAGCACCGCATCGGGCCGCACGGACCGCGACGCGTCTCAGATCGGCTTGCCGTTCGATGTCACTCCCGAGCCGAGCCGAGCAGGGCTGAGCCGTACCAGTCCGAGGCGTCGGCCACCCCCGGCAGCGCGAGGAAGTAGCCACCGCCCGTCGTGGTGCTGAAGTCGGCGAACCGCTCGCCCTCCAGTCTCTTCTGCACGGTCGCGAACTGCCGCTTGATGTCCCGCTGGTAGCAGCAGAAGATCAGACCCACATCCAGCGTCCCGTCGGGTGCGAGGCCCCGGTCGATGTTGTAGCTCCGGCGCAGCAGGACCGAGTCCTCGCTCCCGGGGGTGCGCGGATTGGCCCGGCGGATGTGGGAGTCCAGCGGTGTGACCCGCCCCTGCGGGTCCCGCCCGTAGTCGGGCAGGTCGCTCTCTTTGCGTCCGTCGAGCGGCGCTCCGGTCGACTTGCGTCGCCCGAAGATTCGTTCCTGCTCGCCGAGGGGGACCCGGTCCCACGCCTCGGCCCGCAGCCGGATGGTGCGGAGAACCTGGTAGCTCCCGCCACGAGCCCAGCCCGGCCCTTCCGGCCCGACCCAGACCAGCCGGTTCATCTCCCGCGCCGAGGCCGTGTCCGGGTGCGCGGTGCCGTCCTTGAAGCCGACGAACGACCGCGGGGCGCCCTCGGGGCGCGGCGGGTTGAGGAAGCCGTTGGCCCGCCACCTGGTCCGCAGCAGTCCCGAGGTCTCCCGGGCAAGGTCCCGTACGACATGGAGGACGGCGTCCGGGTGCTGGGCGCAGACCTGCACCGAGAGATCGCCGTGGCAGCTTCCCGGATCGAGCCGGTCCCCCCGGAACTCCGGCATCAAGGCGAGTCCGGGCGGCAGCGCCCCCGCCAGCCCGTACCGCCCGTCGAACAGTGAGGCCCCCACCCCGACGGTGATGGTCAGCTGGTCCTCCGGGTCCCGCAATGCGGCCACGTCCGGGTCCTGCGGCGTGACACCCGCCGTCAGGGTGCGGCACCGCGCGGTCAGCTTCTTGAGAAGCGCCGTCAGCCCGGCGCGGTCGTGCGCGAGCACGTCGAAGGCTACGAACCCGCCGAACCGCTGCTGCCGGGTGAGGATCCCCGCTTGGTGCGCACCGTGGAACGGCACCCGCCCCGCGTCCGAGCCGACCGCCGGCGTGCCGGAAGCAGCGCCCACCGCCATCGTGCCGGTCAGCCCCGCAGCCCCGACGACACTCGCGGCTCCCTTCACGACGACACGCCGGCCGGGACAGCCTTCCCGGCGCTGGTCACTTTCCGTCATAGCCGTTCTCTCTTCGGGATCTGTACGGCCCGCTCTGGCCCACTCAGCACTACCCGGCGCAGACGATGGCTGATCGAGGAAGACCCCTCCCGCATCCGTATGGCCTATGGCGAGTGCGAGACCGGAAGAGCCGGTGTGCCGTTCAGCGGCCGGCAAGGGGCATCTTGGCCCGGGAACCAACAACCGTCCTCCGCACGAGGGCGGTCGCGACGCTCCGGGGATCTGGGCAGGGCTCCCGGAATGCGCAGGGGGGACGAGGAGCCGACACTGGAAGTTCAGTTGCCGCTTCAGGGCGCGGCGCGCGGTTCTTCGGGGTACGGCCCCGTCTCGGCGCCCTCTCCGGAGGCCACGAGCCGGCCACCCCAAACGGCGCGGGGCGCGGCTCCTCGGATCCCACGCTGAAAACGCAGCAGCCGGATGCGTCGCGGCCTGTTGTTGTGAGGTCACGCCAGTGTGGAGAGGAGGAAGTCATGAGGGTCGGAGTGCTGACCGGCGGAGGTGACTGCCCCGGTTTGAACGCGGTGATTCGCAGCGTTGTCCGCAAGGGTGTTCAGGAGTACGGCTTCGATTTCGTCGGTCTGCGCGACGGCTGGCTCGGTGCGCTCCGGAACGAAGTCCTGCCGCTGGACATCTCCGGTGTGCGGGGGATCCTTCCGCGCGGAGGAACCATCCTCGGCTCGTCCCGCACCAACCCGTTCAAGCACGAGGACGGGGTGCGGCGCATCCAGGACACTCTCGCCGCGCACCGTATCGACGCCCTCGTAGTGATCGGCGGCGAGGACACACTCGGCGTGGCGGCCGAACTGAACCGTCAGGGGATCCGCCTCGTCGGCGTGCCGAAGACGATCGACAACGACGTTCCCGGCACCGACTACACATTCGGTTTCGATACGGCCGTCGGCGTCGCGACCGAGGCCATCGACCGCCTCCACACCACCGCCGAGTCCCACAGACGCACCCTGGTGGTGGAAGTGATGGGGCGGCACTCCGGGTGGATCGCCCTGCACGCGGGTGTCGCGGGCGGCGCCAACGTGATCCTCGTCCCGGAGCGGCCGTTCGACATCGATCAGGTCTGTGCCTGGGTGAAGAGCCGGTTCGAGTTCAACTACGCGCCGATCGTCGTCGCGGCAGAGGGCGCCGTGCCCCGGGAGGGCCGGATGATCCTCAAGGACCGTTCGTTGGACGAGTACGGCCACGCGAGGCTGTCCGGTGTCGGCGAGTGGCTGGCCCAGGAGATCTCGCAGCGCACCGGCACGGACGCCCGTACGACGGTCCTCGGCTACGTCCAGCGCGGCGGAACTCCGAGCGCCTTCGACCGGTGGCTGGCCACACGCTTCGGGCTGCATGCCGTCGACGCGGTCAACGACGGAGACTTCGGCACGATGACGGCCCTGCGCGGCACCGACATCGTCCGTGTCCCCCTCCCTGATGCCGGGACGGGGACCAAGAGGGTGGATCCGTCGCTGTACGACGAGTTCGGAGTGTTCTTCGGCTGATCACCTCGCCTCCAGGTGGAGCGGGTCGAGCCCGGGCAGGGCAGCTGCCGGTCGGTGCGGAGCCGCTCCAGGGTGGCGTCCTGCTCGCGTCTCGGAGGACACCCTCGCCCGGTACTTCATGCCGGAGGGGGAGCGGTGCCCGCTGTCCGGAGAGTCGAACGCGACGCCGGTCGTGCCGAGGGAAGCCAGACACAGGTAACAGCTTCACCGCCCGTGCGCGGTCACGCAGCTGCGCAGACGGCCTCGACGAATTGGCCGACCTGGTCCTCGGGCAGGTGACGTGCGAGGTCCGCCTCGCTGATCATGCCGACCAGGCGATGGTCGTCGATGACCGGCAACCGCCGGATCCGGTGTACCTCCATTGTCCGGAGGACCTGGTCCGTCTCGGCTCCGGCGTCTATCGTGATCGGCTTGCCCTGCTCCAGGTGGCCGGCTGTCATGGTCTTTGGGTCCTTGCCCTTGGCGAGACACGCCACGACGATGTCGCGGTCCGTGATGATTCCGTGGAGCCGGTCGTCCGGGCCGCAGATCGGGAGGGCGCCGACGTCCAGTTCCTTCATCCTGCGCGCCGCGTCCTCCAGGGTTTCGTTCTCCTTGATGCAGGTGGCGCCGGCGTGCATGATCTCCTGGGCGGTGGTCATCTCGGTTCTCCTTCGTGTGTCGTCGGCGGCGGCGCGGGAGGCGGTCACGAAATCCGGCCTGTCCCGGCCATTCTTTGTCTTCGACTCCAGTGTCGGCTCGTCCTCGTGCCTGTGCATGCGGGGAACGGGCGGACGCCTCATGGTTTCCGTCCGCCCCGTAGGAGGTGAAGCGGGATCCCGTGCAGGTTCGCGACGGGCCCGTCGATGGCTTTCTTCGCGAGAACGGGCTCTGGCCAGTGAACCTGGTCGCACGGTCGAGTCGTCTTCCGGTGACCCGTCATCCCCGAGGCGGAGCGTCCGGATTCGTGCTCGCCCGCCCGGCGCCGACGCAGGTCGGCGACGGCCGGGCCGCTGATGCCGTCGGCCGCCGGCAGCGCGTGCTAGGCGACCACACGTGATGGCGCCCTTGTCCGTCGACACCGGGACATCGGGGCCCTTGCCGATCAAGCCAGTTGCCGCAGATCAGCACGCGGCGGACGACTGGTTTCGTAGTCCGAGGATAGTGACGCTGTGACGCCGAGCGGCCGCCGGGCCCTTTCGTGTCGTACGCGAAGTCGTCCGAACCTGCTGGGCCGAGAGTTCGGAGCCGTGGAAGAGGTCGTGCTCCGGCTGAAGGAGCTGTGACCGGCCTGTCAGCCGTGGCCGCGGCAGCCCTGTCAGGATGTATCGATGACCCGGCCGCTGATGTGTTCCGGCAGCAGCCGGATCCACAGGGGCCGCGAGCCGCCCGCCCAGGGGCGTGAACCCGCCCGGTCCGCGAGGGCGTTCATCGTTGCGGGATCCGTGACGTGCTCGGTCGTCCCCGTCAGCAGGACGCTCCAGCCGCAGGCCCGCGCCTCGTCGAGGTGGTCGGTCTCGAAGGACAGTGGTGTACCCGCGTCGACCGCCGGGACGCTTCCGGGCTGGGTCCGGTACACCACGCTCCGGCCGTCCACGAGATAGTTGACCGGGACGACCACGAGGGCGGTATCCCCGGGGAACGCCAGACGCCCGACCCCATGGGTGTCGAGCCGGTTCCAGCACTCGCGCTCCGTGAGTCGCCTCAGACGCGGATGGGCCCCGGCGCCACCCTGACCGGGCGGCGGCTCGACGCGTCCGTGGAGCAGTTCGAATGGTGTCATGTCCAGCGCCTCGGCCAGCCGGGTAAGCCCCTCGGGGTCGAAGTCTCCGTGCAGCGAAGCCAGCCCCCGCAGGTAGGACGGCGACATGTGCGCGCGGTGCGCGACCTCGGCCAGCGAGAGTCCCAGCTGGATTCGGCGCAGTTCCACCCGGTCGGCCGTGTCGTCCGACATCCTGGGTACGCCTTCGGCCCCGTCGTCCGGCGATGTTCGCTTGTCCCGCACCACCCTCGCCTCCTTCGCCGGGCCTCCCGGTACCGTTCCCAGAGGACCACAGGGTCTCGGCGTCCCGCCAGCGGTGGAGTGTCCGGCTGACCGGGCAGGCGACAGCAAACGTCTCCCTGAGGTTTCAGGCGCATTCCCCGGAAGACGGGGAGTCGTAGCGGTAGATCAGCAGGCGCGGGATGGTGCGGGCCCGGGAGACCCCGTACCTGAGCCGCACTCTGCCGGTCGGCCCCGTGGCCGACGGTGGGCAGCCATGATCAATCCCCGTCGCGGTGCCGAGGTGGATCGAGGCGGGCAGGCCGCCGGCCATCGCCCGTACGGGTCAGGTTCGGGTTGTTCGATTCCAGGGCCGGTGGGGAAGCGGAGAGGGAGAAATAACTCTCCTCCTCCTGGCTGAAGTGGAGACGCAAGACCGTGTGCAGCCCGTAGAGGCAGGCCCGCAGGTCGTCGAGTTGTTCCGGGCGCAGCGACCCGGACTCGTCCGCGAGTTGGAGATGGGTGGCGATGCGGCGGGCGAGGCGGTCGATTTCGGTGTGGGCGCGGCTCATGGTTTCGGTGTGTGCCGGGCCGCCGAGCTGTCTGCTCAGCGCCGGGTAGAGCTGCTGTTCCTCGGCGTGTTCATGGGGGAGCAGCCTCTCGGTGAGCAGACGGTCGATCTGGTGCAGCGTCTGCAGGGCCTGCGGTCCCTGGTCGGTGGAGATCAGGCCCGCGGCTTCTCTGATGGCGTCAAGGGTGTCCCGGAGGTCCTCGTGTTCCATCGCGAAACGCTGGATCAGCGTCTCGGTGTCGGTTTCGAGGGCGACCCGATTGCCCCGTGCCGGCAGGAGTGCACGGAGGGCGTTGAGGATGACAGCTGTGTCGATCGCTTCCTGCAGGAGTGCTCCGGGGGCCGGCCGCAGCCAGCCCAGCAGGGCGGCTGCCATGGCGGCCAGGGACATCACCATGCCGCCGACAGCGCTCTGCACGGCGATCCTGCGGGCCCGTACCGCGATTTCCATGGCATCGGCCAAGCGGTCCACCCGGTCGGTGGTCAGCACGATGTCAGCGGCTTCGGAGGTCGCGGTGGATCCCCGGGCACCCATGGCCACCCCGATGTCGGCGGTGGCCAGAGCGGGCGCGTCGTTGACGCCGTCGCCCACCATGATGGTGACGGCGCGGGCGCATTCCTCCCGAACCGCGGCGACCTTGTCGGCGGGCAGTTGTCCCGAGCGGACGTCGTCCAGGCCGAGTACGGCCCCGACCTCGAGTGCGGGCTCGGCGCGGTCGCCGGTGAGCATCAGCAGCCGGGTCAGCCCCGCTGTCCTCAGCCGTCGGACCGTGCGTGGGGCGTCGTGACGCAGGGGATCCTGAAGCAGTACGGCGCCGGCGAGAGCGTCATCGACGGTGAGCCAGGCGACGGCGGCGCCGTCGAGCAGGGCACGGTTGTCGACGGCCCGTGCCCAGCCGGGCAGGTCCTGTGAGGCGAGACCGGTCTTCCCGACGGTGACGCGGTGGCCGTCGACCGTACCGGCGGTTCCCCGTCCGGCTTCCTCGTCGGCCCGGTCGGGCATCGACAGGGTCAGCCCCCGGGCGCCTGCTTCGCGGACGATGGCCTCCGCCAGAATGTGCACGGAGATCTGATCCAGCGACGCGGCGAGCCGCAGTACCTCGGAGGTCGTCCTGCCCGGGGCCGCCGCGACCTCAAGCACACGCGGCCGGCCGGCGGTGAGGGTGCCGGTCTTGTCGATCACCAGTGTGCGAGCCCGTCCCAGCCTCTCCAGTGCCCCGCCGTCACGCACGATGACGCCCCTGCGGGCCGCCCTGGACAGTCCCGAGACGATTGCCACGGGGGCCGCCAGCAGCAACGGACAGGGCGTCGCGACGACCAGGACCGCCACCGCCCGCACCGCGGAACCGCTCACCGCCCAGGCGAGCCCGGCCATTCCCAGCGACAGGGGCAGGAACCACGCCGCGTAACGCTCCGCCAGCCGTACTGTCGGTGCCCGCTCGGCTCCGGCGTGCTGAGCCAACCGCACGATCTCCGCGTAGGTGCTCTCCTCCGCGGTCGCGCTCGCCTCCAGCTCGAAGACACCGCCCGCGTTGACCACGCCACTGCGCACGACGTCCGCGGTGCCGCGTTCCACCTGCGCGGACTCTCCTGTCAGCACCGACTCGTCGAGAAGTGCGGTACCGGCGGTGACCCGGCCGTCCACGGGCACCACCTCACCGGATCCGACCACGATCGTGTCGCCCACGGCCACATCCGCGAGAGCGACGACGGACACCGTCTGTCCCCTGCGGCGATGCGCCGATCTCGGGGCGTGCTCCAGCAGCGCCCTCAGATCGTGCGAGGCCCGGCGCTCGGCAGCCGCGTCGAGTGCCCGCCCGGTCGCCAGCATCAACGCGATCAGGGCGCCTGCCAGATACTCCCCGACCGCCAGCGTGCCGCCCAGCGCCAGCACGGCGATCAGGTCGACGCCCGCCCGCCTCTTACGCAACGCGGCCACGACCCAGCCGATCGCGGGGACCAAGGCGAGTGCCGTTCCCGCCACCCAGAAAGTGTCGGCGACAGTCCGGTCGCCGACCAGCCAGAAGATCCCGCCGACAAGCAGAGCGGCCGCCGTCGCGGCCAACAGCGCGGGTTCCAGCAGCCGCCGGGCATGCGCAGCCTGTTCTCTCCCACGCCGTCCCCGGATCCTTGCGTGTTCCACAGCGGTTCTCCGCCCATCGCGCGAAATGCCTCAGGCGCCATGAAAGCTTCCCGGGTCCCCTCTCTCCGTCCACCGCGCCAGGACAACGCGGCCGATCGGGGCACACCGTTGCGCGGGACAGCTCACCGCGGGGGGCGTCGTGACAGAGGGGACGGGACACCGGATGCGCTGTGCGCCGGCCGCACCGTCTCACCGGGGAAGCCGTGGGTGCGCCATGACCCGCCGTCAGGCAACACCGCGAATCCCTCGTAACCGTCCAGTGACTCCAGCCAGTCCTGTGCCGACTCTCCCTTCGCGAAGGCCGCGGTGGCGTAGGCGTCGGTCATCGTGAGCCCGTCGCCGGTGACGGTGACCGACGCCAGGCCGTCGGCGGGTACGGCGAGGTGCGGATTGACGATGTGGGTCCCGCGTTGAGCTGTTCCGGAGGTGGCGATGGCCAGGTCGCCACCCTCGACGACGGTGCAGAGTTCTCCGTGGCGCAGGGGGTGGGCGATCCCGACGCGCCAGGGAGTGCCTGGTGCCGCCTCGCCTCTCAGCCGCAGGTCACCGCCGCCGTTCAGACAGGTGTTGCGGGCCCCCGCCTCGTACAGGATCCGGGACGCGCCCTCCACCGCCCAGCCCTTGACCAGCCCCGACGGGTCGAGGACCCCGGTCGCGAGATGGCTGAACCAGCCGCCGCTGGTCCGCACCGCGTCCCGGCAGAGATCAAGGACCTCGCGTACCTCCGAGGAGCAGTCGGCGGGTCCGATCTCGTGCCCGGCCAGACGGCTGACGGCGCTGTCGGGCCGGTACGGGGAGTACACCTCGTCGACATGGTGCAGCCAGGACACCGCTTCGCTCAGTGCCGCCTCGATCGCGGGGGCGCGTCCGTCCCGGATGTCGAAGGAGACGACGGTGCCCATGACGTGCTCGACATGGCGCAGACCGCGCCCGGTGTCAGGCACCGGCCCTGTCCAATGCGCTCTGGAGGGACTGGATGTACCCCTGGCTGGTGTAGCTCGCCCCGGAGACGGCGTCGATGTGCGCACTGTGTGTGGCCAGAGCCTCCTTCGTCAGGCGTGGCACGGCGTACGCGGCGATCTGCTGGTCGCGTCCGTTGCCGGACGGCACCTGGATCACCTTGACGTCCGTCAGCTTCCCGGCCTTGACGGTGGCCGCGACCTGCACCGTGCCGTACTGGGTGGACACGGCGTCACCCGTGTAGGTGCCGGTGCCCGGCCGGGACCCGCCCGGTGGTGCCGCCGGCCCGGTCGGGGCCGGTGACGTCCCCGCCGGTGGTGACGCACCGCCCACCGGGGTGGCCGGCTGGTGCGGTTTGAGGGTAAGGAGCAGGACGACGAGGGCGCTGGTCGACGCCGCGGCGAGTACGGCTCTGCGCATGGTGGGCGCTGCGCGCACGGTGGGCCTCCTCAGAACTCGAACGACTCGTGGTGGATGTGACGGCGGGGCACACCGGCGTCACGCAGTGCGTGCTTGGCGGTGTCGGTCATCCCGGGCGGACCGCACAGATACACCTCGTGGGCCGCGAGGTCCGGTACCAGGGAGCTCAGCGCACTCGCCGTCAGTGGGGAGCGGCTGGTGGCGGGTTCGCCCGCGACGTAGTGCACGACGGCCCCCCGCGCCGCCGCTACGGAGTCGAGTTCGGCGCACAGCGCCATGTCCTGCGGACGGCGGGCCCGGTAGATCAGGGTCACCTCTCCCGGGAGGGTCTCGAAGAGGGCCCGGAGAGGGGTGATGCCCACGCCGCCCGCCAGCAGCAGGATCTTGCGCGATCTGCTGCGGGCCGCGGTGAAGGCGCCGTACGGTCCCTCCGCCCACACCCGGGTGCCCGGCCGAAGTCCCGCCAGCGCCGCGCTGTGCTTTCCCGTCGCCTTCACGGTGATCCGCAGATGACGGGGGAGGGGCGGGGCGGAGAGGGAGTACGGATTGGCGGTCCACCACAGGCCGGGTGCCAGGAAGCGCCAGCGGAAGAACTGCCCCGGCCGTGCGTTCAGTTCGTCCAGGTGCTGCCCCGTCAGGTGCACCGAGACGATGCCGGGGGCTTCGTGCCGGACGTCCGCCACCCGCAGCCGGTGACGGAGCGAACGCCGTACGGGGACCAGGAAGCGGTACCAGCCGATGAGGGCGGCTACCCCGAGATACAGCGTGTACCAGGCCGCCTGGGCGGTCGGGTGCCCGACGAAGTCGGCACCGTTGCTCAGCTGGTGGAAGAAGGCGAGGAAGACGGCCAGATAGGTCGCGAAGTGCAGATAGTGCCAGGTCTCGTAGCTCATCCTGCGGCGCGCGGCGCGGGCCGAGACGAACGCGGTGACGACGAAGAGCACGAAGGCGGCGGTGGCCTTGAGCATGTCCGGATAGTGGAACACCAGTGTGCTCGTCTGACTCACCGGCCCGTCGCCCGACGTGAGCGCGTATCCCCAGATGATCAGCAGGGTGTGGGCGAGGATCAGCGAGATCGTGTAGCGACCGCCGAGGGCGTGCCAGCGCGCCAGCCGGTCGGTGCCGATGCTGTGGTCGAGCAGGGGGACGCGGGCCATCAGCGCCACCAGCACCGCACAGGCGTAGCCCGCGAGAAGTCCGGTGATCCGGCCCGCGTCCGTCAGCCACGCGCCTGCGCCCACCACCGACGCGGTGTGACTCCACCACAGGCCGACGACTCCCGCGGCGCCCAGCCAGATCACGGCCTGCACCACCAGGGGCACCACCGAACGCGGACGTCGCAGTCGCGGGGCACGGTCCGCACGGTGTCGCGCGGGGGTCGTGGTAGTCATGGGCCTTCTTTCCGCCGGGTGCTGACCACCGTCGCAACGCGACCTCTGAGGCTCCTCTGAAAGAGGTCACCGCGGCCGTATTCAGAGGAAACTCAGAGCGAGCCCAGAACGCCACGGCCCCGGTTCGGAGGGATGCTGGAGAGACCATGGACGACCGAAGCTCTCCGCCCCGCACCCCGCACAGCGGCGACGGCGGCCCCGTGCGGGTCCTCGTCGTCGACGACGAGCCGGACCTCACTGAAGTCCTCTCCGGCGCCCTGTCGGGTGAGGGCTGGCAGGTGCGCACCGCCGCCGACGGCGCTTCCGCCGTGGAGACCGCCCGGACGTTCCGTCCCCACGCCGTCGTCCTGGACTGGATGCTGCCCGACATGGACGGTCTCCACGTACTGCGCCGCCTGCGTGGCGATCTGGACAACGTGTGTGTGCTGTTCCTGACCGCACGCGATTCCGTCCAGGACCGGGTCGCCGGAATCACCGCGGGCGGCGACGACTACGTGACCAAGCCCTTCAGCCTGGAAGAGGTCCTGGCCCGGCTGCGCGGCCTGCTCCGCCGGGCCGGTACGGCGCGCGAGCCGAGCGGTGACAGGCTGGTCGTCGGGGAACTGGTGATGGACGAGGACGCCCGGGAGGTCACCCGCGCGGGCGAGATCGTGGAGCTGTCCCGTACGGAGTTCGAGCTCCTGCGATTCCTGATGCGCAATCCGCGCCGAGTGCTCTCCAAGGCACAGATCCTCGACCGTGTCTGGTCCTACGACTTCGGAGGGCGCGCGCATGTCGTGGAGCTGTACATCAGTTATCTGCGCAAGAAGATCGACGCCGGCCGGCCCGCGATGATCCACACCGTGCGCGGCGTGGGCTATGTGCTCAAGCCGGAGTGCTGATGCGCCCGCGGTTTCCCCGGGTCCCGCTGCCGCGCACCCTGCGGAGCCAGCTGACCACCGGAATGGTCGTTCTGCTCGCCCTCGCGTGCCTGGCGGTGGGATTCTCCACCGTCCTCGCGCTCGAAGGCTTCCTCGTGAGGCGCCTCGACCAGCAACTCGCCGCCTCCGGAGGACGATTCGCGGAAAGCCTGGAGCACGAGTCCCCGCCCGACGCCGACAACATGCCCGACACCCGCGGTCAGTCCGAAGGCACATTCGGCGCCCGGCTGCTGACCGGGTCCGTCATTCAGGCCGCGGTCGTCAGGGACGAGACGGACGCCGAAGTCCCACTGGACCCCGCCGACCGACGGACACTCGAACAGCTGCCCGTCGATGGGGAAGCCCACAGCCGCAGACTGTCCGCACTGGGCCTCTACCGCCTCACCGCCGTCCGGGGTGACGACAAGGATGTCGTCGTCACCGGACTGCCCCTACGCCCCGTCGAGGAGACGGTGCGCCGGCTCGAAGGGGTGGAGGCGGTGGTGTTCGCCGCCGCCCTCGCGGTCACCGGGATTCTCGGAGCGCTCTGGGTGCGCTTCTCGCTGCGTCCACTGAACCGGGTGACCAGTACCGCGGTGAGCGTGGCGGAGCGGCCGCTGGCCAGCGGCGAGGTCGCCATGCCGGAGCCGGTAGCGGTCGGTGACCCCAGGACCGAGGTGGGGCAGGTCGGTACGGCCGTCAACCGCATGCTCGGCCACGTGGGCGACGCCCTGGAGCGCCGTCAGGCCGGCGAGCAACGCCTGCGGCACTTCGCCGCGGACGCGAGTCACGAGCTGCGAACACCTGTGGCCAACATCCGTGGGCACGCGGAACTCGCACTCCGGACCAGGAGTCCCGTACCGCCCGAGGTGCGCCGCGCACTGGACCGCATCCAGTCCGAGTCCGAACGCATGAGCCGCCTGGTGGACGACCTGCTGCTGCTCGCCCGGATCGACGCCGGCCGTGCCCTCAGCCGCTCCCGGGTCGACCTGACGCGGCTGGTCCTCGACGCCACGGACGACGCGCGGGCCGCAGGCCCGGATCACCTTTGGCAGCTGGATCTGCCGCAGGGGTCCGTGACGACGGAGGGGGACGAGCACCGTCTGTACCAGGCCATCGGGAATCTGCTCGCCAACGCGCGCACCCATACCCCCGCGGGTACCGAGGTCACTGTCCGGCTCTCAGCGGAAGCGAGCCGTATCGGGCTGACGGTGACGGACAACGGCCCGGGCATCGAGGAGGGGCTTCTGCCCGAGGTCTTCGGGCGCTTTGCCCGCGGCGACCACGCCCGCTCGCGCACGACGGGCAGTACCGGATTGGGCCTGGCCATTGTCTACGCGGTCGTCACGGCCCACGGGGGCACGGTTGAGGTCGAGAGCCGGCCCGGCCGCACAGTGTTCACCATGACGTTGCCGGCCTCGCCCCCGGACACGGCGCCGACCTCCGGGTGAAGCCGTACCGGTCGCGAACGCCGCACGGGCCGATCCCGCCCGCACCACCATGTCTTCACCGGGTCACGTTCCGGCCGTCGGCGCCGGAACGGTCCTGCGCCGGCGCGGACCGTACGGGTGCGCGGCTCGAAGCTCGCCGGTAGGTCGGGAACCTCGTCCCAACCGTCCGGACCGGCGGTCACAGCAGGGCTCAGGAGGACGGCCCCCTCCCGACGGATTCATCCGGGCCGGTGACGGCCGGCGGATGTTCGAGGTCCTCGGAGACCGCGACGACACCGTCCACGCTGCCGCACAGTCGCAAGAGCACCGCGATGGTGTGCTCCTCGTCGACCGAGCCGTGCAGCGAGACCCGTCCCTGTTCGACCTCGACCGTGACGGCGGACGGCGCCAGACCCAGGGTGCGCGCCAGGATGTCGCGCGTGATCTCCTCGTGGATGGCGCTGTCCTGCCGGAGAAAGACCCGCAGCAGGTCGGACCGGCTGACGATGCCCAGCAGAGTGTCCGTCTCGTCCACCACGGGCAGACGTTTGACGTGCCGGTCGGCCATGACGCGCGCGGCCTCCACGACCGTCCACCGGGGGTACGCGCACAGCGCCGGAGCGGACATGATCTCCGCGGCGACCACGCCTTCGGCCCTGGCTCGCTCCCACGCGTCGAGGTGGGGCAGGGGCGTTCTGCCGGACTGATCGGACCTGTTGGCCGCCTTGCGCAGCAAGTCGGCCTCGGAGACGACACCGACCGGTCGGCCGCCGTCGTCCAGCACGGGTACGGCGCTGACGCCGTGATCCGACAGGGCTCTGGCGATTTCCTTGAAGGGCGTGTCGAGCCGCACGCTCACGACGTCGCGGGTCATGAGTTCACCGATACTGCGGTGCTCCATGTCCTGCACTCCTTCCGGCGTGTCGCCGACTCTCCTGGGGTGCCGCCCTCTGGCCGGGCCACACCCTCAAGCGTGACCCCCTCCGTGCGGCATCGCATGTGCGACTCGGCCCCGACGGGCGGCGACAGGGCCCGGTCCGGTCTGCCACAGGGGGTCGACCCGGCTCCGGGAGGGGGACGAACGGCCCGCACGGGGGATGGCCCCTCCAGGGGAGGCGGGGTCCCGTGGGGGCCGCAAACGTGTTACCAAGAGCCATGCCCGCACTCTCCCCTCCCGCCCGCACCTCGTACGACGCCGTGATCGTCGGCGGTGGCCACAACGGACTGGTCGCCGCCGCCTATCTCGCCGGAGCCGGCCGCACCGTGCTGGTCCTGGAGCGCCTCGGCCACACCGGCGGCGCCGCCGTCTCCACCCGACCCTTCGCCGGTGTCGACGCGCGCCTCTCGCGCTACTCGTACCTGGTGTCCCTGCTGCCCCGGAAGATCGTGGACGAGCTGGGGCTGCGGTTCGCCGTACGGAAGCGGACCGTCTCCTCCTACACACCGGCCGAGCGCGGCGGCAGGGCGACCGGACTGCTCGTGGGCGGTGGCGCCGAGCGTACGAGGGAGTCCTTCGCGGCACTGACCGGCGGCGACAGCGAGTACGCGGCCTGGCAGTCGTTCTACGCCTCGACCCTCCGGGTCGCCGAGCGTGTCTTCCCGACCCTCACCGAACCGCTGCCCGCACGGGCCGAGTTGCGCTCCCGGATCGACGACGAGGCCGCCTGGCGCATGCTGTTCGAGGAACCGATCGGGGTCGCGATCGAGGAACGGTTCGCCGACGACCTCGTACGAGGCGTCGTCCTGACGGACGCGCTGATCGGCACCTTCGCCGACGCCCACGACCCGAGCCTCCTGCAGAACCGCTGCTTCCTGTACCACGTGGTGGGCGGCGGCACCGGCGACTGGGACGTGCCCGTCGGCGGCATGGGCGCGCTCACCGACGCACTCGCCGACGCGGCCCGTGCGGCCGGCGCAGACATCGTCACCGGACACGAGGCGACCCGCGTCGAGACGGACGGCGCCCACGCCGAGGTCACCTTCTGTACGGAGGAGGGCGCCACCGGGAGCGTCGCCGCGCGCCACGTCCTCGTCAACGCCTCCCCGCAGGCGCTCGCCACCCTCCTCGGTGACGCACCGCCCGCCCCGGCCGCCGAGGGCGCCCAGCTGAAGGTCAACATGCTGCTGCGCCGCCTGCCGCGGCTGCGCGACCGGAGCGTCGACCCGCGCGACGCGTTCGCCGGGACGTTCCACATCGCCGAGGGATACGGGCAGTTGGCGACGGCGTACGCGGAGGCGGCCGGCGGCACGCTCCCCTCGGCGCCGCCCTCCGAGATCTACTGCCACTCGCTGACCGACCCGTCGATCCTGGCCCCCGAACTCGCGGCGCGGGGCTGTCAGACCCTCACCCTCTTCGGACTGCACACACCCGCGCGGCTGTTCACCGAGGACAACGACGCCGTACGCGACGAACTGCTCAAGGCGACCCTCGACCAGCTCGACGCGCACCTCGCGGAACCGATCACCGACTGTCTCGCCGTGGACGGCGACGGCCGGCCCTGCATCGAGGCGAAGACGCCCCTGGACCTGGAACGCGAACTGCGGCTGCCCGGCGGCCATATCTTCCACCGCGATCTCGCCTTCCCCCACGCCACGGCCGAGACGGGCCGCTGGGGCGTGGAGACGGCGCACGCGAACGTGCTGCTGTGCGGTGCGGGCGCCGTACGGGGCGGCGGCGTCAGCGGCGTACCCGGCCACAACGCGGCGATGGCGGTGCTGGAGGCGGGCCGGGCCCCGGCCGGCTGAGCCGGGATCCGGCCGCGGACAGCCCTTACCGGGTGACGTTCTTCATCCCGACGGACGCGACGCGCCCGATGTCGTCGAACAGGATGTCGGCCGTGGAGCCGCCGGGCATGTCGGCGCTGATCCGGTCCGCCTCCTGACGCCACGTCACCCCGTGGTGGTCGAAGTACCCGGCCACCACGGCGCGGGCCGAACTCCCGCCGAACAGGCCCGTGCCCGTCAGCAGCACACGCGGCAACGTGATGGCGTCGGGCACGGCACGCGGCACCTGCGGGTCGTCCGGCACCATGTAGAGACGGCCCTCGGGGGAGGCCTGCACGCCGATGTAGCCGGAGGCGCCGAGCGCGCCCATCGCCCCGAACGCGAGCGTCTCGACCGCGAAGCGCGGGTCGTCGAACGCCGACAGGTCGACCAGATCGGTCGTGAACTCGGGGATGCCGTGCGCCGCGCCCAGCCGCCGTATCTCGTCCGCCGCGCCGACGACGGGCGTTCCCCCGAAGCCGGGGTTCGCCCAGCCCCACAGCCACGAGCCCTCCGAGGTGTCGAAGCTCCCCAGCACCGAGATCCGCAGATCGCGTTCCGCCTGACGGTAGAGGCGCTGGTCGAGATCGGCCGTCCACGCCCCGGCCGGCATGAACTCGTTGAAGGCTTCGAGCTGTTGGGCTCCCCAGGCGGCGTGCCGCTCGGTGGTCCGGAGAAAGGCGTCGCTGAAGGTGGTGGTCGCAGTCACCCCGGAAACCCTAGTGCGCGGGCGTTCGAACGCCCCGTACCGGGGGTTCAGTCGGCCGACACGCTCCAGCCGTCCGACTCGACGCGGTCCGCGTCCCCGGGACGCGAATCGTCGAACACGGTACGGCCACCGTCCTCGACCCGCAGCGAGTCCACATAGGCGCCACGGCCGACGTACGGGCCACCGGTCGCGTAACGCCAGCGCAGCCGCACCGGCCCGCCACGCCAGTCGGCGAGGCCGGCGTGGAGCCGGTGCCAGACGCGTCCCGACCAGCCCGAGACCGAGCCCGCCGGGCGCGGTGTGGCCGCCTCCTGACCGGACGGCGTCGTCGTGAAGGGCACCGGCCGCCACCCACCGCCAGCCCCGTCCTCCTCCCGCGCCTCCAGGACCAGTTCGTCCGAGGGCTCCGTGTCCCACCACAGGGAGCAGCGCAACCGCCCCTGCCCGGTGGCGACAGTCAGCGCGGGCAGGGTGAGCGTGGCGGTCACGCCGGCGGTCATGCCCGAGAACCACGCGGTGCGTCCCGTGTCCGGGGTGACGGGCACGGCGCGCGCCAGATGGTCGGCCGCCGCCACCCGCGGCGCACTGCCGGACCGCCAACCGCGCACCGGATGAACGGAGTTGCCGAGCACGACCAGGAACGAGTCGGTCGTCGGATCGAGGACGAGACTCGTGCCGGTGAAACCGGTGTGACCCGCCGTACGCGGCGTGGCCATGGCTCCCATGTACCAGCGCTGGCAGAGCTCGAAGCCCAGTCCGTGCGCGTCACCGGGGAAGTCCGTGTTGAAGTCGGTGAACATCAGCTCCACCGACTCCGGGCGCAGGATCCTCGCCCGGCCGTACGCACCGCCGCTCAGCAGCGTCCGGCTCAGAATTGCCAGGTCCCACGCGCACGAGAAGATCCCGGCGTGGCCGGCGACCCCGCCGAGGCCGAACGCGTTCTCGTCGTGCACCTCACCCCACACGAGACCGCGGTCGAGCCCCGACCACGGCTGCCGGCAGTCCTCCGTGGCCGCGATTTTCGGCTTCCAGGACGCCGGCGGGTTGAAGCGCGTGCGGTGCATACCGAGCGGCGCGGTGATCTCCTCGCGCAGCAGGACGTCCAGCGCGCGCCCGGTGATCCTCTCCAGGACGAGCTGAAGGGAGATCAGATTGAGGTCGGAGTACCGGTAGACGCTCCCCGGCGGGCTCGCCGGCGCCTCGTCCCGGAGCCTGCGGAGCATCGCCTCCCGCGTCGGCTCCCGGTACAGCGGGATCCACGCGGCGAACCCCGAGGTGTGCGTCAGCAGTTGACGGACCGTCATGTCCTGCTTGCCCGCGCCGCCGAAGTCCGGGAGATACGACGCGACGCGCTCCTCCAGGGCCAGCGCGCCGCGCTCCAGCTGCTGAACGGCGAGGACCGATGTGAACAGCTTCGAGACCGACGCCAGGTCGAAGACGGTGTCCTCGGCCGTCGCGATCTGCCGGTCGGCGGGGAACTCCACACCGGTGCCGGTCGACTCGTCGTACGCCGAGTAGCGCACGGCCCTGCCGATGGGCCGGTGCAGCGCGACCGTGCCACCGCGCCCGGCGAGCAGCACGGCGCCCGCGTACCAGGGGTGCGCCGGCGAGGGTTCCAGGAACCGCTCGGCGTCACTCACCAGCCGCTCCAGCGGTCCGGGCAGCAGCCCGGCGCGCGCGGGGGAGCCCCGCCGCAACGTCGGCGCCGGCCGTCCGGAACCCGGGCCCGCGAGCCGGGACGGCCCGGCCCCCGCGCCCTCGGCGGACGGGACCGGCGCCGGCGTGAGCGCGCCGCCCGGCCTTCGGCGGCCGGTTCCGCCGCCCGCCGAGTCCCCGCTCATCCGGCCACCCCTCTGACGTGACGATCCGTCCGAAACCGTCCGGCGCACGAGGCTACTGCCCCGCCTCCGTACGGCCCACGACCCCGCGGCTCGCCGCGCGGGTGCCGGGCACCTCTGGCAGCGTGAGGCGTATGACGACGCGTACCGGGATCCGATCGCTGCGGTCCCGCTGGACGGCGGTCGTACCGCTGCTCGCCCTGACGGCCCTGGTGTTCAGCTGGGGCCGCGACCTGCCGGGGTACGCGGTCTCCCTGGTGGCCCTGTTGCTCGGGGGCGCCGTACTCGCCGCCGTGCACCACGCCGAGGTCGTCGCGCACCGGGTCGGGGAGCCGTTCGGGTCGCTCGTGCTCGCCGTGGCCGTCACCGTCATCGAGGTGGCGCTCATCGTCACCCTGATGGTCGACGGTGGCGCCAAGAGCGCCACCCTCGCCCGGGACACCGTTTTCGCCGCCGTCATGATCACCTGCAACGGCATCATCGGCATATCCCTGATCGTCGGCGCCATCCGCAGCCGGGTCGCCGTCTTCAACGCCGAGGGTTCGGGCGGCGCGCTGGCCACGGTCGCCACCCTCGCCACGCTCAGCCTGGTCTTTCCGACCTTCACCACCAGCAAGCCCGGACCCGAGTTCTCCACGGCGCAGCTCACATTCGCCGCGATCGCCTCGCTCGGGCTCTACGGGCTGTTCGTCGCCATGCAGACGGTCCGTCACCGCGAGTACTTCCTGCCCGTCACCCAGGAAGGGGAGATCAAGAAGCTGGACGAGCACGCGCCGCCGCCCACGCGGCGCGCGACGACGCTCAGCGCGGTCATGCTCGTCGTCGCGCTGGTCGCGGTCGTCGGCGACGCGAAGGCGGTCTCCCCGACCATCGAGTCGGGCGTCGAGTCGGCCGGGATGCCGCACGCCGTGGTCGGTGTCGTCATCGCCCTGCTCGTCCTCGCGCCCGAGACCCTGGCCGCCGTCCGGGCCGCGCGCCGCGAGCGGGTGCAGACCAGCCTCAACCTCGCGCTCGGCTCGGCCATGGCCAGCATCGGCCTGACGATCCCCGCCATCGCGCTCGCCACCATCTGGCTGGAGGGCCCGCTGGTCCTCGGTCTGAGCGCCACCCATATGGTCCTGCTCACGCTCACGGTCGTCGTGGGCGCGCTCACGGTCGTGCCGGGCCGCGCCACGCTGCTCCAGGGCGGTGTCCACATGGCGATCTTCGCGGCTTTCGTCTTCCTCGCGGTCAGCCCGTAGGGCCTCGCGGCCACCGGCGCAGAGTCTTGACCGGGCACGTCAGGGCACGGAGTATCACGCCATGAACGCCGAGGAACGCGCCGTCCGGGAACTGCTCCACAACACCGTCGACGGCGTCGTGCGCCGCAGTGCGGGACGCGTCCCCGATCGCACGGCGGTCAGATACGGGGACCGGACCTGGACCTACGCCGAACTCGACTCCGCCGTCTCGACGGCCGCCGCGACCCTGAGAGGGCACGGACTCCAGGACGGCGACCGGGTCGCCACCTACGGCCACAACTCCGACGCCTATCTGATCGCCTTCCTCGCCTGCGCGCGCGCCGGGCTCGTCCACGTACCGGTCAACCAGCACCTCACCGGCGACGACCTCGCGTACATCCTGGAGCAGTCCGCGAGCGCCCTCGTGCTCGCCGACCCGGCCCTCACCGACCGTGTCCCGCCGGGCATCGACGTCCGGGCGCTGCGCGACACCGACGACTCGCTGCTCGCCGCGCTCGCCGACCCGGAGCCGTACGACCCCGACCAGGACTCCGACGACCTGGCGCAACTGCTCTACACCTCGGGCACCACCGCGCTGCCCAAAGGCGCGATGATGACCCACCGGGCTCTCGTGCACGAGTACGCCAGCGCCATCGACGCGCTGGACCTGCGGGAGAGCGACCGGCCCATCCACTCGCTGCCGCTGTACCACTCGGCGCAGATGCACGTGTTCCTGCTGCCGTACCTGGCCGTGGGCGCGGAGAACATCATTCTCGACGGACCCGACCCGGCGGCCGTCTTCGATCTGGTGGAGGCGGGACGCGCCGACAGCCTCTTCGCGCCGCCCACGGTGTGGATCGGTCTGTCCAGCCATCCGGACTTCGCGACCCGCGAACTCGGCGGACTGCGCAAGGCGTACTACGGCGCCTCGATCATGCCGGTGCCCGTACTGGAGCGACTGCGCGAACGCCTGCCGTCACTCGCCTTCTACAACTGCTTCGGCCAGAGCGAGATCGGCCCGCTCGCCACCGTCCTCGGCCCCGAGGAGCACGAGGGCCGGATGGACTCCTGCGGGCGCCCGGTGCGCTTCGTGGAGGCACGGGTCGTGGACGAGGACGGCAAGGAGGTCCCCGACGGCACGGCGGGCGAGGTCGTCTACCGCTCCCCGCAGCTCTGCGCCGGCTACTGGCGCAAGCCCGAGGAGACGGCGGACGCCTTCCGCGACGGGTGGTTCCGCTCCGGCGACCTCGCGGTGCGCGACACCCACGGCTTCTACACGGTGGTCGACCGCGTCAAGGACGTCATCAACTCCGGTGGTGTGCTGGTCGCCTCGCGCCAGGTCGAGGACGCGCTGTACACCCACCCGGGCGTCGCCGAGACCGCGGTGATCGGTCTGCCGGACGACCGCTGGATCGAGGCCGTCACCGCGGTCGTGGTGCCGCGGGGCGAGGTCACGGAGGACGAACTCCTGGCCCACGCGCGGGAGAAGCTCGCCCACTTCAAGGCGCCGAAGAAGGTGCTGTTCGTGACGGAGCTGCCGCGCAACGCGAGCGGCAAGATCCTCAAGCGCGAGCTGCGGGACCGGTTCTCGGGCTGAGCGCCGCGGGCGCCGCAGCGGGATCCGGCCGGTGGCAACGAACGGGTCCGCCCGGTGGCCGGTTCGCGCTCAGCCGCCGGACGGCCTCAGGCCGTCCTGAGGTCCACGACGCGCTTGATCTTGCCCACCGAGCGCTCCAGTGTCTCCGGGTCCACCACCTCGACCGCCACCGAGACCCCGATCCCGTCCTTCACGGCCGTGGCGATCGACCGGGCGGCGGCCGCGCGCTGATCCGGCGTCGCCCCCGCCCGCGCCTCGGCCCGTACGGTCAGCGCGTCCATCCGGTCCTCACGGGTGAGCCGCAGCTGGAAGTGCGGGGCCACCCCCGCCGTACGCAGCACGATCTCCTCGATCTGCGTCGGGAAGAGATTCACCCCGCGCAGGATCACCATGTCGTCACTGCGCCCGGTCACCTTCTCCATCCGCCGGAACACCCGCGCCGTGCCCGGCAGCAGCCGCGTCAGATCGCGGGTGCGATAGCGGATCACCGGCATCGCCTCCTTGGTGAGGGAGGTGAAGACCAGCTCGCCCTCCTCGCCCTCGGGCAGCACCTCACCGGTGAACGGGTCGACGACCTCCGGATAGAAGTGGTCCTCCCAGATGTGCAGCCCGTCCTTCGTCTCGACGCACTCCTGCGCCACGCCGGGGCCCATGACCTCGGAGAGGCCGTATATGTCCACGGCGTCGATCGCGAACCGCTCCTCGATCTCCCGCCGCATCTCCTCCGTCCACGGTTCGGCCCCGAAGACGCCGACCTCCAGGGAGGTCGTCCGGGGATCGACGCCCTGGCGCTCGAACTCGTCCAGCAGCGTCAGCATGTACGACGGCGTCACCATGATGATCTCGGGCCGGAAGTCGGTGATCAGCTGGACCTGCCGCGCGGTCATGCCGCCGGACGCCGGGACGACCGTGCAGCCGAGCCGCTCGGCGCCGTAGTGCGCGCCCAGGCCGCCGGTGAACAGGCCGTATCCGTACGCCACATGGACCTTGTGGCCGGGCCGGCCGCCGGCCGCCCGGATCGAGCGGGCGACGACGTCGGCCCAGGTGTCCAGATCCCCTTGCGTGTAGCCGACGACGGTCGGACGGCCCGTCGTGCCGCTGGAGGCGTGGATGCGCCGGACGTCCGCCTGATCGACGGCGAACATCCCGAAGGGATAGTTGTCGCGCAGGTCGGTCTTGGCGGTGAAGGGGAAGCGGGCGAGGTCGGCGAGCGAGCGGCAGTCGTCCGGCCGCAGTCCGGAGGCGTCGAACGACTCCCGGTAGAACGGCACGTTCTCGTACGCGTGGCGCAGCGTCGCCCGCAACCGCGTGAGCTGCAGCGCTTCCAGCTCGTCCCGGCCGAGCCGCTCCCCGGCGTCCAGCAGATCTGTCATGGCTGACTCCCCGACTCCGACTCTCCGACTGCCCGACTCTTTGACTCGTCCCGTGCCGGCCGGACGCACGGACGGCGGACGGGCGGACCGGCGGTCGACCGATCATTCGGTTGATCTTCCTTCCGCCCAGTAATCCAGTCGTCCGGACCGCCGTCAAGGCTCGCAGCGCGCCGGCACCCGGATCCGGTGCGGGCGGACCCGCCCGGCCGAACCCGCGTCCGGCGGCCGCGTGACAGGCAACTTTGCTGCGGAGTAAGGGGGTTGGGGAGAGCCCGTGCGGTGGCCTGTCGGGGACCGCCAACGATCGATAGTGTGGCCCCCGGACGACGAACCGGGAGGAGCGGGACGTGGCTGAGAGCACCACCACCCAGCAGCCGCTGGCGGGCTGGGACAAGCCGGAGCTGGACCTGAGCAAGGCCGACTGGCGTTCGAGCAGCCAGGGCACGGGGGACGTCCAGATCGCCTTCGTCGAAGGGTTCATCGCGATGCGCAACGGCGGCAGACCGGAGAACCCCTCACTGATCTTCAGCCCCGCGGAGTGGCGGGCCTTCGTACTCAACGCCCGCGACGGGGAGTTCGACCTCACCTGACCCAGGCGCTCTCCCGGCGCCCCTCCGCGTGCTCCGGGTCCCGCGTCGCCGGGATCCCGCGGAGACGTACCATGGCCGCATGTCCTTCCTCCGCCGCCGCAGCGCCGCCACACCCGCGGGCCCGGACTTCGACGTCCTGGCCATGGACCCGGGTGACTGGCCCGGAAATCTGGGCGCCGGTCTGCTGCCCGCCCCCGACGGCAGCTGTCAGGGGGTCTTCCTGCGGTACGACCTGTTCGGCGGACGCGGACCGGCGATGATCATCGGCAATCTCCCCGAGGGTTCACCGGCCCGCGAGGTGGAGGATGGCCAGATCCCCTTCGAGGTGGCGCAACTGCTGCTCGCCCTGGAGAACGAGGAGCAGGTCGACGTCGTCAGTACGGAGGACGTGCCGGTCATGCAGGGGGACAACCTGCTGATCGTGCGTCGGCTGAAGCTCTCCGAAAGCCGCATCGCCTGCGTGCAGTTCGACCGCAGCGACAACGTCCTCGTCACCATCGCGAGCTGGGACCGGCCGATCACGGACGACCTCTACGCGCTGCTGAAGCCGCTCCCCGCGGAGCTTTTCCAGCAGGGCTGAGCAGGGCGCCGCGCGCCCGCGGCCCGGCGCCTCCCCACCCCACCGCCTCGCGGCAGGAAAATTGCCTGCCGCGAGGTTTTGTCATGTGCCTTGCCAATTCAGTCATCGGACTTTTAACGTCTGCCGCATGACTCAGGGCATCACCCGCAGAACCACGATGAAGTCCGCACTCGGCGTAACCAGCGCCCTCGCGCTGGGTGTACCCGCTCTGGCCGGTAGGGCCGTAGCCGCCGACCCCTCCGATGAATTGACGCTGTGGTACACCAAGCCCGCCGCCAACTGGGAGCGCGAAAGCCTCCCGATCGGCAGCGGCGCCCTCGGCGCCGGCATCTACGGAACCCTCGCTTCCGAGCGACTGGTCCTCAACGAGAAGACCCTGTGGACCGGCGGCCCCGGCGCCCCCGGCTACGACCACGGCAACTGGACCAGCCCCCGGCCCGGCGTACTGCGCGGAGTCCAGGAGCGCATCGACGCCGAGGGGTCCATGACCCCGGAGGCCGTCGCTGCCGAGCTGGGCCAGCCCAAGCACAACTTCGGCTCCTACAACGTCTTCGGCGACCTGCTGATCGACGTCCCCGGCGCACCCGGTGCCCCCGACGCCTCCTACCGGCGCGCCCTCGACATCGGCACCGCCCTCGCCTCGGTCTCGTACGCCCACCAGGGCGCCACGTACACACGGGAGTTCTTCGCCTCCCACCCCGGCGAGGTCATCGCGGGCCGCTTCGCCGCCGACCAGCCGGGCAAGGTCGGCTTCACCCTCCGGTACACCTCGCCCCGCAACGACTTCACCGCCACGGCCTCCGGCGACCGGCTCACCATCCGGGGCAAGCTCCAGAACAACGGGCTGGTCTTCGAGGGCCAGATCCGCGTACGGACGCAGGGCGGCACCGTCACCGCCGGGAACGGCACCCTCACCGTCAGCGGCGCCGACAGCGCGTGGTTCGTCCTCGCGGCCGGCACCGACTACGCCGACACCTATCCCGACTACCGCACCGACGACCCGCACGGCGCGGTCACCGAAGCCGTCGACCGGGCCGCCGACCGCGGTTACGACGACCTGCGCGCCGAGCATGTCGAGGACTACCAGGGGCTGTTCGACCGGGTGTCGCTCGACATCGGCCAGCAGCTGCCCGACCTGCCGACCGACCAGCTCCTCGCCCGGTACACCGGTGGCACGAGCGACGCCGACAGGGCGCTCGAAGCGCTGTACTTCCAGTACGGCCGGTATCTGCTCATCGCCTCGTCACGGGCCGGATCGCTGCCCGCGAACCTCCAGGGCGTCTGGAACAACGTCACCAACCCGCCCTGGGACGCGGACTACCACGTCAACATCAACCTCCAGATGAACTACTGGCTCGCCGAGGTCACCAACCTCGCCGAGACCACCGTGCCGTACGACCGTTACGTCGACTCGATGCGTGAACCGGGCCGTGTCACCGCCCGGGAGATCTTCGAGACGGCCGGCTGGGTGGTGAACAACGAGACCAATCCGTACGGCTTCACGGGGCTGCACCAGTACCCGCAGTCGTTCTGGTTCCCGGAGGCGGGCGCCTGGCTCACCCAGCAGATGTACGACCACTACCGCTTCAACGCCTCCACCGACTACCTGCGCTCCACCGCCTTCCCCGTGATGAAGGAGACCGCCGAGTTCTGGCTCGGCTTCCTGCGGACCGACCCGCGCGACGGCAAGCTCGTCGTCACCCCCAGCTACTCGCCCGAGAACGGCGACTTCACGGCCGGCGCGGCGATGTCGCAGCAGATCGTGTACGACCTGTTCACCAACACGCTGGAGGCGTCGGAGACCCTGGGCGACGACCCGCGCTTCCGCAGGCGGCTCCGGCTGGCGCTGCGCGACCTCGACCCCGGACTGCGCATCGGGTCGTGGGGACAGCTCCAGGAGTGGAAGGAGGACCTGGACGACCCGGACAACGACCACCGGCACGTCTCGCACCTCTTCGGCCTGCACCCGGGGCGGCAGATCGAGGTCGGCACCGAGTGGGCCGACGCCGCCAAGGTGTCGCTGACGGCGCGCGGCGACGGCGGCACGGGCTGGAGCAAGGCCTGGAAGATCAACTTCTGGGCGCGGCTGCGGGACGGCGACCACGCGCACAAGATGCTCACCGAGCAGCTCAAGAGCTCCACGCTGCCGAACCTCTGGGACACCCACCCCCCGTTCCAGATCGACGGCAACTTCGGCGCCTCCTCCGGTGTCGCCGAAATGCTGCTCCAGAGCCAGCACGGCCCGATCGAGGTCCTGCCGGCCCTGCCCGCGACCTGGCCCGACGGCTCGGTCACCGGGCTGCGGGCACGCGGCGGCGCCACGCTCGACATCACCTGGGCGGCGGGGAAGGCGAGCCGGATCGTCCTCACCGCGAGCCGCACCGGAGACCTGACCCTGCGCAGCACACTGCTGCCCGGCGGCGAGAGGAAGTTCCGCGCCACGGCGGGGCGGGTCTACGAATTCACAGCGCGCCGCGGCCGGCACTGACGGCGGCGGTACGAGGGGTCCCGTCCCGGCAGCGGCGGCAGCCGGGGCGGGACCCCGCCGCGTCCGGGAGGGGACCGGCTCCCGCGCCCCTGCGGATGTCGGCGACGTCCCGCAAGATGGAAGCAGGTCCGGGGTACTCCAGCCGGCCGCTCGCCGGTGTGGGACCTCCGCCGAGCGAAGGGGCAGCATGGACAGTAACGATCTGACGCCCGAAGTCCTGCGGAGCCTGCGCAAGCCGCGGCCGTATCCGGCGGTGTCCCTGACAATGCCCACCCATCGGCACGAGCCGCTGAACGACCAGGACCCGGTGCGCCTGCGCAACGTCCTCTCCGAGGCCGTACACCGGCTGGAGGCCGATCCGGACGTGCCCAAGACCACGCGCCAGGCGGTGCGGGCGCACCTCGACCGTGCCGTGGCGGAGGTGGACCTGCGGCACAAGCTCGACGGGCTGCTGATCCTCGCCGACGCCCAGGAGCACCAGGTCTGGTACCTGCCCCGGGACACTCCCGAGTCCGTCGTCGTCAGCGACACCTACCTCACCCGGAATCTGGTGGCCGCCACCGCCCAGCAGCACCGCTACTGGGTGCTGAGCGTGGCCGCCGACCGCGCGACGCTGTGGAACGGCGCCGGGGACTCCCTGCGCGAGCACCGCGCCGACGGCTTCCCCATGACGCCCCCCGAGGAGACGTGGGACGTCGAGCGCGAGGAGAGGATCGGCGACACGCCGAGCACCTTCATGGACGAGGAGACCCGCAAGTTCCTGCGGTCGGTCGACGACGCCTTCGCGGCCGTGCTGGCCGCGCATCCGCGCCCGTTCCATCTGGTCGGTGTCGCCCCCGCGCTCGCCCTGCTGGAGGACGCGGGCAGCACCGCCAGGTCCGCCGCGGGCCGGCTGGCCAAGGGCGGGCTGTCGGAGGGCCCGGCGCATGTGCTGGCCAAGGCCGTCCGGCCCGTCGTCCAGGAGTACGCGCGGGGCGAGGAGCGCGAGGCCCTGGCCCGGCTGGACGACGCCAAGGGCAGGCGTACCTTCGCCGCCGGTCTGGACGAGGTGTGGGACGCGGTCCGCGAGCGGCGGGCCGGCCTGGTGGCGGTGGAGGAGCACTTCCAGCGGTCCGCCAGGGTCAGCGAGGGGCATCTGACCCCGGTCGACGGCGACGACGGGGCGGCCCTCGGCCGTGAGGTGCAGGACGACATCGTCGACGAACTGGTCGAGACGGCGCTGGACGGAGGCGCGCAGGTCGTGTTCCTCGACGACGACGTACTCGACGACCATCACCGGATCGCGGCGGTACTGCGCTACTGACGGACCGCCGGGGTGGGGAAAGCCGGAAGCAGAGCGGCGCCACCGGCCCCCCACAGGCCGGTGGCGCCCGTCGCCCTGCGAGAGCCGCGGATCAGAGCCGGTCGGGCCGGTCGAGGACCGCCCGACCCGCTCTCAGCGGCCCGAGGGCAGGACTCGGACGTCGGACGCCTTCACATAGGCGACCCGGTGTCCGAACTGGATCTCGTAATACCGCTCCTTCCCGCTCACCACACGGTGCCCGGTCGTGTCGAAGGTGGGGGCGAAGTAGTACGCGCCCGGCACCCGGTCCCCGACCACGTACTTCTGGCCGGCGAGCAGCTTGTACGGGAACGGCGAGATCGCCTGCACCGGGATGTCGGCCGGGTACGCCGCCGCCTCCGGGTAGGCCCTGCCGTACACCGGCACCTCCGCGAGCCCGTCCTTCGGGGTCAGCACCCGCTCCTCGGCGCTCACGGCCGTGGGCGCCGTGCGGGGGTTGTGGAACCAGGCCTTCTGGCCGAGGTACCAGATCGCCGTCCAGTCGCCCTCGCGCCCGGCGACGGCGAACTGCTGGCCCGTCGAGGCGCGTGCGCCCAGGTCGTTGACCCCGGTGGTGGAGTCCCCGCCGCCCGGCCGCAGACCGATGTCCTTGACCAGCGGTGACGTGGCGTCCGGCGCGGTGTGCAGCCGTACCGCCCCCGAGCCGTGCGGGGCGCACGCCTGACCGGCCGTCACACAGCCGGTGTAGAGCGGCTGGTTGGACGCGTAGTCGGGACGGATCGTCACCGCGCCCGCGTTCCGCCCGCCGTCCGCCTTGAACGGCTTGCCCAGCAGCTCGAAGTAGTGCGCCCAGTCCCAGTAGGGGCCCGGGTCGGTGTGCATACCGGCGATGGTGGCCGCGGTCGTGCCGGGCACGTTGTCGTGGCCGATGATGTGCTGCCGGTCCAGCGGGATGTCGTAGCGGTCGGCGAGGTAGCGCACCAGCCGTGACGACGTCCGGTACATCGCCTCCGTGTACCAGGCGTCGGGGGAGACGAGGAAACCCTCGTGCTCCAGGCCCACCGACGTGGAGTTGACGTACCAGTTGCCCGCGTGCCAGCCGACGTCCTTCAGCGGGACGTGCTGCGCGATGTGGCCGTCGGACGAGCGCAGCGAGTAGTGCCAGGAGACATACGTGGGGTCCTGGACCAGCTTGAGTGTGGTGTCCCAGGTCGCCTCGGTGTCATGGATGACGATCGAGTTGATGGAGGGGGACCCGGCCTTGGGCCGGTCGGCCTTGTCGTGGTTGCCGTAGTCGCCCTCGCCGAACTCCTCGTACGGCGCGGGGATCCACTCGCAGGCCACGCTGCGCGGGCACTCCGTCCTGCCCGCGTTGATGGTGCGCAGCCCGAGCTCCGACACCTGCGAGGTGTCGGGGGACACGGCGGGCGCCGCCGGGAGCGCCACCCGCTGTCCGCTGTCGGTGGTGCGCCGCTGACCGTCCCTGATCACCGCGTAGACGTCGTTCGCGTACGTGGCGGCCGTGGCCGAGTCGTCGGCGCCGGAGAAGCGGGCGACGGCGGCGTACCAGTCGGCGGGGTCGGCGCTCAGCGGTCTGCCGAGGGCGCGCTGGGCGTCGGCCAGCAGGGCGGCGCCGCCGTGGATGTTGGCGGCGGTGTCCTGCCTGATCCGTTCCGCCGACTGCCCGGTGAGCTTCGCCGCCCGGTCGACGGTGCGCAGCCGGGCCGGCAGTTCGGAGTTCTCGGGCACGACCACTTCGCGTACGGAGTCCGGGGCGCCCGTCTTCACCGGCCGGGAGGTGTCGCCGCGGGCGTCCTCCGCGCCGTGCGAGTGGTGGGGCGCCTCGGCGATCGCGGTCCTGGCGTCGGTGAGGTGCATGGGGCCGTAGCCGCCGGTCACGCTGGCCGCGCCGCCGTGCGTGTCCCACCGCGACTGGAGGTAGGAGACACCGAGCAGGACGCTCGCCGGTACGTCGTACCGGTCCGCCGCCGCGGCGAAGTCACGCTGGAGCGCGCCGGATGCGGGCTGTTCGGCGGTGGCGGAGGGTGAGGCAGACACCAGGGGAAGCAGCAGGGCGGCCGAGGCGACGGCGCCCGCCGTTCGCGTCGCACGTCTGCGGGCGGTTCTGACGGATGTGGGGGCGGAACCTGGCAATGCGGCCTCCAGTGACGTGGTGCGCGAAGCGCCCGCGGAGCCGTACCCGGCACCTGGCACGCGTCGCGGGCCGGTGGCGGAGTACAGGGCAGGGGTACAGGGGTATCGGCTCGGAGGCGATCCGTCAATCAGGCGTGACGGCGGGGACTTCGCACGTCAGCGCGCGTGTCGGGGAGTTTCCCGGGCCGCAGGCCACGGGCCTGCGGCGCGTCAGTGGTGTGAACCAATGTGCGGACTCGGCCGACCTGGAAGGATGTTGGTCGGACATGGACGTTTCTTGAATCTGACGCATCGTCAGAAATGGTGCGGGCGGGGAGTCCGGGCGGCGTTCACGGGCGGAGGGCCCGGGCGGCGTTCACGACGTGACGCCGCGCGCCAGCTGCCGGTCCACCTGCGCCGGCGACAGGGCGTGCTCGATCGCGAGGATCCCCGCACCGAACGCCGCCGCGTTCTCACCGGTACGGCTCGGCTCGATCCGCAGCACATGGGTGGCCAGCGGGTGCGACCGCCGGTACACCGCCTCGCGCACCCCCGCGAGCAACTGGTCGTGCACGGCGGCCAGCGCGCCTCCGAGCACCACCGTGTCGGGGTTGAAGAAGTTCACCAGCCCCGCCAGGACCTCACCGACCGCGCGGCCCGCCTCGCGCACCATGCGCAGGGCGTCCCTGTTGCCGGACTTCACCAGCCGTACGACATCGCTGCCCGACGCGGCGTCAAGACCGAGGCCCGCGAGCCTCGCCGCGATCGCCGCCCCGCCGGCCACCGCCTCCAGACAGCCGAAGTTGCCGCACCGGCAGGCGTCCTCCTGCTCACCGACCTTGATGTGGCCGATGTCGCCGGCGCTGCCCTGCGCGCCCCGGTGCAGTCTGCCGTCGGCGACGATGCCGCAGCCGATGCCCGTACCCACCTTGATGTAGAGCAGGAAACGGGTGTCGGGGAACGCCCGCCGCTGTTCGGCCAGGGCCATCACGTTCACATCGTTGTCGACCAGCGCCCGCGCGCCGAAGCGCGAGGCGAAGAACTCCGGGATCGGATACTGGTGCCAGCCGGGCATGATCGGCGGATCGACGGGACGCCCGGTCGAGAACTCCACCGGCCCCGGCACCCCCACCCCGATCGACCGCAGGGTGCGCGGATCGCGCTCCGACTTCTCCAGCAGCGTGTGCAGCGTGCGCTCCACATGGCGCAGGACGGAGTCGGGGCCGTCCCCGATCGACAGCGGATCCTCCTGTGTCGCCAGGGTCGTACCGCCGATGTCCATCAGCGCCACCCGGCAGTGCGAGGCGCCGAGGTCGACACCCGCGACCGCGTGCTCGCGGGTACGGAGCCGGAGCCGGCGCGGCGGCCTGCCGCCCGTCGAGCCGCCGGCCTCCGGTCCCGACTCGTCGACGAAGCCGTGCGCGATGAGCGCGTCCACCCGCTGGGAGACCGTGGAGCGCGCCAGACCCGTCATCCGGGAGAGATCGGCGCGCGTCGCGGCGGCCCCGGAACTGATCAGCGTGAGCACCTCGCCCGGTGTGTGGGAGACGGCGGAACTGCTGTGATCCGGCAGCGCAGACATGGCATCACCTTAGGGACGACTTTCGCTGCTCACAAGACGTCATTGATTCGGCGACCGGCGTAAGTCCGCGTCAACTCGTCGGAAATGAAGGGTGCTTGGACCCTTGACAGGTCAAAGCCCAGTCACGACATTGCACAGCAGACCGCGACCGAGCCATCGAGGAGCCAGGGGATGCTGACGATGCAGGGCGTGTCCAAGAGCTTTCTCGGGGTGCGCGTGCTCCACGACGTGGGACTCGATCTTCAGCCCGGCGAAGTCCACGCCCTGGTGGGCGAGAACGGCGCGGGCAAGTCCACTCTGATGAAGGTCCTGGCCGGCGAGCACACCCCCGACACCGGCACGATCACTCTCGACGGAACCGCGCGCACGTTCAGCCACCCCGGCCAGGCGCAGGCCGCCGGGATCGGGATCATCCACCAGGAGTTCGCGCTCCTGGCCCACCGCACCGTCGCCGAGAACGTGTTCCTCGGCCGGGAGCCGACCCGCTACGGCCTCGTCGACCGCACGGCCATGGAACGGCGCACCGCCGAACTGCTGGCCGAGATCGACGAGACGGGCATCACCCCGCGCACCCTGGTGCGTGACCTGTCCGTCGCCCGGCAGCAGACCGTGGAGATCGTCAAGGCACTCGCCTCCGACGTGCGTGTGCTTGTCATGGACGAGCCAACCGCGCCGCTCGCCGACCACGAGGTCGCGCTCCTGTCGGCCCTGGTGCGCCGGCTGACCGCGAGGGGCCTCGGCATCCTGTACATCTCGCACCGCCTGGCGGAGGTCTTCGACCTCTCGCGGCGCGTCACCGTCCTCAAGGACGGCCGCCATGTCACCACCGTCCACACCGCCGACACCACCCCCGACGACATCGTCCGCGCGATGGTCGGCCGCGAACTGACCGCGTACTACCCGCCGCGCGCCCGGCAGGCGGAGATCGGCGACGCGACGCTCACCGTCAGCGGCGGCGGCAACGCCCGGATCAGGGACATCGACCTGACACTGCGCGCCGGGGAGGTCGTCGGCATCGCGGGCCTTCAGGGCGCGGGACGTACGTCGCTGGCCCGCGCGCTGTTCGGAGCCGCGCCCTTCACCACCGGCACCATGACCGTCGGCGGGCAGCCGCTGCGGCCGACGGGACCGCGCGAGGCCATCCGCGCGGGCATCGCGCTGGTCACCGAGGACCGCAAGACCGAGGGGCTGGCCCTGCGCCAGTCGGTGCGGGACAACGCGCTGCTGGTCACCCGCGCCGTCGCCGTACGGGGCAGACCCCCGGCGGGACGTGAGGTCACCGCACTGCTGGGGCGCGTACGGTTGCGGTCGCGCGGCGAGGACCAGCAGGCCCAGTTCCTGTCCGGCGGCAACCAGCAGAAGGTCGTCATCGCCAAATGGCTGGCGGCGAGCCCCCGGGTGCTGATCTTCGACGAACCCACGCGGGGCGTCGACGTCGGCGCCAAGGCGGCCATCCACACCCTCGTACGCGAACTCGCCCGCGAAGGACTCGCCGTGCTGATCATCTCCTCCGAACTGCCGGAGCTGATCGGGATGAGCGACCGGATCCTCGTGATGTCGGACGGACGCCTCGTGGGCGAACTGCCCGCCGGGGCCACGGAGGAGAGCATCATGCGCCTCGCCACGAACGGGCCCGGCCGGGGCACCGGCGCGGACACCGGCCCGCACACCACCGCCGCGCCCGCCGG
>NZ_JAAPBF010000069.1 GCF_022695985.1 Streptomyces sp. NP-1717 | reverse complement strand
AGCCGCCGCTCCTGCGGTGAAGGTCCCCGTCCGGGGCGGCCGAAGAACCCCAGCATGGGCCGGTTCAGATCCCTCATGCGCGAGGGCCGGCCGGCGCCGTGGCGGGAGGCTTGCTCCGGTCAGGCCCGCAAGCGTGAGAACCAGCTCCGGCCTTCCGCCCGGGCCGGACCTGTTCCTGCTCCTGGCGCTCGTTGCCGACCGACTCCTGCGGTTCGACGGTCAAGGGGCTGACCGGCACCGGTTCCAAGAGCCTCACACAGGACACGGCGGGCGTGCCCGGCCCCGTGGAGGCCGAGGATCAGTTCGGCGCCTCCGTCGAACTCACGGACAGCAACAAGGACGGCCGCGCGGAGCTGGTGGCCGACGCCTTCGCCGAGAACGAGGGCGCGGGTTCGGTCTGGCCCTTCAAATCCGGTACGAGCGGTATCACCGCGACCGGTTCGACGTCCTTCGGCGCCGCCTCGCGATCCGTCGGGCTTGCCCCGACGGATCGGCGGCGTGGACGAGCTTCACGGCGTGCCTGGAGACAGGTGACCCGGCTCTGGAGCGCGCCTTGGCGGACAAGGTGACGCTCTGTGGCATCCCGCGGCGCCAGGTGACGGTCCATCTGCATCGGTTCGTCGCGAAGAGGTCCGGGACGTGCTCGGACTGCCGAGTGAAGGCAGTCGCCGCCTCGTCCAGGTTGAGTCAGGACTTCCCTGGCGAGCGGGAGTCCTTGACCCCCGGTGGCCGCGTCCAGATCAGGGTGCTGCGAGGTGAAGTGCGTCCTTGTAACGGATTGCCCGGGATGAGTAGGACCGGTCTGCGATGGAGAGCCCCAGGCCGGCGGAGGAGGTTTCTTCGCTGTTCAGACTTCCTATGGCCTTGTGCCGTAAGTAGTTTCACAACGCGTCAGATCGCGCGTTCAGCCGCCGCTTCCCGCGCCAAAGGGCAGAGCATCGCCTACGTACGCAGCGAGATCACCGTGGTGCCGGAGCCGACCGGGCCCACCCGCAGGACGGTGCCGGTCAGGTCGTTGAACGACGTCATCCTGGTGCCTCCGTGCGCGTCCGCGGACGACACGGCCACCCGGTAGGCCGCCGGGTCGGCACCGCCGATCTCCAGTTCCACCACCGCCCGGCTGTTGGGCGGCACGGTCACCTTGAGGCAGTGCGTGCCCTTGGAACGGTGCAGGGAGACCGAGACCGGGCCGCGCAGGGACGGGACCGTTCCCGCGACCTCGGTCAGCTTCCCTGTCCTGGGCCGGACGCGGAACCCGGCCGCGCCCGCTTCCGTGACCTGGACGCCCAGTACGTGCCGGGCCACGGCGTTGGCGGGGGCGGAGGCCCAGGCGTGGGAGAAGGTCATGTTCGGCTTCAGCGACGGGTCCCACGCCTCCGTGACCATGGTGGCCTTCAGGTCGTCGATCATGTGCAGCCATGAGTTGGTGGCCCTGGAGGTGAGCAACGCGAGTGCGGCGTCGGCGCGGCCGAGCCGGAACAACGCGTCGAGAAGGAACTGCGCCCCGTACACGCTCATCCTCATACCGCCCGCGGCGAGAGTGTCGCCCATCCTGGTCAGCACCTCGCCGTCGAGGGCGGCGTCGACACCGAGCGCGACCGGGAAGGCGGTGGCGTGCTGGGCACTGTGGGTGGTGCCCGCACCATCGCGGAACAGGCCCGCCGAGGAGTCGAGCAGGGTGTCGCGCATGGCGGCGGCGAGGGTGTCGGCCCGCTCCCGCATCAACGCTTTCTCCTCGCTCTTGCCGAGGGCGGCAGCGCACTTGGCGAGAGCGTCGAAGGCCGCGTACTGGAAGGCGTTGACGACGGTGTTGACACTGGTGAAGACGTAACCGTCGCGGTTGGTGGCGGGCCAGTCGACCAAGTCGCCCAGGTCCTGGCTGGAGTTGCCGGGCGACTTGTGAACCAGACCGTCGGAACCCAGATAGGAAGTGAGGTTCTTGGCGGCGAGCAGGTGATAGTCCTTGGCGAGCTGCCGGTCGTCGCCGGTGGCGAGATAGTCCTCCCAGGCGGAGATGGCGCACATCAGCCGGTACTCGGTGGGCCAGGTGCCCCGGCGGACCAGGTAGTCGTTGGACCACCGGGCAAGCGCGTACGAGCGCTGCACGCCGTACTCGGAGAGCTGGTTGATCAGCGCGTCGCCCTCGTAGGGGCCCCGCTCGCGGGTCGGGGTGTCCTGGTAGAGGTCGCCGCGGGTCGCCTCGATCGAGTAGCGGCACAGGTCCCAGACCCGGTCCAGATCAGGGTCCGAGCTACTGAAGCGGGAGTCGGATTCGTCCCAGTCGAGCTTCCAGGCGCGGCCCCTGACGGTCGCCCGGGACAGGTCGACGGAGGTGCGCAACTCGGCCCAGCGGAAGCCGCGGTAGCCCCAGTGCTCGAAGCGCTGGACACCGTCGCGCAGAGTCCAGACCTCGCGGTAGAGGTTGGTGGCCCGCAACTGGTGTTTCACGGTGCCGTCGGCGTTGAGTTCCTCGCCGAGGCGCACCTCCACGGTGTCGCCCGCGTTGCCGGTGACCTCCAGGGCCAGCCCGCCGACGATCTCCCGGCCGAGGTCCACCAGCCAGCGGCCGTCGGCCACCTCGGTCACCGAGGCCGGGGTGACGTCGTGCAGCCGTACGGGCTCGATGAGCGCCGGGACCAGGCCGTCGATGGCTGGGCGGGAGGCGGGGGTGAGCCAGTCGGCGTCGTCGAAGCCGGGCTCGGTCCAGCCGACGGGCTCGTTGCGCAGATCCCAGTACTCCTGGGGCGCGGTGAAGAAGGTGCTGCCCGCGCTGCCCCCGGCCGGGAGAAGACCGTCCTGGCGGCGGGCTCTCCAGTCGCCGCCCGAGCCGATGGTGGCCCGGCCGCCGTCGGTGTAGGTGATCTCCAGTTGGGCCAGGAATTTCTGCTCCGAGGAGGTGTGACACAGCGCGGCCAGGGCGTTGGCCCGGCCGGCGCGCAGGGTGTCGGTGATGTCGAAGGACTGGTACGCGACCCCGGAACCGGAGCGTACGGAGGCGTAGCCGACCAGACTGCCGTTGCTCCACACCTTGGCCACGTACTGCCTGGCCGGGTCGGCGGAGGTGGCGGCGACGTGCAGCACGGCGGCGGCGACCTTCTTGCCGGACGCCAGGTCGTACTCGTGCCGCAGCAGCGCCCAGGTGTTGTCGGCGCCGTAGGAGGAGAGCGAGGAGGCGTCGGTGGGGAAGGTGAGGACACCGTTCGCGACGGTGCCCGCGGAGAACGTGCCCTTGTCGGAGGCGAAGTCGTCCTGGAGCAGCGTGGTGCCGTCGGCCGCGGTGAAGCGGACGCTGTCGTACACCTGCGACTCGGTGCGGCCGTTGCGCAAGCCGATGTTGCCCGACGGGTAGCGGGTGTGGGTGGTGGTGTCGACGACGGTGCCGTTGACGCCGGTGGTGAAGGCGGAGCCCGTCATGGTGACCGAGAGGTCCACCCACTCACCGGTCGCGACCGGGAAGGGCAGAGTCACCTCGCCGAGGACGCTGTACGTACCGTTCACGCACACGTGCTTGCGCAGCACGCCGGCGTCAGCGCCGGCGCGCAGTTGCCACATGTAGTTGTTGGCGGTGTCGGTGGCCCGGAACCACAGACCGGCGGCCACCGCGGTGATCTTGAGGCGAGCGGCGAAGACGCCGTCCGTCATGGTGGGTCCGGTCGGAGCCCAGATGGGCTCGGCCTGCCACTCGCCCTCCACCGCGGTCGCCATCAGCACGGGCTCCGACCACGACGACGGCTTGTCCGCCCAGCTGCGGACCCGCCACCAGTAGGCGGTACGCGGTTTCAGCGCCGGACCGCCGTAAGCCACGGCGGTGGACTCGGCAGCGGCCACCCTGCCGCTGCTCCAGACCAGTCGGTGGTTCTTGAACCCGCCCGGGGTGGTGGCTACCTCCAGCTGGTAGGCGCGCTGGCGGGTACAGGGGCCGAGGTCGGGGACCTGCCAGCTGAACCGGGGCCGCTGTCCGGCGGTGCTACCCAGAGCCTGCGGCAGCAGGTCGGTCAGCAGGCCGGTGGGCGCAGGGGGCGCGCCCTTGCCTTTGCCCTGCGCGGCGGCGGACGCCCGGGGCCCGGTGAACACGACAGAGGCGGACGCGGCGGCCCCCAGCTGCAGGGCGGTTCTGCGCGTCGGGTGTCTGGACATGGGCAGCCCCAGTGAGTGAAAGGTTTCATTCAGGTGCTCAGAAGCTAGGCGCTGCCCAGAAAGCAGGTCAATGGATTGGACGAAAGAAACAACTGAGGTGGAAGTGAAACGATTTATGCTGGCGGAGCTGAGCTCTCGCTCCGAATCGACACTGCGGTCGCTGTCAAGGGCAGCGGACCACCGAGATCGGAATCACCTCAGCCAGTGGCACCGCACTGGCCAAGGTCGACGTGGAAGATCCAGACGCCTTCGCCATCCGCCTCTTCCGCCGGACAACAAACCCCAAGCGCAAGCTCACCATTGGCAGCACGCCGGTGAACTGGCACTTATCGGTGACGGCCGACGTAGCGGCGGACTCATGGATGGTCACGGGCCGCGCGGATGTCGTTGGCCAACCAAACGATCGTCAGCTCCGACTCCTGCCCGCCGCTGACCCCGTGCACCCGCAGATCGAACAGCAGGCTGGTGCCCCCGACGACTCGTCCGTCGCCACAGCCACACGTCCCCGTGAATCGTTCGCGCCAGCACACCACCCCGCGATCGCCTCTCGCCACGCGCGGAACTGGGCCGCCGGAGCAGTCGTCCGTCCCCCAATGGCGGTCCAGCCCCAACTCAGCCCTTCAACGCGGTACACCAAGTCAGAAGCGGTCAATCCAAAAGGGCTCCAGCAGCTCGTACACCCAAGTAATCCCTGGTCAGATCCTTGCGTTGTTCCTGGGCGCCGTGGATTCCCAAGCTCAGAGCGCGAGTTCGATTCTCGTCACCCGCTCCACGACGAACCCCCAGGCCAGCGGCCCGGGGGTTGTTTTTGTCTAGTCCAATTCGAAGACCCCGCACTACTTGTGCACAACATCCGGCGGTCAATCGGTGCGCCAAGTACCGGCGCCGACAATCAGCACCCGGAAGTTGCGCCGGCGTTCCGTGATCATGGGGGTGGGTCATCCGCCGGCGCGCGGTGCCCGGGTTCGCTTCGGTCTCGTCGTTCGATGAACTCCCCGAGCGCCGTCCTGGACATCGGACCGCTCCAGGCCGCCGTCGCCTCGCCCCGATCGATCAGCACGAAGGAGGGCGCGCCGGTGACGCCGTATCGCCGTACGGGGCCGGGGCACCTTGCGATGTCGGCGCGGACCACGATCAGTCGGCCCTGGTGGACGTCGGCCGCCTCCCGCACCAGGGCGTCCATTTCCTTGCACGCTGCCGCGGCCTTGGGCCACACCCCGTAGAAGTACGCGAGCACCGGCATGTCCGCCCTCGCCAGGATGAACTCGAACTCGGCTTCCTCATGGGGTCGTTGGACCCTGTTCGCCATCGGCACTCCTTGACGCTCCAGTCGGTCCGAGGCTCAGGGGGCCCTACGCGCGCGGGCGGCCTTGCGGGCCTCCGCCATCGTGCGTGCCTCCGCGGCCTTGCGGGATTCCTTGGGCGGGCGGCCCGCGCGGGTGCCCAGGCCCCGGAACGCCGCGTTGCCGGTCTTCGCCCCGTCCTGCACCGGCGGGCGCTTCGCGCCTGTGATGCTGGTCAGCCTCTCCTCGCCGGAGCGAACCTGGGCGACCGTGGGCCGGATCCCGGCATCCGACATCATCCGGTTCACGTCCCGGCGCTGGCCGGGCGTGACCAGCGTGACCACGCTGCCGGACTCCCCGGCACGCGCCGTGCGCCCGCCGCGGTGGAGGTAGTCCTTGGGGTCGGACGGCGGATCCACGTTGACCACGAGGTCCAGGTGCTCGACGTCGATGCCACGGGCAGCGACGTTGGTGGCCACCAGCACCGTGATCTCCCCCTCCTTGAACCGGGCCAGCGTGTGCGTGCGCTGCGGCTGCGACTTCCCGCTGTGCAGAGCACCCGCCTGTATGCCACTGCTCCGCAGGTGGCGGGTGAACTGGTCCACACCGTGCTTGGTGTCCAGGAACATCAGCACCCGTCCGTCCCGAGCCGCGATCTCGGTGGCTGTCACGTACTTGTCGGCGGGATGGACGTTCAGTATGTGGTGCTCCATCGTCGCGACCGAGCCCTCCGCCCGGTCGACCGCGGCGAACACCGGCTCACTCAGATACTGCCTGACCAGTTGATCGACGTTGCGGTCGAGCGTCGCGGAGAACAGCATCCGCTGCCCGCCGGGGGGTGTCCGGTCCAGGGCCTCCGAGACCTGCGGCAGGAAACCCATGTCACACATCTGGTCCGCCTCGTCCAGCACCGCGATCCGCACCCGGTCCAGGTGACAGTCCCGCCGGGCGACGAGATCGGCCAGCCGTCCCGGCGTCGCCACCACGACCTCGGCACCCGCCCGGAGCGCCGCCGCCTGCCGGCCGATCGCCAGCCCGCCGACCACGGTCGCCGAGCGGAGCCCGAGCGCCTCCGCGTACGGCGCCAGCGCCTCGCTCACCTGCTGCGCGAGTTCCCTCGTCGGCACCAGGACCAGCGCGAGAGGGCGCTTCGGTTCGGCGCGCCGGCCCGCCGTACGTGCGAGGAGCGCGAGCCCGAAGGCAAGGGTCTTTCCCGAGCCGGTCCGCGCGCGGCCGAGGACATCCCGGCCGGCCAGCGCGCTCGGCAGAGTGGCCGCCTGGATCGGGAACGGCTCCCGTATCCCGAGCCCCGCCAGCACCCCCATCAGCTCGACCGGCAGTTCCAGCTCCGCGAAGGAGACGGCCGGAGGGAGGCCGGGCGCCCGTGTCCCCGGCACCGAGAGCTCGCCCCGCGGGGCCCTTCTCCGGTCGGACCTGCCGGGTCCGGAGCTACCGGAGTCCGATTGCTTCGCCTTCATTGGGGGTTCCTCGTTTCGGCGCCCTGAACGGACCTGGGCCCGTGCCTTGTCCGGCACGGGCCCAGGCTCTCTGCAAGCGTGACCCGACAGTACCAGCGCGGGCCTCGCGCCGGCTGGACTCGATCGCCCTCAGTTGGAGGCGGCGGACACTGCGGCATGCGCTGCTCGTCGGACGTCGTGTCCGACGGACCGCGTCACCGACCGGCCGGGGCGCTGCCACCGGCACGTGAGCCCTCGTCCTCCGCCGCCGTCCTTCCGTGGCCGGCGCCACGGTACGACTGGGCGAGGTGCCGTTGCAGCCGGATGTGCCGGAACTGGTAGACGGCGCCGGTCTGGCGCAGCACGCCCCGGCGATAGGCGTCTTCCAGGAACGCCACGGTGTCCCACGGCAGTCTGCGCGTCAGCGGCAGCCAGATCCGGGCCACCGTCACCCACTGCCCCCAGGCCGTGAAGGCGAGCACGTAGGACGTCGCCCCTCCGAGGCCCCCGACCGCGCCGACGAGCAGAGCCCATTCCAGCGGCCAGATCACTGCCCAGGACAGCACCTGCTGGAGCAGGCGGACCACGACGTACCCGCCGAGGGCGCAGCCGAGTGTGATCGCCGGGACCAGCACGAGGAGCTGCCGGACCGCCGTGGCACGGTTGACCGACAGCAGCCGCATCGGTGTGGCAGCGGCGGCGATGTCCATGGGTGCCTCGAACGCCGCGAGGAGCCCGAAGGCCAGTCCCGCCGTCAGACCGAAGGTCGGCCCGAGGACCAGCATGTTGCTGGTCACGACGCTGCTCGACTCCGCGTCCGGGAACTGGTCGTCCAGCATGCGCACCAGGAAGTCCGCCCAGGAGTACCCGATCCCCAGCACCGAGCCGGCCAGCAGCCCAGCTGCGAAGCGGGTGAGGGCATGACGGACCGGCCTGCGGCCGACCCGGCGGTCCGTGGCGGAGAACCCGAGTCCGACCCGGGCCGGGAGGGCCGCGGGCCGGCCGGACAAGGCCAACGCGCCGTGCACCAGGCCGAAGGCGAGTCCGGAGAGGAGAGCGGCCAGCGCGCCCTGGAGCAGCAGCGTCGTCGGCTCCAGCTCTCTGGTGTACAGGAAGGCGTACCCGAAGAGTTCCACGAGCCAGGTGGCCGCGGCCATGCACAGCCCGGAGAGCAGCACGGTGTGCAGGATGCGCGTCGACACCCGCACGGATTCACCGAGCCGCCACCAGGCGAGGTCCTGCCGGCCGTACGGGCCCCGGGTCAGACTGTGCGCGAGATAGCCGAGCCATCGCTCGGCCTGGCCCGCGTCGCGGTTGACCTGCCCGTAGGCGTCGACCGGCTCGGGGGCGCGGTGCCGGTAGAGCGCGGGTACGAAGCCCGCCAGCAGATGCTCCTCCAGGTGGCGTTCGGTGGGAAAGCGTGTGGTGTCGAACAGCTCCGACGGATCTTTTCCGGGTGCCTCGCCGTACATCGTCCGCGTCAGAGTGACCATCAGCGGGGTGCCCAGGACCTGCCCGAGCCGGACGCTCGCCGGTGTGTCCCGGACCCGCAGCCGCTCCAGTACGGCGTCCCACACGCCCGCCCCGTGCCGGCCACCGGAGGAGACGGAAAGGCGGTCGGTCCGGGGGAGATACGCAGCGAGGTCCTCGACGGTCAGGTCGGTGAGTTCGATGCAGGCGGCCCACACCAGAGGCGCGTGGACCTGGCGGACCGCCTGGGCGTACTCGTCCCGCCGGCTGGTCAGAACCAGCGGGAGGGAGGTGGCGTTGAGCGCTTCCAGCGCCGGGCCGCGCAGGGCTTCGGCCAGTTCGTCGAACCCGTCCAGGACCGGCAGTATCAGGTCGGCGTCCACCAGTGCACCGGCCAGCGTCGCCCCGTCGGTTGTCCGGTGGGCCAGATGAGGGTGGTCCCGCAGGAGTCGGTTGACCAGAATGTCACGCAGTGTGGTGGTGAGCGGGTCCCAGGATCCGATACTGAAGATCACCGGGACCGGGACCGGGACCGAAGAGGCTGGGGCCGCGAGGAGATCGAGGACGAACTTGATGGCCAGGACGGACTTCCCGGAGCCGGCCCGGCCGAGTACGACCAGCCTCCGCGACTCCACGCTCCGGTAGGTGCCGACCACACTTCGCAGCTCGCCGCTCAGGTCCAGGTCCCGGGGTACGGCGCCCGGCCGCAGGCGCTGGATGTTCTCCGGACGGTCCATCAGATCGGCCGGGGCCGGCTGATACCGCACCGGCAGCGGGAACGGGTCATGGACGCGGCGGTGTCTCTCTTCGCGTTGCCAGCGGCGGCCGACCTCACGGGCCAGTGACGCGGCGGCGTCGGAGAGCGCCCCGGTCGCCGGCTCCGCCGGAGCGAGGGGGAGCGGTGCGGTCTGTACGGGTTCCTCTTGCCGGCCGACCGGTCCCGGCTGCTCTCCGTCGAAGATGGCCGTGAGCCGGTGCCGCTCCTCCGCGTCGGCCTCCAGAGCCTCTGCCAGCAGGTGCAGTGTCCTCAGCCGGTGATCAGTGGACTTGCCCGTCTCCAGTCGGCGGATCGTACTCACGCTCACCTGGGACCGCTCCGCCAGCTGCTCCTGTGTGAGGCGGGCGCGTCTGCGCAACTGGCGCAGGAACGTGCCTGGCTCGTTGGTCACTCTGGGCTCCCACTTCCTACGGATGCCGCGGGACGACCGAGCGTAGCGCGACGACCGGTCACACATGGCCGGTCCCTGACCTGTCCATGAACTGTTCTCTGAGCTGGGCGAACCCCATCGTGGTGCAGCCGGCAACCCGCCGGCGACCACGGCTGCCGGAGCCCCGCGTTCGCGGACCGTGTACCGCGTTTCGAGGGCTGCGTTTCGAGGGCCGCGTCCGGAACTGCCGCGACGAACCGGCCAACGGCTCGATCGAGCGAGCCGAGACCTTCCCGAAGGGATGAACAACACGATGATCAGACGGAAGAGTAAGAAGCTTGCCCCCGTCATCGGCGCCGTGTGCGCGTCGGTGCTGGCGCTGTCGAGTCCGGCGGCGCATGCCGGTACGGCCGAGGCCGACCACCCGGCCACGGATGCGGCGCTCAGGGCGTTCCAGGCGGTGGCGGGACCGGGTGCCGCGGTCCATGCCGGGGCCGGCGGCGAATCCTGGACGCTGTCGGCGGGTACGGGCACCTTCAACACCGATCGGCCCATCAGATCGGACGAACACTTCCGCATCGGCAGCCAGACGAAGACCTTCACCGCGGTGGTGGTGCTTCAACTGGCCGAGGAAGGCCGCGTCTCCCTCGACGCGCCGATCGAGGAGTATCTGCCCGGCATCGTCACAGGCAACGGCTACGACGGTACGCGGATCACCGTGCGCCAACTGCTCCAGCACACCAGCGGTATCGGCGCGTACGACCCCTACCCCGGATTGAGTACGCCCCAGCCGAACCCGGACGGCACCTTCGGCCTCACGGCGCTGGTGCGGCACGGGCTGAGTTCCTCGCCCCCGACCGCCGAGCCCGGTACCGGCTTCACGTACTCCAACACGAACTACTACGTGCTCGGCGTACTCGTCGAAGAGCTGACGGGGCGGCCGGTCCACCGAGCCGTGACCGAGCGCGTCATAGAACCCCTCGGTCTGTCCCGCACCGTGTTCCCCGCGCCCGGCGAGCGCGCCCTGCCCGCCCCGGCCGTCAACGGCTACCACGGCGCCCGGTTGGGCCCCGTCCACCTGTGGACCCCTGTGACCTCCTACGACCCGTCCCTCTACAGCAGCATGGGCGGAATGGTCTCCACGATGGAGGACCTGACCGCCTTCTACCGGGCCCTGGCGGCAGGGGATGTCCTCTCCCCCGCGAGCCTCGCCGAGATGTGCACCGTGCGGCCCGTGAACACCGAGACGGCCTACGGCCTGGGGATCCACAGGCGTGCACTGTCGTGTGGCGGAACGGCTTGGGGCCACTCCGGCAAGGTGCCGGGCTACGAGAGCTACACCCTGACCACCGACGACGGTCGCCACGCCTCGGTGGTCACGAACGTGGCGATCATGATCGGCCGGCTCCCGTCCGCGCAACTGCTCGAACTGATGGACACAGCCCTGTGCGAGGACGCGCCGCGGCGCTCCTGACCGCCGGGCCCGCCGGGGCAGTTGGGCGCACACACGGCCGAACAGCGGCACGCATTCGGCATCCCCCTCTCCGCACATCAAGGAGTCACACATGGCACACCGCTACCGGTGTGGCGAATGCCGGTTCTCCACACGGTGGACCACCGAATCCGAGGCCGAGGACCTCGCGGCCGCCCACTACGTCGACCGCCACCCCGGACTGGTGCTCGGCGGCGGCATGGAAGTCAACCGGAGGAACCCCAACTCCCTCGGCTGTCTGCCGATGCTCGGGATCACGCTCTTCCTCCTTCTGATCGTCGTCGCCTCATCCCGGCGGTAGGCGCCAACCGCCAGTTTTCCGGGGGCCTGCCACAGGCCTCCTCCTCCGACTCCAATTCCGACTCCGACTCCGACTCCGACAGGACACAAATGGAGAAACACGCGACGCAGCGGAACTTCGAGACGTTCAGGGAATCCGGCGCGGCCGACGGCAATCTCGGCCACGGCGAGCCGGGTGTGACCGTCGAGAACGTTCTGGCCTTTCTCGTGGACGTGGTCGTGAGCTACGCGACGACGTTCTGGTGGCTGTGGGCGATTATCGGTCTGCTCTGGCTGCTGACCGACGGACGAGCCAAGTTCTCGTCCGGCGGTTCCGGTGGTCCCCGTTCCGGTGGTCCCGGTTCCGGTGGGCGCCACGACGGAGCAGGGGGCGACTTCGGCAGGGATGACGGTGGCTTCGCCGGAGGTGACGGCGGCGAAGGGGGCGGGGACGGCTGACCCATGGCTCCCCTCCTGAGCCGATCCGCCCGGCCGGCGGCCCTCGGCCCGCGCCGCGCTCCGAGACCGGCGTCGAAACGCCGATGCTCGGAGAGCCGGGTCGCCGCGCCGGGAACAACCGGTTCGGCCTGCGAGGTTGCAGTTGAGGGGTCGGCGTACCGCATGGAGATCATGAGGTCGTCCGCCCCGCCAGGACCGGGGGCCCATGATCGCGGTGCGACCGCCGCGTACTCGGTCCGCGACGTACTTCCGCAGGAGGACTCTGATGACTGACCGGCCTTTGACGCTCATGGCAGTACACGCCCACCCCGACGACGAGGCCACCGGAACCGGAGGGATCCTGGCGCGGTATGCGGCGGAAGGCATCCGTACCGTTCTCGTGACGTGTACCGACGGCGGTTGCGGTGACGGGCCGGGGGGTGTCAAACCGGGCGATCCCGGTCACGATCCGGCGGCCGTCGCCTTGATGCGCCGCCAAGAGCTCAAGGAGAGCTGCGACGTCCTGAAGATCAGCGATCTGGAGATGCTGGACTACGCCGACTCCGGGATGGAGGGCTGGCCCAGCAACGACGCCCCGGGTTCCTTCTGGCAGACCCCCGTGGAGGAAGGCGCCGCCCGGCTCGCGGAACTCATGCGGCACTACCGGCCCGATGTGGTCGTCACGTACGACGAGAACGGCTTCTACGGCCACCCCGACCACATCCAGGCCCACCGCATCACGATGGCGGCGCTGGAGATGACCGAGCTGACACCGAAGGTGTACTGGACGACGATGCCCCGCTCCGGGATGCAGCGGTTCGGGGAGATCATGCGCGAGTTTCAGCCGGACATGCCGGAGCCGGATCCCGCGGAGGCCGCCGCGATGGCCGAGATCGGTCTTCCCGACGACGAGATCACCACGTGGGTGGACACCACGGCGTTCAGCGGTCAGAAGTACGACGCCTTGGCCGCGCACGCCAGTCAGGGCGAGAACATCTTCTTCCTCAAGATGGGCAAGGAGAGGTTCGGCGAGCTGATGGGCATGGAGACCTTCGTACGCGTCAAGGACGCCACCGGCGCGGCCGTACCCGAGAACGATCTCTTCGCCGGACTGCGCTGACCGCCCCTGCCGGCGCGGCGCATGGGCGCACGGGCCTCGACGGGCCCGGCTCCACCTCGCCGTCACCCGCTCCGTCGCTGGTGGACAGGAGCGATGGAGCGGCTAAGCCGCTCCTCGCCAGATCGTCAAGTCGCCCTGGAGAAAGGCGATGTCCGGCATCGCGGTCGACTTCGTCGAGATCACGAACAGGGCGATGTCCCCCGAGGGGCCCTTGATGCAGATTTCGCTGCCGTTCGCCGCGCCGGCGAGCGGGAGGCGGTGGTTCTTCTCGTGCTTGAGCAGCCGACGGCACTCGTCGAGGGTGCCGCCCGGCTTTCCGTACAGCTGGAGGAACACATGCGTATCGCTCTCCAGTTGGCAGCCGTTCGTCGGGCAGCCGAAACGGATGTCCCCCGTGCGGCCCTTCGCTTCCGCGTGAGGGTCGGTGAGATTCACCGAGTTCTTCCTGTCCAGCATGACCAGGGGGTACGGCTCGGGACGCGGCTCCCGGGGCGGGGCCGAGGAGGACGGTGAAGTCCCGGCGGCCGGTTCCGCGACGCCCGGAGCCGCCGGGTCCGAGGAGCCGGACGAATCCGGTGAATCAGATGATCGTGCGGACGGTCCCGTGGGGGACGCCGACGAGCCGGTGGTGTCCCGGTCGTCGCCCCGGCCCTCCGCGTCGAAGACCCGCCAGGCCAGGACCGTCAGCAGCAGCGCGCCCACCGCCGAACCGACGATCATCCCCCGCGCGATGCGCCGCCTGCGAAGCTGACCCTGCCGCCCCTGCGCCTGCGCCTGCGTCAGCCGCACGAACCCGGCCGACGGCTGGGAATATCCGATCAGCGGCTGCGGCTGCGCCGGGGTGGGGTCGGGCACCGGTGGCGGAACCACGACCTCCGGCCCGCTGATCTCCCGCCACACGGGCGGTGCCCCGCCCGCGTCGGCGTCCCCTCCCAGCCGCTGCCGACACCACTCCACGATCTCCGCCGGTGTGGCCCGCTCAGCCGGGTCGGCGGCCAGGCAGCGGGCGAACAGCGGACGCAGAGGTTCGGGCAGCAGGGACAACTCGGGCGCGGAGTGCACGATCCTGTACAAGACATAGACGCCCGCGCCATCGCCGTAGAGCGGCCTGCCCAGCGCCGCGAACGCCGCCGTCTGGGCGAGGGCGAAGACATCGGCCGCCGCCGTGACCTCATCCCCGGACGCCTGCTCGGGCGCCATGTAGGCGGGCGTGCCGACCGTGTGTCCCGTCGCCGTGTACGACGTCGCGTCGGCGGCCACCGCGATACCGAAGTCGATCACACGCGGCCCGTCGGCGGCCAGCAGTACGTTCGACGGCTTGAGGTCCCGGTGCACGATGCCCTCGGCATGTATGGCCTGCAACGCCTCGGCCATCCCCGCCATCAGCCACAGCACGGCGGTCACCGACAGCGGGCCACGGCGGGCCACGGCCTCCGCCAGGGACGGACCGGGGACGTACAACGTGGCCAGCCAAGGCGGTACGCCGTCCGCGTCGGCGTCGATCAACTCGGCTGTGTACGCCCCGCGGACCCGCTGGGCAGCCCTGATCTCCCGGCCGAACCGCCGCCGGAAGTCCGGGTCGTCCGCCAGCTCCGGCCGAACAACCTTGATCGCCACGGGCCGGCCACCCTGGGTGTGCGAGAGGTAGACCCGGCCCATGCCACCGGCCCCCAGCCGGGCGGCGAGCCGGTAGCCCGCCACCACGGGCGGGTCGCCCGCCTGAAGCGGCTGGAAGACATCCGTCGCACCATTCATCGGCCCGCTCCCCCACTCTGACGCATCGGCCAACGGCAGCAGCCTAAGGGGCAGGCGTGTGACCTCGTGGTTTCGGGGTGGCGGCGAGGGACGGGCGAGCGGGACCGATGGAACCGGGTACCGTCTTTGTCATGTTCTTCCAGACGCAGATTGACGAGTGAGAGCGTGACGAGCCCCTGCTGACGTCCCCCTCGACGTCGCCACGCAAGTCCCCCACCGACAGATCCGTTAGATCACTTCACATCACTCCGGGAGAACCCATGACCGTGAGCAAGAACATCAACAACCCCGTGGGCATGGGCGGCGGCCAGCGCAAGCGGCTGTCCCGCGCCGAACGGCAGAACAACGGCCCGCACCGCAACCTCGACCGCAAGGGTGCCGCCGACCGGAAGGCGGAACTGGTGCGCAAGATGCGCGAGAAGGCAGGCGCATCCGAGGACGCCGGACAGACGGACGACGACACGGAACAGAGCTGACGCACCGCAGCCGCAGGCGCGGCACAGCAAGGGGCAGGGCCCGGACCGCGACGTGCGGTCCGGGCCCTGCTGCCGTACCGGGCGCGTCCCGCCCCGCGACTGCGTCCGAAAGCGTCGCCGGGGTCAGTCGTGCAGACCCGCCTCCTGGGCCAGCACCGCCGCCTGGACGCGGTTCGTGCAGGCGGTGCGGGTGAGGATGTTGCTGATGTGGGCCTTGACCGTGCCGGAGCTCAGGTGGAGCTGTGCGGCGATGGCGGCGTTGGAGAGGCCGGTGCCCAGCAGGCGCAGGACGTCCCGTTCGGTCGGTGTGAGGTCCGCGATCCGGCGGGACGCGGCGTCGTTGTCGTGGCCCGACCGGGTCCGGAAGTCGATGAGTTGGCGGGTGACCTGCGGGGCGAGGACGGGTTCGCCGGCGGCGGCGCGGCGTACGGCGTCGATCAGGTCGCGGGGGCCGGTGTCCTTCAGGAGGTAGCCGTGGGCTCCCGCGCGCAGGGCGCGGGTGACGCTCGGTTCCTCGCCGAAGGCCGTCAGCATCACCACCCGGGTACGGGGCGAGTGGCGGGCGATCTCGGCGGCGCCGGTGATGCCGTCGCCGGGCATGCGGATGTCGAGGAGGGCGACGTCGACGAGGTGTGCGCGACAGGCTTCGACGGCCTCGCGGGCGTCCTGTGCCTCGGCCACGATACGGATCTCGTCGTCGTTCTCCAGGATGAGCCGGATCCCGGCCCGCATCAGTGCCTCGTCGTCGGCGATCAGCACACGGATCATCGGCTCATTGTAGAACCGCCATGATCAGCAGGGCGAGAGTGCCGCCGACCGTCGGCAGCAACACCAGCATCGCCGCGCAGCCCCCGCCCAGGAGGCGGGGCCAGGTGAGGACCTCCGTGGACAGCGGGGGCTGGGAGCCCGCCCCGCCGGACACCCGCTCGGGCGGATTGGCGTACACGGGAGGCGCGGCGGGCCGGGCGGGTATCCGGGCGGAGAGGGCGAAGCCGCCCCCCGGGCACGGTCCGGCGTCGAGGGCGCCACCGAGCAGGCCGACCCTCTCCCGGAGGCCGACGAGTCCGCTGCGGTTGCCGCCCCCGGCCGAACGGGGCACCGGCGGGGCGTCGTTGACGACGGTGACCACCACCGTGTCCCCCTCGTCGTGGTACGTCACGCGGACAGGCGCGCCGGACGCGTGCTTCAGCGCGTTGGCCAGTCCTTCGCGGGTGACACGGTGGACGGCCTGCCGGGTGCGGGCATCCGCGTCCGCGGGCCGGGTCGCGTTCCAGTGCAGTTCGGCGTCGGCTCCCGCGCTCCGGGAGTCCGCGACGAGGGCCGCGAGATCCTCGCGGGTTCCCCGCTCGCCGGTCTCCTCGTGGGACTGGTGGCGCAGGACACCGAGGATGCCGCGCAGCTCCTCCATGGCCGTTCCCGCCGTGGTGTGCAGGAGTTCGGCCTGGGCGGCCAGCGGGGGCGCCTGCCGTTCGGCGGCGAGCTGGAGGGCTCCGGCGTGCATCGAGATGAGGCCGATGCGGTGGCCGAGCAGATCGTGCATCTCGGCGGCGATGCGCGCCCGTTCCTCCATGCGGGCCGCCTCGTCGGTGAGCAGGCGGGCCTGTTCGAGGTAGGCGTTGCGTTCCCGCAGCAGCCCGGTCAGCGGACGGCGGCGCCCCAGCATGAGGCCCGACAGCCCGGGCAGCAGGATGAACAGCGCGCTCACGCCGGCGCCGGCCACCACGTACGGCATCGTCGGGAGTCCGCTGAGGGACTGGGCGCCGACCGCCGCCAGTACGGAGCCGGCGGAGCTCGCCCCGACCACCCCCCAGGCGCGCCGTGCCGGGGCGATGCGGCGCGCGGCGGACCACACGAGGCACGGCGCCACCGCCATCGCCCACACGTTCTCCCCGGCGATCACCGGCAGACAGCCCAGGATCGTCAGCGCCGGATACACCCGCCGCGCGGGCACGAGCAGCGCCACCCACACGCCCAGGAGGGCCGTGGGGACCGGGTGGGCCGGCGGTATCAGCGAAATCGGCGTCAGCGAGCACAGCAGGACCAGGCCGACGAGTACGGACTCCGTGACGACGGTCCGCCGGGGCGCGGCGCGCACCTCGTCCCGGATCGCGGCGGCCTCGCGGCACATCCGCCTCCACGGTCGCGCTGCCGGCCGCATGGTTTCCTCCGTGTGGGTGCCGTTCTCAACGGCTCTGCTCGTCATACGCGTCGGCGAACCTTACGGCCTCAGGCAGCTCGCGCCGCTCCTCCCGGGACCCGGAGCTCGGGCTCCGCGCGCAGCGCGGCGACGTCGACCCCGCTCTCGGTCAGTACCCGCTCGATCTCCGCCGCGGACTCCGCGTCCGTCCCGGTCTTGTCCAGCAGGGCGGCCAGCAGGTGGGTCGTACCGACCGTGGGCGAGTCCTGGGAGGAGGCGGTGAACTGCGTGACGTGCAGGAGCCGTCGGTCACGGTCGCCCGTGCCGTCGGCCACCGGGAGCTCTCCCGCCGCGGCCCCGGTGGAGGAGAACAGCAACCGGGCGAGGGCGTCCTGCCGCGCGCCGTGCCGGCGCAGCAGCTCCGCCCCCTGGTTGGCGCCTGTCAGCTTCTCGGGCAGCTCACGTTCCGCGACGGTCAACGACCGGTCCAGCGCCAGTATGCCGAGGAGTACGTCGACGGGCTCCTGCTCCGACGCCCCGCGCCGCACCGCCCCCCGCAGCGCCTCCGCGCGCACCGCGCTCACGACCGCGGAGCCGAACCCCGCGCCGCCCCCGAACACCCAGGCGCTGAGCTTGCGGGTCAGCGGATTGCCGCTCTTCCCGAACGTCCCCGACTTGCGCAGCATCAGCACCGAGCCGGGCTCGGGCACCGTGTCGCCGCCCCGCAACGCGTCGAGCGCCGCCGCGGCGGCGGAGACGTCCAGCTTCTCCACGACCATGGCCTCGCGGGCACGGGTGTCGGGCAACTCGACCAGTGCGTGCGCCACATGGCGGACGCGCACCGAGACACCGCCCTCCTCCCGCGCCGTCTTCACCGCGTTGCGCAGACAGGTCCGCAACGCACCTGTCATCGGCGGGAGTTCGACACTGTCCCGCTCCTCCTCCGCCTTCTTGCGATTCTTCCAGCTCAGCTTCTTGGCCCAGTCCTGCTGGACCTCCCGCCAGAGGGAGTCGATCTCCCGCTCGTCGTCCGGGTCTCCCTCCGCGCCGTCACCCGTGTCGTGGCTGACCCACACGGATGTCCCACGGGCCCCGATCGAACCGCCGAGCGATCCGGCGGCCTTCATCCCGCGGGCGATCGCGGAACCGGCGGCCCAGTCGTCCGACACCAGCGCGGCCAGCACACTTTCCGTACCGACGTCCTCGCGCCCCTGCTTGGCCACGTTGCTCATCGTCTCCAGCAACAGCTTGACGACGTCGCTCTCGAACTCGGCGGTCACGCCGGCGTCGCGGTCGGAGGTTCGCTGGTCCATCGGGTCTTCCTCTCCGTGGTGTTCCCTACCGAGAAGAACGCTAGCCCGCGATCTCCGGCCCGGCGTCGGCCGATCTTCCATGCTTCCGGTCCGATCGGCCGGGTTCTTCCGTCCGGGCGGACGAGGGCCTCGCGGGCCGAGGGGAACATCCCGGCGGCTGCACCGAGTTGAAGGACGGATTCGACGCGGCAGATGCCGGACTCCGCGGCGTCGTGCGACACGACCTCGGCGCGGCAGACCCCCTCGCGAGGGACTGACGGAGAACCGGCGGGAGTGGCCGGCGCAAAGGGGTTCAGCTCCCAACGAGTGAATCCGGCCGTTGGGCAAGTAGGGAGAAGTGCGACCAGGGAAGTTCACTCTGGATCTGCGTCAACGGACAATCGACGGGCACGGAGCGTCTTTCCCATGCCGAAATATCTCATCCAGGCCAGCTATACGCACGAGGGTACGAAAGGGCTGCTCAGCGAAGGCGCGAGCGGGCGACGGGCCGCCGTCGATCAGGTCGTCGGCGGTCTCGGCGGGACGGTGGAGGCCATGTACTTCGCCTTCGGGGAGGACGACATCGTGCTCATCATCGATTTCCCCGACCCGGTCTCCATGGCCGCCGTCAGTCTCACCGTCAAAGCCAGCGGCGCCCTCCACACCCGCGCCACTCCACTTCTCACCATCGAGGAAATCGACGAGGCGGCCCGCCGGCAGGTGAGTTTCCGCGCCCCCGGGCCGTAGGGGCCGCCGCCGGGCCGGGGACAGCCGGTCCCGGGGTGCGGTCCGTCCGGGTGGCGGGGCGCTGGGCAAAGCGTCACCATGGCCTGAGAGTGCCCGCGCCCGCAGGATCGCGCAGCCGCTGAGATCGGTGGACGCGCAGCGCGGGACCGGGGGGAAAGGACGCATTCCCGGCCCCCACGAGCGGAGAACAGACCATGACCGGAGAAGTAACGCTGGCAAACGACTATCCGATCCTGGGTGCCTTCTGGACGGTCTTCTTCTTCGTCCTGAGCGTGTTGTGGCTGATTCTGCTTTTCCGAGTCATCGCCGACGTTCTCAGGGACGACATGACCGGAGGAGCCAAGGCCGGCTGGCTGCTGTTCGTGATCCTCCTGCCCTTCGTCGGAGTCTTCGTCTACGTGGCCGTGCGCGGTCGCGGCATGGGACAGCGTGAACGGAAGCATGCGCGGGCCCGGCAGCATGATTTCGACGAATACGTCCGCACGACCGCCGGGGCCGGAACCGGGGCCAGCGAGGCGGAACAGCTCGCGAAGCTGGTCGAGATGCACGACAAGGGTGCTATCTCCGACCACGAATTCCAGAAGGCGAAGACCAAGGTGCTGCACTGATTCTCACGGCAAGCGGTCTGCCGCCCGTACTGAGCGGGCGGCACGACGGCGGGGCGTTCCGGGCCGGTGTTCAGGGGCCCGCCCCCTCGGGCCCCTGAAGGGGCCGGACGTCAGAACGGGCACAGTTCGGTCAGCGGACGGGGAAGCCGAAGGAGTATCCCTGGTCCCGCAGCCAGGGCAGCACCTCACGCAGTGCGGCCACCGTCTGGGAGCGGTCGCCGCCCGCGTCGTGGAAGAGGACCGTCGGGCCGTTGGGGATCTCGCTCTTGACCGTGGCGACCATGGCGTCCGCGCCGGGACGCTCGAAGTCCTTGGAGTCGACGTTCCAGCCCAGCGGCCGCATCCCCCGGGACGCGGCGAGTTCCCGGCTGTACGGGGTGAAAGCACCGCCCGGGGCGCGGTAGTACTCGGGCCGGACGCCCCCGGACGCCTTGGTGATCATGCGCTCGGCGTCCAGGATCTGCTTCGACTGGTAGGCCTCGGACTTGGTGTCCATGGTGGTGTCGTGCGAGACGGTGTGGTTGCACAGGCGGTGTCCGTCCGCCACGACCGCCTTGACCAGGTCCGGGTGCGCCTGGGCCTGTGTGCCCACCATGCAGAACGTGGCCTTCGTACCACTGTCCTTGAGCAGTCGCAGTACCTGCGGCGTCCAGACCGGGTCCGGTCCGTCGTCGATGGTGATGTTGACGCCCTGGGGGCCGGCGTCCGAGGCGTGGGCGATCTCCGCGGCCACCTGGGCCACCTTCCGGTCCTGGGCGGGGGTGTCCGGCACCGAGACGGCGGGCGGTGACGACTGCTGCCCGCCCGCGGGGTTGGCCTGCGCGCTCCACACCGAGGTGGCCGCGGCCACCGCCGTCACACCGAGCGCCGCCGCGAGGAGCCGGCCGTGCCATCCCCTGCCCTTGTGCCGTGCCATGTCCCCGCCCCTTCGCCGTCACCGCCGATGCCCCGCACCGATGGAGACAGGCGAACACCCCTGCGGGATCCCGCTGTTACCGATCACGGACGAATCCGACGGAGACCGGCGACAAACCCGCGGGGCGGGGTGGACTGCCTTTACGCGCTCAGGGGGACCGAGTGGATCTCGTCCGCCCGGTGGCCCGTTCGGCCGTGGATGCGCTGGACCGCTTCCGCCGAGGGGGCGTCGGAGAGGCAGTAGACCGTGCCGGACTGCGGGTCCGCCCAGACTCTCTCGAAGTGGACGCCTTCCTCCGTCTCGATGGCGACGTCGGCCCGGTGGGCCTGCTTCAGCTGGTCGGCGGTGATGCCCTTCATTCCGTGGTGGACGTCCATGAACTGGGTCATGACGTCGCACCTCCTTCCTGCGTTCACGCCCCGGCGTCCAGAATCGCGAGATGCCCTTGCCGGAGGCGTCATTTCCATCGTGCGCCCCTACGACCGCGGTGGCCAGTTCTCGTCGGCGGTGACCCGGACCGGCCACGGAGGGGATTCAGCCGGTGCCCGATCGTGCCGGGCCGCGCCGGCCTCCGGGAGAGTCACGTCCCGCTTTCCGGCGGGTCGGTGCGATCCGCGAAGGTGCCTTCCAGCATGCCGGTGGCCTGACCGACCTCGATCAGATAACCGTCCGGGTCCCTGATGTAGCAGCGGAGTTCGGCCTTGCGGTCGAGGGGCTCCGTGAGGAATCGCGCGCCCTTGGCGACCGCCTGCTCGTGGAAGGCCGCGATGTCGGCCACCCGTACGTTGAGGAACGAGGACACGGGGTCGCCGGGTTCGGGGGCGGTGAGGACGACGTCGGGCTTGTCGGGTGTGGGGCCGCCGCCCGGGTTCATGATGATCCAGCCGTTGGCGATCTTCACGATGCAGGGGTTCTCCTCCAGCACCACCTGGCCGCCGAACACATCGGCGTAGAAGCGGCGGGAGACCGCGACGTCCCGCACGGTCAGGAAGTGGGTCAGCACCAGGCCCTGCGCGGGCGTCGGCCAGTCGTCACGGGGAGTCATGAGGGTCGTCCTTCCGCTCGTACAGTTCGTGCGCTCGTGCGCTGGTGCGCTCGTCCGCCGCCGCTCCGCCCGCCGGCGCTCAGCGGTCGGCCCAGCGCTCCGGGTCCGTCTCCAGCGACGCCCGGTCCCATCCGGCGCCGTCCGCCGCCGCCGCGTAGGTGCTGCGCAGGAAGCCGGCGAGTGCGCGGTCCGGGTCGGCGGCGGTGCGTACCGCCTCGTACGGCAGCAGGAACTGCCCGTTCTCGCGGCTGTAGAAGGCCTCCGACGGGGTGACCGGGCTGTCGGCGAATCCGGCGGGCTCGGGGTAGGCGTACGAGTAGAAGGCCCCCTCGTCCCCGCCGCCGGGCCAGAAACCGCAACTGCTCAGCTCGTGCGAGTACCCCTCCACCATCACCCAGTCACCGCAGTTCGGGGCGCCCCCGGGATGTGTGGGCGCGGTGCGCCCGGAGAACCGGGTGCACGCCAGGTCCATCGCCCCCCAGAAGAAGTGCACCGGGCTCACCTTGCCGACGAACTGCCCGCGGAATTCACCCAGTACACGGTTCGCCTGGAGGAGTTGCCGCCAGAACAGGTGCGCCGCACGCGGGTCGTAGGTGTGGTGCTGGTAGTCCTGCGAGAACGGGACCGCCGGCTCGACCTCGTTCGGATGGTCCTGGATGGTCGTGGGGACGCCCAGTTCCTCCAGCGCCCGCCCGACGCGGGCGTGGAAGTCGGCCACCGGCATCGACTCCAGGGCGATGGCGCGGGCTCCGCCGTCGCTGGTGCGCACACGCAGCACGTGGTCGACGAAGTCGAATTCGATGTCGAAGGCTCCGGCGCCGTAAGGAACGGCGGAGGTGGTCAGCCCACGGGGAGTGACGTAAAGGGCCACCTGCCACCAGTGGTTGAGCAGGGGGGCGTGCGCCAGCCGGACCTTGCCCACGATCTGCACCCACATGTGCAGCGTCTCGCGCGTATCGACCCAGTCGTCGACGCGCAACAGCGGCCACGCCGACCCGGTCCGGGAGGTTTCCGTGGTGCTCATGATCGTGGCCCTCTGCTCGGCGGCGTCGGACGACTCCCCGTCCCCTCCACCGTGCGCAGCCTTCCGCCCGCCCGCAACTCCGGCGTCGCGCCCGGATTCCCGGCTCCCCGTCCCCGGAGGTGAGGCGGAGAGCGGCACCGTACGCACGACAACGCCCGGCCGGGGAAACCCCGGCCGGGCGTTGTCGTCGAGCCTTACCGGCGGCAGCCCCGCCGCCGGTGTGATTCCCGATCCGGAATCAGGTCAGATCGTCGGTGTGTCGTCGACGACTTCCTTGTGCGGTTCGACGATGAACTTCCAGCCGTCGCTGGGCTCCAGGAAGCGCACCCGGGTCGGGTAGATGTCCAGGGCGCGGCGGTCGCGCTGGCTGCTCGCGTTCTTGCGTCCCCGGGCCGGCTCCTCGAACAGGTCGACCTTCACGTCCGGAACCGCGACGACTTCCTCGCTCCAGCGCTGGACGATCCCCGCGCCGAAGGCGTCCCGGGCGGCGGCGTAGAGGGAATCCAGGGATTCCATGTTTCCGTTGGGAACGAAGAGAGCGAGATTCAGAAGGACACCGGCGCTCTGGAGAACCTCGATTTCCTCCCCCGCCTTGTCGGCGATCCAGATTCCGCGTTCTTCGGCATTGTCCGGGAGAACGTGGATTTCCTGGCCGAAGGACGTCCTCGCGGTGAAGGAACCTCCCTCGAAATTCTTACCCGGCTCCGTAAGGAAAGCCGGGGCGTAGCAGTCGAGAGGAAGGCCATCCATCTCTGCCGAGACGAAGATGCCGTCCTGGAGGCCCAACTCCGAAACCTCTTCGGCCGTAAGACGTCGAGCCGTAACCTTCTCGGTATTCACGCCATTCCCCTTTTTTCGTGGCGTCCTGTGAATCAATAAGACCCTATCACGAGAACCGTCAACCAGTTCCCGTTACGGCCCACTTGGCGATCACGACAGTGCTGGTCAGACCGCCGGGTAATTTATTCCGGTAGCCCGTTTCGACGGTGTTTTCGGTAACGAATTAAGTCCCGAAGTGAAATGCGAACCGGCAGGGCACAAGCACACCGGTCAGGGAGGTGTGTCGCCGCGCCGCGAAGCCGAGTCGAGGAGTTCCGGCAGGTCGCCGAGGCGGTCGAGACCCTTGACCGCGCGCGCCATACGGTGGTTGGCGGCCAGCCGGGCGCGGTGGCGGTGCAGGAAGGCCCAGTAGCCGGCGGTGTACGGGCAGGCGCGGTCTCCGGTGCGGTCGGTGGGGCGGTAGGCGCAGGGGCCGCAGAGGTCGCTCATCCTGTGGATGTAGGCGCCGCCGGAGGTGTAGGGCTTGGTGGTCATGAGGCCGTTGTCGGCGTACTGGGACATGCCGACGACGTTGGGGAGCATCACCCAGTCGTAGCCGTCGACGAAGCAGCGGTGGAACCAGTCGGTGACGGCCGCCGGGTCCCAGCCGTCCTGGAGGGCGCGGCTGCCGAGCACCATCAGGCGGGGGATGTGGTGGGTCCAGCCGGTGTCGCGTACCTGGGCGAGCACGGTGGACAGGCAGTTGGCGGTGACGGCGTCGGCGTCCAGGTCGAGGAACCAGTCCGGCAGGGGGGTGGTGTGGCGCAGCGCGTTGCGGTGGCGGTAGTCCTCGCCGAAGTGCCAGTAGAGGTGCCAGACGTACTCGCGCCAGCCGGCGATCTGCCGGACGAAGCCCTCGACGCTGTTGAGGGGCGCGTCGCCGGCCCGGTAGGCGTGCTCGGCGCGCTCCACGCACTCGGCCGGATCGAGGAGTCCGAGGTTCAGGGGCGCGGAGAGCAGGCTGTGGCTCAGCACCGGGTCGGCCGCGAGCATCGCGTCCTCGTGGCGGCCGAAGTCCGGCAGCCGGTGAGTGATGAAGTGCCGCAGCGCGGACAGGGCTTCGCGCCGGGTGGCGGGGAAGCGCCTGGGGCCGTCACGGCCGACGAAGGAGACGGCGCCGTCGCGCTCCCAGCGGTCGAGGTCGTGGCGTACCTCCTCGTCGATGGAGTCCTCGCGCGGGCGCCAGGGCCCCCGGACGTCGAGCGTCTCCCGGCCGCGCGGAGGGGGTTCGCGGTTGTCGTGGTCGAGGTTCCACCGGCCGCCGGCGGGCTCGTCGCCGTCCATGAGCAGGTCGTGCCGCCCGCGCACCCAGCGGTAGAAGCCCTCCAGCCGCAGACCTTGTCCACCGCCGCGGCCGCCGGACCATTCCGCGAAGTCGTCGTGGCTCACCATGAAGCCCTTCGCCGGCAGGACCTCGACTCCCTCCAGCGCTTGGGCGAATTCCAGCGCCCGGCGTGAGGTGGGGTGGCAGACCGTCAGTCGCCCGCCCGCGTCGCCGTCACGCGTGGCCGACCGGCGGGACACGGGGCGGCCGAGGGCCCGCTCCAGGCCCTCGGCGTACGTCTCGGCCCGGACATATGTGACACGGTCGCCGAGTTCGGCGGCGCGGTGCCGCATCGCCGACAGGACGAGATGCGCCTTGGCCCGGTGGAAACGTCGGCGGCGCAGCACCGAGCGGGCCTCGATCATGACCACCGGTGCCCGGGCGTCGGGGCCGCCGTGGCGCGGATTGATGAAAAGCGGACCGAGTTGGTCCCCGAACAGCCAGTGGGTGCGTGGCGCCATGGGTGCTGCCTCTCGCGGTCGCCGCCGCCGCGCGGGGGCGGCGCCGGGGTGCCGGAGAGGCGGCCCGCGCACGGGGCGGTTGCTCGCGGTGACCATCGGATCCACCGCCCGACCGATGCTGTCAGCCTCCACCCGCACCCGTACGCAGACACTCCGTCGGAGCCGCGCGGCGTCGCGGCCCGCCGGCCGGCCGCCGTCCTCGGACAGCCCTGAGGTTCAGCGACTCAGTGAGGTGAGGTAGGCCGCGAACTTCTCCAGGCCGTCGATGTTCCGCGGACCGCTGATGCCTTCGTTGTAGTCGAGGACGAAGAACCGGTTCTTCCGCACGGCCGGGAGCCGGCTGGTGCGCGGGGATTTCCTCAGGAAGTCGATCTTCTCCTTCGCCGGCTGGTCGCCGTAGTCGAGGATGATGATCACCTCGGGTGCGGCCCGTGTGACGGCTTCCCAGTTCACCTGGGTCCAGCGCTCGTCGAGGCCGTCGAAGATGTTCCGGGCCCCGGCGGTCTTGATGATGTCGTTCGGCGGGACCTGGCTGCCGGCCGTGAACGGCTGGTCCGTGCCGGAGTCGTAGAGGAACACCGGCAGCGGGTCGGTCTTCGGCGCGGCAGTCCTGACCTTGTTCACGCGCTCCTTGAGGCCGTCGACGACCTCGGTCGCCCTGTCCTCCACGCGGAAGATCTTCCCGAGCCGTTCGAGGTCGGTGTAGAGGCCGTCGAAGGGGGCCGTCCTCTCGGGAAAACCCGGGTAGTTGTAGCAGCTCTCGGTGTGCATGAAGCTCTGGATGCCGAGTCTGTCGAGGATCTCGGGTGTGATGCCGCGCCGGTCGCTGAAGCCGGAGTTCCAGCCGGCGACGACGAGGTCGGACTTGTGGGAGACGACGAGTTCCTTGTTGAGGAGGTCGTCGCTGAGCATCTCGACCTCGGCGTACTCGGCGGCCCAGGGGGACTCGCTCACCGGCGGGTTGGCCGGGGGCATCACATAGCCGAGTACGTGGTCGGTCAGGCCGAGGCTGAACAGCTTGTCGGCGCTGCCGCCTTCGTAGGCCACGGCCTTCTCCGGGACGGTGTACGGGACGGATTCGCCGCACCGGCGCACCGTGACCTCGGCGCCCGCCTCGGAGTCGGTCTCGATGTCGGCGCCGCAGCCGCTCAGCAGGACGGCGAGGATCAGGGCCGGGACGACCGGCAGGGCGGGTCGGCGTACCGCGGGACGTGGGGACATGGGTCTCTCTCTGTTCGTGGTGGTGTTCACGGGTGCCGGACACCGGTGCTGGTCGCCGGTGCTGGTCGCCGGTGCCGGTCACGGGTGGGCCGGGAGTACGTACAGCAGTTGCGGATCGCCGGTGCGCGGGTGGCGTACGACGTCGGCCCGGACGCCGAACACCTCCCGCAGGAGTTCGGCGGTGAGGACCTCCTCGGGCGTGCCCGAGGCGACGAGGCGGCCCCGGGAGAGGACGGCGAGCCGGTCGCAGGCGGCTGCCGCGAGGTTGAGGTCGTGCAGGGCGACCAGGACGGTCGGGCCCGATCCCCGCAGCAGGGCGAGCAGTTCGAGCTGGTGGCGGATGTCGAGATGGTTGGTCGGCTCGTCCAGGACCAGGACCTCCGGTTCCTGGACCAGGGCGCGGGCCACCAGGACGCGCTGGCGTTCGCCGCCGGAGAGGGTCAGGATCCCGCGGTGGGCGAGATGGCCGATGCCGAGCCGGGCCATGGTGCCGGTGACCAGACCCCGTTCGCGTTCGCTCGGCGTCCGGTTGCCGCGCAGATGCGGGGCCCGGCCGAGGGAGACGACCTCCTCCGCGGTGAAGTCGAGGTCGACGGAGCTGTCCTGGGTCATGGCGGCGACGGCCCGCGCGCTCTCGCGCGGCGTCAGCGAGGTGAGGTCGCGCCCGTCGAGGAGCACCGTTCCGCCGGTGGGTCTCAGCGCGCGGTAGACGCAGCGCAGGGCGGTCGACTTGCCGCTGCCGTTGGGGCCGACGAGACCGACGATCTGGCCGGTGCCGACGTGCAGGGACAGGTCCCGCACCAGGGTGTCGCCGTCCAGCGCGAACGTCACGCCGTCGAGGGAGAGTTCCATGTCAGCGGCCTCCGAAGAGATAGCTCCTGCGGCGCATCAGGGTGATGAAGACCGGTACTCCGACGAGCGCGGTGATGACGCCGAGCGGCAGTTCGCGGGGAGCGGCCAGGGTGCGGGCGATCAGGTCGGCCCACACCATGAACACCGCCCCGGCCAGGGGCGCGAGGGCCAGGACCCGCGCGTGTCCGGCGCCGGTCACCAGGCGTACGAGGTGCGGCATGACCAGGCCGACGAAGCCGATCGCGCCGCTGACGGCGACCATGACCCCGGTCAGCAGGGAGGCGAGGAGGAGCAGGAACCGCCGGTGCCGGTCGGGGCTGACGCCGAGACTGATCGCGGTCTCGTCGCCGAGTGCCAGGACGTCCAGGGAACGGCTCCGCCGGCGCAGGACCGCGATGCCGAGCAGGACGGCCGCGGCCACGACCGGCAGGGCGGCCCAACTGGCCGCGCCGAAGCTGCCCATCGTCCAGTACAGGACGGTGCTGGTCGCCTCGCCGCTCGGCGCGAGGTAGATGATCACGCTCATCACGGCCTGGAGTCCGAACGAGACGCAGACGCCGGTGAGTACGAGCCGCAGCGGGGACAGGGCGCCGCCGCGCGAGGAGGCGGCGTACACCAGGAAGGAGGCGAACAGCGCGCCCGCGAACGCCCCGGCCGACACCGCGTGGAGACCGAGTCCCGCGAGCCCGCCGGTGACCGTGACACCGACGGCGCCGACAGAGGCTCCGGAGGAGACGCCGAGGACGAACGGGTCGGCGAGCGCGTTGCGGACCATCGCCTGGACGGCGACACCGACCGCGCTCAGCCCGGCGCCCACGAGGGCCGCGAGCAGCACGCGCGGGGTGCGGATCTCCCAGATGATCTGGTACGTCGTGATGTCGGCCGGCCCGACGCGGCCTCCGGTGAGCGCCGCCCACAGGAGACGTGCGGTGTCGGCGGGCGGGACCGGCGCCGGGCCCAGGCTGATGGCGAGGAGTACGGAGACCGACAGCAGTACGGCGAGGGCCGCGCACAGCGCCGCGACGCCGGCCGGACGGTGGAGCCGCCCCGCGGCCGGGGCGGCCGGGGGTTCGGGAGCGGCGTTCGCGCGGATGTCCTGAAGTGGCGGCGCGGGCACGGGAGTCGGCGTGGGGTGACGGGGTGTCAACGGATCCGCCGTTCAGGTCCGGCCACGGGTACGGGCGCGGGCGCGCGGTTCCAGTCCATCCGGGACCACGGGTGCGCGAGATCGTCGAGCGTGTCCACCGTGCGCGGTGCGAGGGCGTCGGCCGGCTCCGCCGTGCCATGACGGGCGAAGACCGAGTCGGTGTAGCGGTGGCCGGTGTCGGCGGCGACGAACAGGAAGGTCCGGCCGGGGTCGCGGCCGCGTTCCCAGCGTGCGGCCAGGTACGCGGCCCCGGCGGAGAGTCCGGCGAAGACGGCGTGCCTGCGCAGGAGGTCGACGCTGCCCGCGAGCGCGGTGCGGAAGCCCAGCCAGTGCAGGGTGTCGTAGAGGGTGTGGTCGACATTGGCGAAGGGGATGGAGCTGCCGATCCCGGCGATGATGATGTCGGGGTCGGGCACGTGCTCGCTGCCGAAGGTGACACTGCCGAACGGCTGCACCCCGATGAGTCCGACGCCGGGTGAGTGTTCCCGCAGCCGGCCGGCGAGCGCTCCCGTCGAGGCGCCGGAGCCGACTCCGCCGACCACGGTGAGCGGGCCGGTACCGGTCTCCTCGTGGATGCGGTCGGCGACGGCCCGGTAGCCGAGGTAGTGGATGTCGTCGTGGTACTGGCGCATCCAGTGGTACCCGGGGTGCCGGGCGAGGATCTCGTGGACGCGGGCGACCCGGCGCTTCTGGTCGAGCTTCAGGTCGTCGCTCGGGTCCATCTGCTCGAACTCCGCTCCCAGCACGGCCAGTTGCGTGCGCAGCGTGTGGTCGACGGTCGTGGAGCCGATGATGTGGCAGCGCATGCCGTAGCGATGGCAGGCCAGGGCGAGGGCGTACGCGTAGATGCCGCTGGAGCTGTCCAGCAGGGTGTCGCCGGGCCGTACGGTGCCGGTGTCGAGCAGATGCCGTACCGCCGCCGTGGCGGAGACCGCCTTCATGGACTCAAAGCGCAGACAGATGAGCCCTTCGTCCAGGCGTATCAGGTCGGGGCGTCCGATCGCGTCGGCGATGTGCTCGTCCATGGCGGGACTCCTCGCTGGTCGTGAACGACGTGTTCGACGTGTACGACGTGGAAGGCGGGCAGGGCGTGCGGGGCGCCGGGGAATCGGCGGGCGGGCGGGTCGTGAAGGTCCTGGTGACCGGGATGCCGTCCCGTCGCAGAGCGGCCGCGCAGCGGCGGAGGCGGGCCTCCAGGCCGGTGGCGGCGGGGTCGAAGAGCAGCCCGGCCACGCTGCCGCTGTGCGCGATCTGCACGCCCACGGCCCCCGTACGCTCCGCGACGCGCGTCAGACGGTCGAACTCCGGGTGGCGCAGCACCCGTTGGGCGCGCCGCGCGCTCTCGGTGCTGACGTGCCCGAGCAGCCGGGTGTCCCCCTCGGCGACCGCCCGCCGCAGCAGCGAGCGCAGCCGCTCGTAGGCGCGTACGTCGTCGTCTCCGCGGGCCGGGGCCGGGAGGGACAGGGTGTCCACGGGCCGTCCCGCTCCCAGGGCGCAGCCGACCACCACGGCGGGCGGCAGCGCGTCGCCGAGAACTTCGAGGACCCGGCCCTCTCGCTGTGCGAACAGCAGCGGGCGGCCGTCGAGCATCAGCGGGTCGGACGCGCGCTCGGCCCGTACGGCGATACGGGCGACGGTCCGCGACGGCAGCCGCAGCCCGCAGGCGTCCGCGACGGCACGCACCGCGGCGATGACATCGCTGCTGGAGGACCCCATGCCCAGCCCCAGCGGGACATCGCCGCTGAGCCGCAACTCCACCGCTCCGAGGGCCACTTGGGGACGCCGGGCACGGCACTCCCGCAGGGCGAGGGTCGCGGCGCGCAGCGCCTTCGTCCGGTCGGGCGGGTCGACCGAGTGGCTGCCGGGCGGGGTGCCGGGTCGCAGTACGGCGTCGGCGCGGGTGCCGAGACCGGTCAGCGGCAGGGTGACCAGCGCGGCGCACCGCCGGCCCCGGGCGTCGAGGAAGACGCCTTGCAGGATCTCGCCGTGGTGACAACTGGCGTACCCCGTACCGGAGATGGCGGACCCAGCCGACGGGCCGCCCGGCCCGGCACCGCCCCCGAAGGCCGTCACGCGCCGGTCCCGGCGGGCGCGCGGTAGCGGTACAGCGTCGTCGGCTCCGCGCTGAACTGGGAGAACGGGAACGGCTCGGCGGACAGCGCCGTCACGCCCGACCCCAGGAACGCGCGCGCCACCGCGCTGCCCGTCTGGGCGTAGACGATCAGCGGCACCGCGCGTTGGCGGCAGCGGGCGAGGACGGTGTCGAACGTGCCGTTGCCGAGGGTCATTCCGGTGGCGATGACCACGTCGGAGTCGGCGAGTACCGTCTCCGCGCTGTCGCTCACGGGGTCGCCCCACTGGGTCGTACGCAGGTTGAAGTCGCAGAGCAGCGGGCTGCCGCCGCGCTCGCGGACCGCGGCGACCAGCGGATTGACCACGCCGATGAGCCCGACCCTGGCACCGGGCGCGATGTCCAGCAGACCGGCCACGGCCGCGTCGCGGGCCTTCGCCCGGGTCTCCGGGGTCCCGGCGGGCAGGGGCACCGGCTCGGCACGCGAGGGCCGGGAGTGCGGGTCGGCCTCGGTGAGGTAGGCGTCGAGCGCGGCGATCCGGACCGGCCGGGGAGCCTCGCGCAGCAGGACGTCCAGCGGCGCCCCGGACGCTTCCCGGCAGACGGCGGGGTCGATCTCACCGGCTTCGAAGGCGCAGGCTCCGAACGATCCGCCGAGCCTGATGAGTACGTACTGGTTGAGGTAGGTGGTGTCGCCGCCGGCGAGGCGTGTGCCGTGGTGGATCCAGAACGCGCTGGTGGCCGTGAGACCGGCCGGGTCCGGGCCGTACGCTCCC
>NZ_JAAPBF010000068.1 GCF_022695985.1 Streptomyces sp. NP-1717 | reverse complement strand
GGCGCCGGCCCCGCTCTTTGGGCGGACGGCCGTGCCGCCCGGCTCGTGACGTCCGGCGCGGCACGTCGCCGCGTGGGCAGGTGCGGGAGGCGTCCGGGGACGTCCGGTGCCGGCCCGCTCCGCTGCCTCGGGATGCGCCGTGCCCCACCCCCGCGCCCTGGCCTCCTCCCACCGTCGCTTTCCCGTCTTCCGGGGGAGGGGGTGGCCGGATTTCGTCACTCCTGTTAATCTCCCCTGCATTCGGTTGAACTGGTCCTACCAGTTGGACCAGTGTGGACCGGAGATCGAGAGAGACGAGGACAAGGATGTCCACGAGCCGCCAGTCCCTCAGCCGCCGTTCCTTCGGCCGGCTGGCCGCCGGTGTCGCGGGTGCGGCAGGCCTCGGGGCGCTCGGCGCCTGCGCGCCGCCGCGCGGGAAACCGTCCGCGAGCACCCCGTTGCGGATCATGGCGATCAACCACGTCTGGTCACAGGCGATCCAGCGCCGTACCGAGGAGTTCGAGGACCGGATCGGCCGCCGGGTCTCCCTCTCGATGCTCACCGCCGACCAGCTCGCCAGCAGCTACAACGTGAAGCTCAACGCCTCCGGCACGGACGTCGACGTGATGATGGTCCGTGCTCTCCAGGAGCAACTGGTCTTCGCGCACAACGGCTGGCTCACCGATCTGACCGACCGCGTGAAGCGGGACGAGGACTTCGCCTGGGGCGATTTCCAGCCGGCCCCGCGCAACGCGTCGGTGACCGCCGGAAAGGTGCTCAGCGTGCCGGTCGTCACCGAGCGACCGGCGCTCTACTACCGTAAGGACCTCGTCGAGGACCTGGGCGGACCGCCCAAGACCCTCGACGCGCTCATGGACGCGGCGCTCGAACTCGCCGACCGCGAGAAGAACTTCTTCGGCTACGTCGGGCGCGGCCAGCGCAACGGCGCCGTGTCCCAGTGGTCCAGCTTCCTCTACTCGTACGGCGGGGACTTCGTCGTGGACGGCAAGTCCGCCATCGCGACCCCGCAGGCCCTCGCCGCGTACCGCTACTACGGAAAGCTGCTCGCGAAGGCGGGGCCGCCGGGCGCGACCAACATGAGCCTCGAACAGGCCATGCCGATCTTCGCGCAGGGCAAGGCGGCCTTCTACATCGACGCCGACGCGATCTACAGCAGCTTCCTCGACCCGAAGATCTCCACGGTCCGCGAGAAGGTCGGCTTCGCCCCCTTCCCGGCCGGACCCGCCGGCGCCCACCCCCACAACATCCCGTCCTGGAGCCTCGGCATCAACAAGTTCTCACGGCTGCGGGACGAGTCCTGGGAGTTCATCCGCTGGGCGTCGAGCCCGGAGATGGTCGCCGCGATCCAGGCCGACGGGATACCCGGCGCCCGCACCTCCGCGTGGAACGACGCGAAGACCCTGGCCTCCTTCCCGCCGGAGCTCGCCGAGACCATGCGCGTCAACGCGGAGCGCGGGGTCGGCTACGACCGGCCCCGGGTCCTCCAGGTGAGCCGGGCCAGGGACATCATCGGCCGGCCACTGGTCGCCGGCATCCTCGGCGAGCCGGTCGAACCGGTCGTCCGTGACGCGAACGCGGAGTTCGCGGATTTCCTCGTCCGCGACAACCGCCACAGGGAGAACTGATGTCCCGGACCGACGTCTTCGAGGCCCGGCCGGCCGCCCCGGCCCCCAAGCCGGCGCGCACCCGCCCGCCCCGCACCTTCGAACAGGCCAACCGGCGGCTGAAATGGACGATGCTCGCGCCCGCGCTGCTCTTCGTCGGCGCCATGATCATCTTTCCGCTGTTCTACACCCTCAACCTGAGTTTCACCGACGCCTTCGGGGCGGTGAACGCCGGCAAGAAGAACGTGGGCCTGAGCAACTTCACCGACGCGCTCGGGGACGCCCGCCGCTTCTGGCCCGCCGCGCGCCGCACGGTGATCTTCACGATCGGCGCGGTCGCCCTGGAGACGGTGCTGGGACTCGCCCTCGCGATGCTCATGCGCAAGGCCTTCCGGGGCATGCGCTGGGTCCGCACCGTCCTGATCATCCCGCTGCTCACCACACCGGTCGCGATCGGCATCCTCTGGCTGCTGATCCTCGATCCGACCAACGGCATCGCCAACCACCTGCTGTCCTCGGTCGGTCTGCCCCGCCAGGAATTCCTCGGCTCGGTCGGGCAGTCGCTGCCCACCCTCATGCTCATCGACGTGTGGCAGTGGACGCCGATGATGACCCTGCTGCTGCTCGCCGGGCTCACCACACTGCCCCAGGAGCCCGAGGAGGCGGCTCTCGTCGACGGGGCGAGCGCCTGGCAGCGCTTCCGCTACGTGATCCTGCCGATGCTCGGCCCGACGCTCGCGACCGCCCTCGTCCTGCGGGCCGTCGACGCGCTGAAGACCTTCGACATCCTGTACGCGACCAAGGGCGCCGGCGGCGGCTCCGACTTCGAGGCGGAGACCCTCAACGTCTACGCGTACGGCCTGACCTTCGACTACCAGGAGTACGGACTCGCCGCTGCCGTCCTCGTCCTGTTCACGCTGTTCATCATCGGCGTCGTGGTGCTGCTCCGCCGCCGTGCCCGAAGGGATGCCGCATGAGTGCCGTCGTTTCTCCCTCCGCCGGGCGCACCGCACCACCCCCGACCACGCCTGCGCCGAGCCGGCGCAACAGGCGGCGCGCGTACGGCTCGTGGCTGCGCGGGATCGCGATCACCGTCGTCACCCTGATCTTCGCGCTCCCCGTGATCTGGATGTTCGCCGCGGCCTTCAAGACCAACGTCCAGGTCACCGACCCCACCGTGGGCCTCTGGTTCGCACCCACGCTGGACAACTTCCGCGGCATCGTCGAAGCGGGACAGATCGTCCGCTCGATGGGCAACTCCCTTCTCGTCGGGGTCGTTTCGACCGTCCTGTCGGCACTGATCGCGGTGCCGGCGGCCTGGGCGGTGGGCCGCTTCCGGATGTTCCGTACCGGCTCGCTGATCCTCGTCGCCCGTATCGTCCCGGCCATCTCCCTCCTCGTGCCCTGGTACTACCTGTTCGCGCAGGCCGGGCTGGTCGGCTCCTACACCGTGCTGATCCTCAGCCACATGTTCGTCTCGGTGCCGCTCATCATGTGGATCATGATCAGCTTCTTCGCGGGGCTGCCGGTCGAACTGGAGGAGGCCGCGCGCACCGACGGGCTCTCCGCCTTCGGCGCCTTCTGGCGGATCGCACTGCCACTGGCCGCGCCCGGGACGGCGACCGCCTCGCTGCTCGCCTTCGTCTTCAGCTGGAACAACTTCATGTTCGCGCTCGTCTTCGCCGACGACGACACACAGACCGTTCCGGTGACGCTGTTCAACTTCATCTCCTACGCCAGCACGGACTGGGGCGGTCTGATGGCCGCCGCGACCCTCATCACGGTGCCTGTCGTACTGGCAGCCGTGCTGGGGCAGAAATACCTGGTGGCCGGATTGACCTCCGGCGCCACGAAGGGCTGAGGCCCTTCGGATCCGGACACCTCACCCCGTTGTGTCCAGCCCGTACTCGTCACAGCCGTCCCGCGGCGGCTCGGAAAGAGCGAACACCATGAAGATCGTCGACGCGAAGGTCGTCGTCACCAGCCCCGGCCGGAACTTCGTCACCCTGAAGATCACGACGGACGACGGGCTCACCGGCCTCGGCGACGCGACGCTCAACGGCCGGGAACTCTCGGTCGTGAGCTACCTCCGCGACCACGTCGTCCCCCTCCTCATCGGGCTCGACCCGCACAGGATCGAGGACATCTGGCAGTCCCTGTACCGCGGCGCGTACTGGCGGCGCGGTCCGGTCACGATGGCCGCGATCGCCGCGGTGGACGTCGCCCTGTGGGACATCAAGGCCAAGGCGGCCGAACTGCCCCTCTATCAACTGCTGGGCGGCGCGAGCCGGGAGCGGGTGGGCACCTACGGGCACGCGAGCGGACGGGATCTGCCGGAGCTGTTCGACTCGATACGGGAGCGGCTGGCGCAGGGCTACCCCGCCGTCCGCGTCCAGACCGGTGTGCCGGGCCTCAAGACCGTGTACGGCGTGGGCGGTTCCGCAGCGGCCGCGGCCGACGCGGGCTCCGTGTCCGCGCATCCGCGTCCCGTGGTCGAGGACTGGGACACCGCCGCGTATCTGCGCCACCTCCCCTCCGTCTTCGAAGCCGTACGGTCGGAGTTCGGCGCCGAACTGCCCCTGCTGCACGACGCGCACCACCGGCTCACCCCGATCGAGGCGGCCCGGCTCGGCAAGGACCTGGAGCCGTACCGGCTGTTCTGGCTGGAGGACTGCACGCCCGCCGAGAACCAGGAAGCGCTGCGGCTGGTGCGTCGGCACACCACGACCCCGCTCGCCATCGGCGAGGTCTTCAACACGGTGTACGACTACCAGACCCTGGTCACCGAGCAGTTGATCGACTACGTACGCTCGGCGGTCACCCACTTCGGCGGCGTCTCGCCGCTCAGGAAACTCCTCGACTTCGCCGCGCAGTACCAGATCAAGAGCGCGATCCACGGCCCCGAGGACATCTCCCCGGTCGGAATGGCCGCCGCCGTCCATCTCGACCTGGCGGTCCACAACTTCGGCATCCAGGAGTACTCGGGCCACACCCCGCTCACCGAGCGGGTGTTCCGTCACGCGTACACCTTCACCGACGGCCATCTGCACCCGGGCGAGGCCCCCGGCATCGGCGTCGAACTGGACGAGGAACTGGCCGCCGCCCATCCGTACGACCCGGCCTATCTGCCGGTCAACCGTCTCCAGGACGGGACCGTCCACGACTGGTGAGACGGGCCGGCCCGTACGAGTGGCCGGCGCGGCGGGGCGTCCCCACTCCCGGCGATCCGGGAGACACGCCCCGCCGCACCGGCACGTCCGCGTCAGTCCCGGCTCGGCTCCGGCAGGCCCGGATTGTGCCGCAGCGCGTCCAGCACGACCCGCACCGCAGCGCGCGGCGGTGAACCGCGGCGGACCGCCGCCGTGATCGTGCGCGTCACGGGGGTCGCGAGTTCCCTGGTGGTCACGCGGTACCGGCGGTCGACGGCCAGACCGGGCAGCAGCGCGATCGACAGCCCGGCCTCGACGTGCTGGAGAGTCATCAGGTAATTGCCGAACCGGCACACCACCCGTGGCTCGAACCTCGACTGACGGCACAGCCGCAGCGCGAGATTCGCCATGTACGACTGCGGCACGTCGAACGCCCACGGCTCGTCCGCGTAGGCCGCGAGGTCCACCGCGCCGCGCCCGGCCGCGGGGTGATCGGGCGGTACCACCAGCAGGACCGGGTCCGTGGCCAGCGGTACGAGATCGAGGTCCGGCCCCAGCGGCAGATCGTCGAAGTTCGTGGTCGTGATGATGACGTCCGCGTCGCCGCCCCGCAGCGCCGGCAGGCTCTCGTGCGGTTCCAGCTGGAGCAACTCGACATCCAGGTGCGGGTGTTCGCGCGCCAGACGGGTCACCGCGGGTACGGCCATCGTGTGGATCGCGCTCTGGAACACCCCCAGCCGCACCAGCCCGACCGGTTCCTCACCGAACCCGCGCAGCTCCGCCTCGACGGTGTCCATGTGATCGAGGATCGCCCGCGCCCGCCGCGCGAGGATCAGCCCGGCCGGGGTCAGCCGCACCCGGCGCCCCGTCCGCTCCAGGAGCCGCGTGTGCGTCTCGGCCTCCAGTACGGAGAGCTGCTGGGACACGCTCGACGGGCTGAGACTGGCGGCCTGGGCGACCGCCCGGACGGTGCCCAGCGTGTCCAGCTGGCTCAGCAGCCGCAGCCTCCAGGGATTCATCATGTCGCCATTGTTGTGCGGCTTGGCCGAACAGGAAAGCCACAATCGTGAGATGGACGTGACGCTCGGGCGCCGCCTACCGTCGAGGGCATGGCTGCTGCGATCACCACCCCGCCGTCCGACAACACCCCGCCGTCCGACGACAGCTTCTGGTCCGATGCCGACAGGCACCTCGTCCGCTACGGAGCCGAGTTCACCCGCGAGATCATCGACCGTGCCGCCGGGAGTTTCCTGTACACGGCGGACGGCCGGAAAATACTCGACTTCACCTCCGGCCAGATGAGCGCGATACTCGGCCATTCGCACCCCGCGATCGTCGCCACCGTCCAGCGGCAGGTCGCGACCCTCGACCACCTCTACAGCGGCATGCTCAGCCGGCCGGTGGTCGACCTCGCCCGACGGCTGGCCGGCACACTGCCCGCGCCGCTGGAGAAGGCGCTGCTGCTGACGACCGGCGCGGAGTCGAACGAGGCCGCGATCCGGCTGGCGAAGCTCGTCACCGGCAAGCACGAGATCGTCTCGTTCGCGCGGTCCTGGCACGGCATGACACAGGCCGCCGCGTCCGCCACCTACAGCGCCGGGCGCAAGGGCTACGGCCCGGCCGCGCCCGGCAACTTCGCCATCCCCGTGCCCAACGCCTACCGGCCCGACTTCACCACCGCCGACGGGTCGCTGGACTGGCGGCGCCAGCTCGACTTCTCGTTCGACCTGATCGACGCCCAGTCGACCGGCAGCCTGGCCGCGTGCCTGGTCGAACCGATACTCAGCTCGGGCGGAGTCGTCGAGCCGCCGGCCGGGTACTTCGCGGCCCTGCGGGACAAGTGCCGGGAGCGCGGCATGCTGCTGATCCTCGACGAGGCCCAGACCGGCCTGTGCCGTACCGGTACGTGGTACGCGTTCGAGCGCGACGGCGTCGTCCCCGACATCCTCACGCTGTCCAAGACGCTCGGCGCCGGGCTGCCCCTCGCGGCCGTGATCACCAGCGCCGAGATCGAGCAGGAGGCGTACGAACGCGGGTTCCTGTTCTTCACCACACATGTCGCCGACCCGCTCGTGGCCGCGGTCGGCAACACCGTTCTCGACGTCCTGACCGACGACAAGCTCGACGAGAGCGCGCGGTCGCTGGGGGAGTTCCTGCGCCGCGGTCTGACGGAGATCGCCGGCCGTCACGCCGTCGTCGGCGACATCCGGGGACGGGGCCTGCTGGCCGGGCTCGAACTCGTCGAGGACGGCGGGACGGGCCGGAGCCCGGACGAACTGGGCGCCAGGGTCACCCGCCGCTGCCTCGAACTCGGTCTGCACATGAACATCGTCCAGCTCCCCGGTATGGGCGGAGTCTTCCGGATCGCACCGCCGCTGACCGCGACCGAGGACGAGCTCTCCCTCGGCCTGGAGATCCTGGACCAGGCCATCGGCGAGGCCGGCGCCCACTGAGGGCGGGAGCGGTGGCACCGGTTCAGGCGTGCGAGGTGGTGTCGTCCCGGTGGGTCACACCGGGACGGGTGTCGAGCGACCACATGTGGGTGCACAGCGGGCACTGAAGGTGCACGATCGGCCCGTTGTTGGAGATCAGATAACGCCAGTGCCGGTGGCAGTTGCGGCGGTCGGCGCAGGTGGCGCAGTGACGCGCGTCGTCGCAGACGGGGCACGGCAGCCAGGCGCGGCGGGAGGAGTCCGCCTGCGGGTCAATGGGCTGACGCACGGCCCGGCCCCTCACCCGGCAGGACGCCGGCCTCCACCAGCATGTCGTAGACGCGCTGCTGCTCGGCGTCCAGGCCCGAGTAGAGGAGGGCGTACGCCTCGTCCTCGCCCTGGAGCGCGGCCCTGGGGTCCCAGTGGGGGCCGAGGGCGGTGACGACCTCGGCGCGCCGCCGGGCCTCCTCGAAGGTGAGGTCGATCGAGAAGGGGGTCAGGTCGTCGGTGCTGTCCTGGTTCATTGCGTGACTTCCGATGCGTGGACGGAACACCACCAGCTCTACCAGGCGACCACGCCACCAGGGAAGGGTCCCCTAAGTTACCCCGGGGGTCCATGCGCCGGCCGGCCGCCGGGGGGCCCGCCCCGGATCGGCTTCCGGGGACGGGGCGTTGACGGCGTCCGCCCCGTGCGGCGGGTGCGGCCCGGCCACCGGAGGTGTGACGCACTTCATGACCCGGCCCCTCGCGACGCCGCCCCCGAAGCCGACCTAACGGAACCGCCCCCTCCGCTCACGCGCCGTGTTCCGCCCGTGTCCACGCCGTGTTTGGGGGCAAGCGGAGGGTGAACCCGAGGGACGAGTTCGAAAACGGAGCGTGATATCGATGTCCATGCCCAACTACCCCCACCAGGCCTCCGACGGCGCGGCACCGTACGCGGCACCCGAGCCGGCGCCCGCACGGAGCAACCCCCTCGCGATCGCCGCACTGGTGCTGGGCATCATCGCGTGCCTCCTCTTCTGGACGATCGCGGGCGGGATCGTGCTCGGTCTGCTGGCGGTGGTGTTCGGCATCATGGGCGTGCGCCGGGCCCGCGGTGGCCGCGCGCCCCACCGCACCATGTCGATCATCGGCGCGGTGCTGGGCGCGCTGGGGCTCGTCGTCTCGACGGTGCTCGTCATCATCGGCGTATCGCTGCTGAACTCCGACGAGTTCGACAACTTCGGTGACTGCATGCGCAGCGCCGACAGCCAGAGCGAGAAGGACCAGTGCGCGGAAGACTTCTCCAAGGACGTCGAGAACTGACCACGGGACAGCCGGGCCACACAACTCGACGGGGGAGTGAGCACAGCGGAGCGGGCCGGTGTCCGGCCCGCTCCGCCGCGTCGTACCCCGGCGCTCACCCCAGCAGCAGCGACCTCGGCTGGGCGGAGAGGGCCTGGTCGAGGACCAGGGACGCCGCTCCCACCGCGGCCACGTTCTCGCCCAGCGTGGTGGAGAGAACCGCCGTCGGATGGGTCGCCCGGATGAACGGGGAGCGCGCGACCATCGGCTCGATGGTCGCGAGAAGACGGGGAGCGAGCACGAGCCACGTGGGTCCGCCGAAGACGATGGTGTCCACGTCCAGAAGCGTCCCCGCCGCACAGACACCCCGGCCGATACGGATCGCCAGCCGCTCGATGACGCCGTCGGCCTCCGCGTCACCCTCGGCGGCGAGCCGGGCCAGCCGCTCCAGACCGCGCTGGGCGTCGGCCGGATCCAGCACGGTGTACTCGGCACCCAGCACACCCAGCGCGATGGCCTCCTCCACGAGCGTCCGTGTCGAGCAGGCCGCGCCGAGCCCGCCGACCTCGCCCGCGTTCCCGGAGACACCGCGCAGCACGGTGTCGTCCACCACCAGCCCCATCCCGGAGCCGGTGCCGAGATAGAAGAAGAGCAGGTTGCGGCTCTCCGTGGCCGCCCCCGCCCAGCGCTCCGCGACGACCGAAGCCGTCACGTCCTTGTCGAGGAGCGCCGGGAGCCCGGTCGCCTCGCTGAGCCGCTCGCGCAGCGGGTAGCGGCCCCAGCCGGGCAGCTCCGGCGGATCGACCACCCAGCCGGCGGACGCGTCTATCGGCCCCGGCGCCGCGATGCCGAGGCCCAGCACCCGCTCGTCGTCGACCCCCGACTCCGTCACCAGCGAGCGCACCGAGGCGGCCATGTCCGCGACGGTCCCGTCGGTGTCACCGCCGCTCGGGGTCCGCCGGCTGCGATGGCCCACGACCGTACCGAGAAGGTCCACCAGGACGCAGGTGATCACGGCGGGGTCGAGGTGGACCCCCACGGCGTAGCGGAACGCCGGGACGATTTCGAGGAGGGTACGGGGCTTGCCGCTGCCCGTGTTCTGCTTCCCCGATTCACGGGCCACGCCCTGGTCGAGCAGCCGGCGCGTGATGTTCGAGACCGTCTGCGCGGAGAGACCGGTGGCCTGCGCGAGCTCGACCCGGCTCAGACCCGCCGGATGCCTGCGGATCGCGTCCAGAATCACGGACTCGTTGAAGTCCCCCATGCGCGGCAGATTGGTGCCGCGCCGGATCGTGCGCTTCTCGGATCTCGCGGTCTCGCGGGTCAAGGTGCCTCTCCCAGCCCCGGGCGGACGGCGGCTGTGCCGCGCCGGCGCCGCTCCGAAGGCAAACAGATCGATGGAATCGTACGACGCGGTGAGCCGTGCGCGGCACGGGCCGGGGCCGTCCACCCGGTGCCGCCGCGCTCAGCCGCCCGACGGATCAGGTGCCGCCACCTCCTCCACGGTGGCTTGGAGCCGCACGGTGCGGATCTGGAAGGGCCGGAAGCGGAGATCCACGGTCCCTTCGGCGGACGGGTGTGCCAGCTCCCGCTCCGGCCGCTCCAGCAGATCGCACTCGAAGACGGCGGCGAGGGGGAAGCCCGCGGACAGCCGCGCCCGGACCGTTCCGCCGCACGCCTCGTACAGCCGCACCATGACGTCACCGCTGCGGTCGTCCGCCAGCTTCACCGACTCCACCACCACGTCGGTGGTGTCGATCTCCACCAGCGACCGGGCGTCGGCCCGGGCGGGGCGCAGAGGAAGGTTCAGCGCGTAGCCCCCGGCGATCGCCTCCTCGATCCCCGCCCCGGCCAGCAGCGCGTAGCCGAAGCTGTGCCGGCCGCGGTCGGCCTGCGGATCGGGGCTGTGCGGGGAGCGGAGCAGGGAGAGCCGCACCGTCGTGGTGGTCCCGCCCCCCTCCCGGGTGCCGCGGCGCACGTCGTGCCCGTAGGTGGAGTCGTTCAGCAGGGCGGCGCCCCAGTGCCGCTCGCCGACGTGCACCCAGCGGTGCGCCCACAGTTCGAAGCGTGCCGCGTCCCAGCTCGTGTTCTCGTGCGTGGGCCGCTGCACATGCCCGAACTGGATCTCGGCGCTCTCCCGTTCCGCGTGCACGTCCAGCGGCCAGGCCGCCTTCAGCACGGTGTCGCGCTCCTGCCAGTCGATGTCGTTGCGGACACTCACCTGCCTGCTCTCGGCGGTGAGTTCGATGTGCTGGACGAACCGGGAGGCGCCGTGGGCGCGCTCGACCCGCACCGACGCCAGCAGCGGTCCTCCGTCCACGAGCGTCACCGACTCGGCCTCGTCCAGGTCGCGCACGGTGTCGCGGTAGTACGAGTCGATGTTCCACGCCGACCACATGTTGGGGTCGTCGGGGTGGAGTTGGAGGAGGTTTCCCGCGGCGCCGGGAGCGATCGCCTCCCGCCGCGCCGAACGGTCGTAGACCGAGGTGAGCAGGCCGCGCCGGTCCACCACCACGGTCAGCGAGCCGTTGTCGAGGACGAAACCACCGTCCCGCGCCTTGGCCGTGACCGTGCCCCGGGGCGCGTCCGCGGCGCCGCCGGAGGCCAGGGGCGCGACCTCGGCGAGGACCGCCGTGCGCCCGTCCGACAGACGCTGCGCACCCACGAACCCGCCGTCCGCGGTGTCGGTGGTGTCGGTGTGGCCGGCGACGATCGCGACCTCGCGGCGCGCGTACGGCCCCGCGTTGAGGAATGCGGGACCTCCGGGCAGATGCCCGACCGCGTCCGCGATCAGCGCCTCCAGCTCGGCGTGGATCTGCGCGTACTCCCGCTCCGCCTGCCGGTGCACCCAGGCGATGGACGAGCCGGGCAGGATGTCGTGGAACTGGTTGAACAGCACGCGCCGCCACAGCGATTCCAGCCGCTCGTACGGGTAGGGGGCGCCCGCCCGGACGGCGGCGGTGGCGGCCCAGAGCTCGGCCTCACGCAGCAGCGCCTCACCGCGCCGGTTGCCGCGCTTGGTGCGGGCCTGGCTGGTGTAGGTGCCCCGATGGTTCTCCAAGTACAACTCACCGCGCCAGACGGGGAGTTGGCCGCGCTCGGCGCGGGCCGCCGCGAAGAACGTGTCGGGAGCCTCGACCACGACCCTGGGCGAGCCCTCCAGATCGCGCAGCCGGCGGGCCTTCTCCAGCATCGAGCGGGTGGGCCCGCCACCGCCGTCGCCGTGACCGAAGGGGACCAGCGAGCGGGTCGCCACCCCCTTGTCCGCGAAGTTGCTCTCGGCGTGGGCGAGTTCCCCGGCGGTGAGGGACGCGTTGTAGCTGTCGACGGGCGGGAAGTGGGTGAAGATACGCGTACCGTCGATGCCCTCCCAGTCGAAGGAGTGGTGCGGGAGCCTGTTCGTCTCGTTCCACGACAGCTTCTGGGTGAGGAACCACCGCGCGCCCGCCAGCTTGGCCAACTGCGGGTAGGCGGCGGTGTATCCGAACGAGTCGGGCAGCCACACACCGTGCTGCTCGACACCGAACTCCTCCGCGAAGAAACGCCGGCCGTGAACGAGTTGGCGGGCCAGGGCCTCGCCGCCGGGGAGGTTGCCGTCGGCCTCCACCCACATGCCGCCGACCGGGGCCCAATTGCCCTTGGCCGCCGCCTTCTTCATACGGGCGAAGATCTCCGGGCGCTGTTCCTTCATCCACGCGTACTGCTGCGCGGAGGAGCAGGCGAAGACCAGCTCGGGGTACTCCTGCGCCAGCGTGGTCATGTTGGTGAACGTACGGGCGCACTTGCGAACGGTCTCCCGGACCGGCCACAGCCAGGCCGAGTCGATATGGGCGTGCCCCACCGCCGAGAGGGTGTGCGCCGAGGCGTGCGCGGGCCGGGACAGCACATCGGCGAGCCGGCGCCGGGCCCCGGCCGCGGTGTTCACCACATCGCCGGGGACGACGGCGTCGGCGGCGCGGCGCAGGGCGTGGAGGATCTCGTGGCGCCGGGACGAGCCGAGAGGCAGTTCGCGCATCAGCTCGTCGAGCACCTCGATGTCGTGGATGAGATGCCACACCTCGTCCTCGCGCACCGCGAGCTCGGCCTGTTCGAGCCGGTAGAGGTGCGCGGTGCCCGCCGTCTCGGGCGAACCGTGGTGGATGTGCAGTCCGGCACTGGCGACGATGGGCGGGTTGGCGGCCAGCTCGATCAGCAGGTCGACCCGGTCACCGCCGGTGGCGGAGCCGGCGAGGAGCACGCTGCGGCTGTACGGGTGCAGACCCTGGAGCGGAGCGCCGTGGGCGTCGTGGACCAGGCCCTCCGCCTGGCCGCCGGGCCCCTTGGTCAGGTCGAACCCGAGATCGAAGACGGCCTCGACCCGGCGCCCCGACCACTCCTCGGGGATCTCCGCGCTCGCCCGCATCCAGGTCGTCGCCCAGGGGCCGCCCCAGGTTGCACCGAGCGTGAAGGGCTCGTAGTCGGCGTCCAGGGCGTCGGCCACGGGGACGGGCTCGCCGTCGACGTGCCAGGCGCTCAGGGTGAGGGGCCGGGCGGCGCTGTAGAGGGCGGGGCGGATCACCCGGTCGAGGAGCTTGCGGATCCGGCTCTCGATGATCCGGCGGTCGTCATGCACGGTGCTGGTCCTTCCAGAGGCCGTACGCGGCAGGGAACTCGGGGTCGGGGGCGGGGAGCCGTACGGTGTCCCGCTCACCGTCCGGCCAGGTCACGTCCACGAGCAGGGTGGTGTCCCGGGCGCGGGTGGCGACCCGGGGCAGTGCGGTGGGGCCGGCGCCGCCGAGATGGACGAGGGCGATGTGAACGGTGCCGTGGGCGACGGGTCCCCCGGTCTCCACGACGGGCGTGGCGGACGCCGCGCCGAGGGCGTTGCTGTCGCTGCCGGCGACCAGGGAGGCGACGGGCAGCCGGTGGGCGCCGACGACGGCGGAGACCAGCCCGCCGGCGCCCTCGACGCGGACCGTCGCGCCGCCGGCCGGGCCGGCGGCGGGCGCGGCTTCCGGATCGACCGCGAGCGCCCAGCCACCGATACGCAGCACGTGCCCGGCCCCGGGGTCGCCGTCGACGCGTACGGCCCGGACCTCGACCGGACCGCGCAACGCGGAACCGACGGTGATCCAAGGCCCGAGCGTGTAGCGGGTGTCGGGTCCGCCGAACGGGTCCCATGCCGGGTCCTCGGGCCAGTGCGCGCGAGAACGCGAGACGGCAGTGGCGCCGTCCAGGGAGATCCGCGTCGCCGGACGCCGGTGGGAGGCGCGTCCCGCCGCGTCCAGCAGGACGACCGCGTTGTCGAGCGGGCCTGCGTCCACCCGCGCGCCGGGGCCCGCCGTGGGATCGCCGGGGGTCTCGGGCGCGGTGTGCGTCGAGTAGGCGAACCGCGCGTAGCAGGGGTCGTCGGCGTGCGGCCGGGACGGGTCGGCGTGGTCGCCGCCGTGGTTGACGACGCGTACGACACCGTCGGACGCCGTGCCCGAGACGAGCCAGCCGGGAGCGGCCAACGCGCGTGTGTAATCGCCCTGTTCGACGGCGAGCGGGGTCGACTCCTCGGTCCAGACAGGGTGCTGGGGCGGCAGCGCGAGCCCGATGAATCCCTTGCTCGCCCAGTACGGCGACGCGGGACCCGAGTACACCTGGAGCACGCCGCGGAAGGGCCGGTGCCAGCCGAGGGTGAGCAACCCCCGGTCGTCGACGGCTCCGTGGCCGGTGAAGTGGTCGAGTACCCGGCCGGCGAGGGCGCGCGTCTCACCGGGCGCCAGCGGTGTGGCGTCGAACAGGGCGCCCGTCCACACGGACGCGAGCGCCGCGTGCCGGTAGGTCAGCGAGCGGCCCTGGATCAGCGGCGAGCCGTTGGCGCCCACCAGGAGCCGCTGGTCCTCCAGGAAGCGGCGCAGCCGGTCGCGGTAGCGGTCGAGCAGTCCGGCCGGAGCGGCGTCGCCGAGGACGCGGCAGAACCACAGCGGGTACAGGTGCATGGCCCAGCCGTTGTAGTGGTCGAAGTTGCGCCGCTCGCCGCCGGTGAGTCCGTCGGAGTACCAGCCGTCGCCCGCGTACCAGCCGTCGGTCAGCGCGATGACCCGGTCGAGGTCCTCCTGGCGCCACCGCCCGCCCACGGTACGGGCGAAGGCCTCGGTGACGCCCTGGAACCAGACCCAGTTGTTGCCGGGCATCCGGTCGCCGACCATCGGGGCGAGCCAGTCGAGGACCCGGCTCCTGACCCGGTCGTCGAGGCGGTCCCAGATCCAGGGCCGGGTCTCGTGCAGCGCGAGCGCGATGGAGGCGGCCTCGACCTTGGCCTGGCCGCACTCGGCGAAGGCGGGCCAGCGTTCCGGGTTGTCCGGGTCGGTGCCGGCGGCCAGGCCCGCCGCGTACCAGCCGGCGAGATCGTGCGGATCGGCGCCGCCCGCCCCCGCCAGCCGGAATCCGGCCAGCAGGAAGGTGCGGGCGAAGCCTTCGAGGCCGTCGCTGTGTACGCCGCTGCGGCTCGGGGGTCCGGGCAGGTGGATCAGGGCGTGCCGGTCGGTGGCGTACGGCCGTACGGCGAGCAGCAGCCGGTCGGCGGTCCGTTCCCAGTGGGCGCGGTCCTCGGCGGGGGTTCGGTTCATGAGGTGCGGGTCTCCCATGCCAGTTCGAACTCGGCGCGGATTTCGACCGGCTTCCGGTCGCCGGGATGAAGTGGGTCTCCTGTTGCTGCGGGCAGTCGGGGCGCGTCCGTTCGGACCGAGTCGGACCGGCTGCGACATGAACGTAGAAACCGGCGTGGAAGTTTGTCAATATGTTGGATGAACTCGCCGTCGGTGCGCGCCCTCCATGAGGCGAAGCCCGCCGGGTGGCCCGGAGCGCGGAGGGACTACCGATCAGTCCCGGCCCAACGGCCTTAATATTCAACCTTGTTGGGGATTCGCCACCGCGCGGCCGGCCCTCGCCGTCGGCGCCTCGAAGCCACGGCCGGGTGCTCCGGGGCCCGCCCGTCGCACCTGCGTTCTGATGCGGACGGGTTGTCAAACGTATTGACTAACGCAACTCGATGGATGCACCTGACGGCGAGACGTCAGCGCAGCGACATGCCCTTCTCCGCGAGGGTGTCGGCGAGGATGCGTACGGCCTTCGGGCCGACACCGTGCAGCGCGAGGAGGTCCGCCCTGGTGCGCGTCGCCACCTGGTCGAGCGTCGTCAGTCCGGCATGGGCCAACGCGCGTGTGGCGGGCTTCCCGATACCGGCCGGCAGATCGCCCGTCGGCCGGGCCGGCGACTGCGCGACGGCGCTCAGTGCCGCGGCCGCCCGCTTCGGCGCACGGTGTTTCCACGCGGCCGTCACCAGGATCCACAGGTGCCGGCCGCCGATGTCGGCCAGTGGTGCCCGCATGCCGATCGGCCTGCCCGCGTGGACCAGCCGTTCGGCGTTCGGCCGGGCCGCCACGGCGTCCCCGGCCTCCGCGTCGGGCAGCCGCAGCCGTAGGGTGCCGTCCCTCGTCACCGAGGCGAACTCCCTGCCCCGCACGGAGTAGGTCACCGCGCCCTCCGTGGTGACCTCCTCGACCTCCGGGAAGGTCAGCGCCGTCCTGCGCAGTTGGGCCCGTGTGGTCATTCGGCGATGCCGGAGCCGGGCGGTTGGCGCAGTCCCGCCACGAGGAGCGCGACCAGTCGGCGAGCGTCGTAGCCGGGGTCGCTGTCGGCGCCGATGCAGAGGTTCCCGATGCCGTGCATGAGCTGGAGGGCGTCGAGGTCGGAGTGGATCTCACCGGCGGCGGAAGCGGCGTCGAGAAGGCGGGCGCACACCGGCACGAGCCGGTCGAGGAAGTAGGTGTGCAGCGTCTCGAAACGGGCGTTGTCGTTCTGCATGGCGGCGGCGAGACCGTGCTTCGTGACCAGGAAGTCGACGAAGAGATCGACCCACCGCCCCAGGGCCGCGTGAGCAGTCGGGCCGGTCGCCAGCAGGGCCGGCCCGGCTTCGGCGCAGGCGTCGACCTGGTGGCGGTAGACGGCGATGACGAGGTCCGCGCGGGTGGGGAAGTGGCGGTAGACCGTGCCCATACCGACACCGGCCTCGGCCGCGATGTCGCGTACCGGCGCCTCCACCCCCGAGGTGACGAACACCGTCGCGGCGGCGTCCAGCAGGGTCTGCCGGTTGCGGCGGGCGTCCTTGCGCGTGGAACCGGCCGCGCTTCCCGTGCTCCGGCCGCTGTCGTTCACCGCGGCGCTCCTTCCCTGGGCTGCGAAGCGGAACCGGGCCCGCGACGTCGGCGGAGCGTGGTTCCGTTTCGCCCATGATGGCAGACCGGGTACCGCCCGCTCAGCGCCGTCCCACGCCTTCGCACCCCGGCCCACCCCGGCGAGGGCCGGGCTCGTACCGAGTCGTACTCGGCCGTCCCGACCATGCGGCGAGGTGCCGTGCCAGGCTTCGCCGGCCGGGCGGGATGTGTCAGCCGCGGCCCGGGGTCACCCCGCGTCGCGGAGCCGAAGCAGATAGGCCGCGGTCAGCGCGACGGCCCGGTCCGCGTCGTGCGACAGCTCCCCGAGGGCTTGTGACGCCGTCGCCCCCGGGATTCCCGCCAGCGCCTGGGTCAGCCGTCCGCGCGCGGGCGCTCCGGCGGTGTCCCGCGCCAGACGGTCGACGAGCCCGGCCGCGATCCGATCCGCCGTCGCACGGTCGCTCGCCAGCACGCTCAGCGCGTCGGCCGCCTCGGTGTCGTTCAGTCCCTCCACGATCATGTCGAGCAGCGTCGGGACCGCGTCGGCCACACCGCGCGCCCCGAGTGCCGGAGCCGCGTACCGGCGGACCACGGCATCGGGGTTCGCGAGAGCTTCCCGCAACCGCGCGGTGGCCTCGTCACCGGGCAGCTCGGCGAGGGCCCGAACGGCACGTTCACGCACCGCCGCCACCGGTGAGCCGACGCCACTCGCCAGCAGCGGAACCGCGCCCCCGTCGCCCGAGCGCGCCAACGCCCAGCGCAGCGCCCCGGCGACATGCGGATCCGTCTCGCCCAGTGCCGCCTCGACCAGGGCCTCCACCGGCACCGGAACCTCGTCCCCCTCGTCCCCCGAGGAACCCGAGGAAAGGGCCGCGCGCTGGCGCGCGCCGGCGCTCTTCGACCCCAGTGCCCGCAGGAGCGCGACGGTCCGCAGGACGTCCTCCCAGCCGGCGGGAGCCGCGGCATCGATCCGGCGCAGCCGCGTGAGCAACTCGGTCTCCGCCGCGATGCGTTCACGCGTCTGCCGGACGAGGTCACCGACGAGCGCCGAGGGCGTGAAGCCGGGATCGTCGAGCGCGCGCCCGGCCTCACGCAGCGACATGCCGAGCGAACGCAGGCTCTCGACATGGAAGATCCGCCGGATGTCCCGCTCCGAGTACTCCCTGTAGCCGGAGCCGGTACGCCCCGAAGGCCGCACCAGACCGAGCGACTCGTAATGCCGGAGCATGCGGGCACTGACCCCGGACCGCCGCGCCACCTCACCGATCAGCACACCCCTATGGTCCCTCCTGTCCGGCCCCTCCGAGGGCCACCACGCGCTTCGCCTCCTCGACGGCGAACTCGAATCCGGCGTCGGGGTCGCGCCACAGCCGCTGAGTGGCGAGCGCGTGCGCACGTACACGCGGGTCGTGGGCCGTCGTCGCGGCGAGCAGGGCCGGCCCGGCCATCTCACCCAGCGCGATCAGCGCCCGGCTGAGACTCAGCCGTGTCTCGCGCCCACCGCGCCCGAGTTGGGTCGCCAGCACCGCTGCCAGCGCGGTCTCCTCGCCTTCCGGCACGAGCACGACCGCGGCCCGCCAGGCGCTCCGCGCCACCTCGTCGTCGGGGTCGGACAGGAGCGTTTGTGTGATGGCCGGCCACGCCCGCCGGTCACCGATCTTGGACAGCGTGTGCAGCGCCTGGCTCCGCGCCCGACCGCGCTCCGAGCGGACTTCGCGGAGCAGCCCGGGAAGTGTCAGGGACACCGGGTGGCGGGTGAGCGCCCAGGTCAGCATGTCGCGGACGAAGAACCCGGGCTCGACCGCGCAGCGCTCGATCAGCTTGTCGACCAAGCGCGGGTCGGGCGTCGTACCGGCCGCCAGAGCGGACCGCAGCCGCACGGACTCCACTCCGTCCTCCAGGCCCCGGAGCGTCCGAGCCGTGTCCGTCCCCTGTTTCGTGATCGTCATCGAGACCACCTCCTCGATGAGCAGTGAAAGCCCTGTCACCGTGTCAAGGTCAAAAGCGCCGGTTCGAACCGGCGCGCACGGCGCACCGGGTGCTCCCCGGCCGTATCCGTTCGGACTCCGCACGCCCTACCGGCGGCCTCGGGCCCTGGTGATGATGAGCGGACCCGAAAGGGATCCGGTCGACTCCGCACACCTGCCTCCCGGCAGGTGCATCTGCGGTGGAAGGAGTCCACATTGTTGCTTCTCATCTCCCCGGACGGCGTCGAGGAGGCCCTCGACTGCGCGAAGGCGGCGGAGTATCTCGACATCGTCGATGTGAAGAAGCCCGACGAGGGTTCGCTCGGTGCGAACTTCCCCTGGGTCATCAGGGAGATCCGCGACGCGGTCCCGGCGGACAAGCCGGTGTCCGCCACCGTGGGAGACGTGCCGTACAAGCCCGGCACGGTGGCGCAGGCCGCACTCGGCGCGGCCGTCTCCGGAGCCACGTACATCAAGGTCGGCCTCTACGGATGCACGACCCCCGAACAGGCCGTCGATGTCATGCGAGGGGTCGTCCGGGCGGTGAAGGACCACCGGCCGGACGCGTTCGTCGTCGCCTCGGGGTACGCCGACGCCCACCGGATCGGCTGCGTCAACCCGCTCGCCCTGCCGGACATCGCGCGTCTCTCCGGCTCCGACGCGGCCATGCTCGACACCGCGGTCAAGGACGGGACACGGCTGTTCGACCATGTTCCGCCGGAGGTCTGCGCGGAGTTCGTCAGGCTGGCCCACGAGGCCGATCTGCTCGCCGCACTCGCGGGCAGCGTGAAGGTCGGCGACCTCGGCGTGCTGACCCGCATCGGCACGGACATCGTGGGGGTGCGCGGGGCGGTCTGCCAGGGAGGCGACCGCAACACCGGAAGGATTCAGCCGCAGTTGGTGGCCGACTTCCGGGCGGAGATGGACCGGCACGCCCGGGAACACTCGGCCGCCGTCGCCGCCGCGAGCTGACCGCGGCATGCCGACGACCCAGCCCCGTCGTGCCTCCGGGACCCGCGGCGAGCGCTTCGCCGTACTCGATCCGGCGACCGGCGAGACCTTCGCGGAGGCTCCGGACCAGCGGCCGGACGAGTTGGACGCCGTCGTCGGCAGGGCCCATGCGGCCTGGCGCGGCTGGCGGTCCGACCCCGCCGTCCGCGCGACCGCGTTACAGGCGGCGGCGGACGCCGTGGAGGCGGCCGGCGCGGACATCGCCCCCCTGCTCACCCGTGAACAGGGCAAACCCCTGGCCGAGTCGTACGCGGAGATCGCCCGCACGGCGGCCCGGCTGCGCTACTTCGCCGAACTGGCGCCCGGGCCCGGCCCACAGCCGATCTCGGACGGCCGGCCGGTACGCGGCGAGATCCGCTGGCGACCGCTCGGGCCCGTCGCCGCGATCGTCCCGTGGAACTTCCCCCTCCAGCTCGCGTCGGCGAAGGTCGCGCCCGCGCTCGCCGCGGGCAACACGGTGATCCTGAAGCCCTCTCCCCACACGCCCCTGGCCACCCGGCTTCTGGCGTCCGTCGTCTCCACCGCCCTCCCCGAGGACGTCCTGACGGTCGTGACCGGTCATGAACCGCTCGGCGCCCGACTGGCCTCACACCCGGGGATCCGTCATGTGACCTTCACCGGCTCGATTCCCACCGGACGGGCCGTCGCCGGGGCCGCGGCGGCTTCGCTCGGCCGCGTCACCCTGGAACTGGGCGGCAACGACGCGGCCATCCTGCTGGAGGACGTCGATGTGGAGCGGATCGCGGACCGGCTGTTCTGGGCGGCGTTCCGCAACTGCGGGCAGGTCTGCATGGCGGTCAAACGCGTCTACGCCCCCGCCCGGCTCCACTCCGACGTCGTCGAGGCCCTCGCGCGGCGCGCCAAGAGCGTCGTCGTCGGACCCGGCCTCGACCCGGGCACACAACTCGGCCCGGTCAACAACGCCCCCCAACTGGCCCGCGTCGAGCGGTACACGGCACGGGCCCTGGCCGACGGTGCCCGGGCCGTGACCGGTGGCCACCGGCTGGACCGGCCCGGCCACTTCTACGCCCCGACGATCCTGGCCGATGTCCCGCCCGACAGCCCCGTGGTGACGGAGGAGCAGTTCGGCCCGGTCCTGCCGGTGCTGCCGTACGGGAGCGTCGACGAAGCCGTCGAGGCCGCCAATGACACCGGCTTCGGGCTCGGCGGCTCGGTGTGGGGGACCGATCTCGACCGGGCCGAGGCGGTGGCCGACCGGCTGGAGTGCGGGACGGCGTGGATCAACCACCACGCCGAACTCTCCCTCGCCCAGCCCTTCGCGGGCATCAAGGAGAGCGGTGTCGGCGTCGCGGGCGGGCCGTGGGGGCTCTACGGCAACCTCAGGCCGTTCGTGGTGCACCGCCCGGAGCCGGCATGCCGGCCGGAGCCGGGGTCGGGCGCATGACGATGAGGTTCGGCGCGGCGGTGCTGCGCACGTACGAGAGCCGATTCGCCGTCGAGGAGGTCGTCCTGGACAGGGGACCCGCCGACGGCGAGATCCTGGTGAGGATCGCGGGCTGCGGGATGTGCAGGACCGATCTCGCGGTCCGGCGTTCGGCGGGCCGCTCACCGCTGCCGGCGGTGCTCGGCCACGAGGGGGCCGGAATCGTGGAGGAGACGGGCGGCCCGCACACCGGTCTGAGCGTCGGGGACCACGTCGTACTGAGCTTCGACTCCTGCGGGAACTGCCGGAACTGTATGGGCGCGGCTCCCGCCTACTGCGACTCCTTCGCCGCGCTCAACCTCTTCGGCGGGCGGAAGGAGAACGCCGCACGGTTCACCGACGCGAACGGGGACGAACTGGCGCCCCGGTGGTTCGGCCAGTCCTCGTTCGCCGAGTACGCGCTCGTTCCGGCCCGCAACGCCGTCCGGACCGACCCCTCGCTCCCCGTCGAACTGCTCGGACCGCTCGGCTGCGGCTTCCTCACCGGCGCCGGAGCGGTCTTCAACTCCTTCGGCGCCGGACCCGGCGACACCGTCGCCGTCTTCGGCGCGGGAGCGGTCGGACTGGCCGCGGTGATGGCCGCCACCGCGTCCGGGGCGGTCACCGTCGCCGTCGACCGGCACCCCGGACGACTGGCCCTCGCCGAACGGTTCGGCGCTGTCGCGCTGCACGCCGCGTCGGGCGACCTGTCCGGACGCATCCGGCGGCTGACCGACGGCGGCGCGCGGTACGCGCTGGACACCACGGCCTCCGCCCGGCTGATCAACGAGGCGCTCCGGGCGCTGCGCCCGACCGGCCACCTCGGTCTGGTGGCACGGCTCAACAGCACGCTGCCGATCGAACCGGGGGCACTGGACCGGGGCCGGAAGATCTCCCACATCTGCGAGGGGGACGCGGTGCCGGGCCTGCTGATTCCACGGCTGACGGGGCTGTGGCAGGCGGGCCGGTTCCCCTTCGACGAGCTGATCCGTACATACCCACTGGCCGACATCAACGAGGCCGAACGCGACTGCGACGCGGGCCGCGTGATCAAACCCGTCCTGCTTCCGGGCGGCACCGTGCGGGAGCGGCTCGGGCCGGGCGGGACCGGTCCGGGGAGAGGCGCGCCCGCGGTTGTCGCCTCGCGCGTCCACCGCTGAGCGTCCACCGTTGGGCGTCCGCCGCCGATCCCGCAACAGTACGTCTCACCGTTCGTGGTCCCAACTCGTCCAAGGGAGGACATGTGGTCGGCACAGCTCATCGCAACACCGGCGTGGAGGGCGTGGAAGGAGGTGTCGGCGTGACCGCGCTCATGGTCGCCGCGGCACGGGCGATCGAGACCCACCGCCACGACACCCTGGCACGGGACGTCTACGCGGAGCACTTCGTGCTCGCCGCGCCGGCGTCGGCCGCCTGGCCGGTCCGCCCGCAACAGGTCGAGGACGGGGAAGCCAACCCGCTGTGGGGGAGGTTCGCGCGCTACTTCGGTCTGCGGACGAGGGTCCTCGACGACTTCATCCTGCGGTCGGTGCACACCAGCGGCGCCCGCCAAGTGGTCATGCTGGGGGCCGGGTTGGACTCGCGGGCCTACCGGCTCGACTGGCCCCCCGGCTGCGTGGTCTTCGAGATCGACAGGGCGGGCGTGCTGGCGTTCAAGCACGGCGTGCTCGACGGACTGTCGGCCACCCCGAAGGCGGCGCGCGTCCCCGTCCCGGTCGATCTGCGCGACGGCTGGGTCGACGCGCTGGCCGGCGCCGGCTTCGACCGGAGCGCACCGACCGTCTGGCTGGCCGAGGGGCTGCTCTTCTACCTGCCCAGCGCGGCCGAGACCTACCTCATCGACACGGTCGACCGGTTGAGCGCGGGAGGAAGCGCCCTGGCCTTCGAGGTCAAACTGGAGAAGGACCTGCTGGCCTACCGCGACAGTCCGCTCTACACCGCGACGACACGGCAGATCGGCATCGACCTGCTCGACCTCTTCGACCGGGAGCCGCGGCCCGACTCCGCCGGTGATCTGACGGGCAAGGGCTGGTCCACATCGGTCCACACCCCCTTCGACTTCACCCGCCACCACGGCCGCGGTCCGCTGCCCGAGGACAACGACGCGCTGGCGGGCAACCGGTGGGTGTTCGCCGACAAGCCGAGACCGTGATCCGGCCGCCGCTGCCCGGCGAATCAGCCCCGCAGGGTGGGGAGATCGGGCCCGGGGCGCTCGGAAGTCCCGAAGTCGGGCCCGGTGTAGCGGGGGCTGCTGAAGCGCGGGCGGTGGACCGCCGGGCCCTCGCCGTCCGCCACGGACGGCGCCGGCTCGTCGAGGTACTGGAGCAGAAGTGCCCTGATGGCCCCGCGCAGTTGCCGCTGCCAGGCCGCCCGGGCCGTCGCGAGGTCCGCCGGCGGAACCGGGTCGCGCCCACTCTCCGGCGCGCGGTGTCGTGAGGCGGTGCGGTACAGCCCGAGAACACCGCCGACGGCGGCCAGCACCCCCACGCCGAGACTGATCCAGCCCGAAAGGACGAGGGTGCCGGCCACGGCCGGCGCGCTCGCGGCGAGGCGCAGGCCGTGACCCAGCAGCAGGAACACGACGCCGGCGATCAGGGCGAGGACGGGGGTGAGGACCGCCAGGACCGGCAACAGGCCCGCGCCGTGGACCTGTTGGCGGCCCGGTCCGGACAGCGACGGCAGGGGGCGCGACTCCCCGCCGGCCTGGCGCCGTCGCGTGAGGTACGACCGGTACTCGGGCTCGACGGCCGACACCACGCGCGGCCGGGCGGCCAGCCCCACCACACGGAGCCGGCTCGCCTCGACGCCGGCCTGTTCCAGCCGCCGCCGTACGTCGGCCGACCCGATGACCTCGTCCAGGGCCGCGGTGTAGTCGGCTCTGACCTCGTCGTCGAGCCGTGGTGATCCGTCCATACCGCCCCCGAGTCGTGGTGGTCCCCGGTGTCCCGGGGCGGGTGTCCCCGGTGTTCCCGGGCCCGGTGTCTTCGCGCCGAGCGCTCCGTCAGAGGTGCGAGGCGACGGAGGGCATCAGGTCCTGGAAGGTGCGGCCGTCGGCAGGGGCGCCGATGGCCGTCATCTGCCAGCCGCCGCCGGAGCGCCGTACCTTGGCCATGATCTGCGCCGTGTGCCGCCCGCCCCCGGTCAGGGTGTAGCGCGCCAGTTCCTGCCCGGTCGTCTCGTCGACCAGGCGGCAGAAGGCGTTGTCGACCTCTTCGAAGGTCTGGCCGGTGAACGAGTTCACGGTGAACACGATCTGGTCGACGTGCACGGGGACCCGCTGGAGGTCGACGACGATCGACTCGTCGTCCCCGCCCTGGCCGGCGCCGCCCACACGGTTGTCGCCGGTGTGCCGCACCGAACCGTCGTCGCTGTTCAGGTGCTGGAAGAAGACGACGTCCTGCGCCTCCTTCCCGGCGAAGAGGACGGCCGACGCGTCCAGGTCGATCTCGCGGGCGGTCATACGGGCGAAGAAGCCCTTGCGGGGCGCGGACTTCCAGCCGAGTCCCATCCGTACGACGGTGAGTTCGCCGCCGCCGGACTTGGTGAGGCTGATCTGCTGGCCCTTGGAAAGATTGACAGTCATGATTCGTTCCGCTCTCTGCGGGGGACGGTGGCCGCCCGGCCCGCCGATGACGACGTGGCCGGTCGCTGACGTACGGGTTCAGAGGTTGACGCCGAAGTCCTTCACGATGCCGCTCAACCCGGAGGCGTAACCCTGCCCGACCGCACGGAACTTCCACTCCGCGCCGTGCCGGTACAGCTCGCCGAAGACCATCGCGGTCTCCGTGGACGCGTCCTCGCTCAGGTCGTAGCGCGCGATCTCCGCTCCGCCCGCCTGATTGACGACACGGATGTACGCGTTGCGCACCTGGCCGAAGCTCTGGCCCCGGGCGTCGGCGTCGTGGATCGACACGGGAAAGACGATCTTCGCGACTCCGGCGGGCACGGAGGCGAGGTCGACCTTGACGGTCTCGTCGTCGCCCTCACCCTCGCCGGTGAGGTTGTCGCCGGTGTGCTCGACGGAGCCGTCCGGGCTCCGGAGGTTGTTGTAGAACACGAAGTGCTGGTCGGAGAGCACCCGGCCGGCCTGGTCGCAGAGCAGCGCGCTCGCGTCCAGGTCGTGATCGGCCCCGGTGGTGGTCCGCACGTCCCACCCGAGACCGACAAGGACCGCGGTCAGGCCGGGGGCCTCCTTGCTCAGCGAGACATTTCCGCCCTTGCCGAGGCTCACACCCATCGCGTTTCCCACTCTCCACTCGTCGTGTTCCGGACGGCGACCGTCCGGGGGCACTGTGCCGCTCCCTGAAATCTACAACACTGTAGAGATGGGATGCTGCGGGATCCGCCGCGATCGGCGAGAGTGGGGATGCCTCGCGGACCCGCCGGCTCGATGCCCGGGTCGCCGCGGGACAGCCGGATCAGGGAAGGGGATCACATCGTGGCCGGAGAGCGGGACGATCACGGGCAGCCACCGCGCGCCCGGAGGCGGGGACAGGGGGAGCTCGAAGCGCTGGTGCTGTCGGCGCTCGGCGACGCCACCACCCCGGTGCCCGTCGGCTGGGTCCAGCGGCGGCTCGGCGAGGATCTCTCGTACAGCACGATCATTACGATCCTGACCCGTCTGCACGAGAAGAAGGCCGTGACCCGCACCGGCCCCGGACGGCCCGTCCTGTGGCGGTCCGTCGCGGTGGACGAGGCCGATCTCACGGCGCTGAGCATGCGCCGGCTGCTCGACCGGCAGGACAACCGCGACGCGGTCCTGTCCAGCTTCGTGTCGGCCCTGTCCTCCGACGACGAGGACCTCCTGAGGTCCCTGCTGAACGACGCCGGGCCCGGATCACCCGCCGCGCCGACCGCCGAACCGGACGAATGATCCATGGGCGTCTTCGTCTTCCTGCCCCTGGTGCTTCCGCTGACCGCGCTGCCCATCGCACGCCTGGCCGAGCGGCACCTCCACCCACGGAGCGCCGCCCGCCTGCTGACGGCCGTCGCCGTGATCCTCGCGTCGTGCAGCACGCTGTGCCTGGGGCTGCTGATGGTCGTCGGCACCGCCCAGCTGCCCGGCAACCCGCTGCCGGACGGCTGGTCGGACCCGGAGGTCCGTGAGGCCGTGCCGCACGACCAGTTCTTCGGCAAGGCCGCCATCCTCGCCCTGCTGGTGGTGGCGACGGCCTGCGCGTACGTCGTGGGGCGGCAGCACCGTTTCCACGCGCTCGCGCACCGCACACTCGACTCCGGCCCGGACCGGTCCGAGGTCGCGGTCCTGCGTGACGCGTCCCCGTACGCCTACGCGCTGCCCGGTGCGCCGGGCCGGATCGTGGTGTCCACCGGCATGCTGGTGTGCCTCGACCCGGCGGAGCGCGAGGCGCTGTTCGCGCACGAGCGCGCGCACCTCGCGGGCCGCCACCACCGCCTGCTGCTCGCGGTCCGGCTGGCGGGCTGCGCGAACCCGTTGCTGCGCCCGCTGATGTCCGCCGTCACCTACAGCACCGAACGCTGGGCGGACGAGGAGGCAGCCCGTGTGACGGGTGACCGGCGGACGGCCGCCCGGGCCGTGGGCAAGGCCGCGCTCGTCTCCCGGCGCGCCTCCGCGGCGCCCCTGCCCGCGTTCGCCGCCGGACCGGTCCCGCGCAGGGTGGCCGCGCTGCTGGGGCCCGTACCGCCGGACCGGCGCTGGCCGCCCGCGCTCACCCCGACCGGCGTCGCGGCCTACGTCGCCGCGGCCGGTACGGCGCTGTCCGCGCTCTCCGCACTCAACGCCGCGATCGCGCTCTTTCTCGTACTCGAAGCGGCGACCCCGCTGTAGGGGGTGTCTTGCCGACCTTGCCGGGCTCGCGGTCCCTGGCACGCACGTTCGCCGCGTTGACAGCGCAGGAGGGAGGCTCGGCTCCCGCCATGCCTCCCTTCTCCGCCTTGCGATCGCACGCACCAGACCCCGCTCCCTGATCCGGCCTGATCGACAAGACACCCCCTAGGGCCCGCAGTCCGGGCCGTACCCCGGCCGGCCAGGGCCGACGCCGAAACTTCCTCTACAGCTATGTAGAGTTCGGGTGGCGCGATTCGATCCGGCGACGGGGCGGACCGAAGCGCACGCCGGACGCGGAAGGAACGACATGGGCGGGGAACGCAGGAAGCCACGGGGACGCGCGGCGCGCGACGCCGGCGGAGCGTCGCCCACGCGGCTGACCAGGCGGGGCAGGCTCCTCGTACGGGGCGGCGCCGTGCTGGCCGTACTGCTGGTCGCCGCGGGCGGCGTCGGCCTCTGGGCGTACCAAAGCCTGGACGGGAACATCCACTCCGCGGACATCGACGGCAGACTCGGTGACGACCGTCCGGCCAACACCAGCCCCGGATCGAAGAACATCCTCGTGGTCGGCTCGGACTCGCGCGACGGCGACAACGGGAAGTACGGCAAGGGCCTGACCACCATGCAGTCGGACACCCTGATGGTCATGCACGTGGCGGCCGACCGGGAGTGGGCGACCGTGGTGTCCCTGCCCCGCGACTCCTGGGTCCGGATACCGGCCTGCGACCGCGGCGACGGCACCACCTCGAAGGCGCACCAGTTCAAGATCAACGAGGCGTTCGCGGTCGGCGGCACCGGCGGCGAGGTCGCCGGAGCCGCGGCCTGCACCATCAAGACCGTCGAGGAGAACACGGGCTTGCGCATCGACCACTTCATGTCGGTGGACTTCCAGGGGTTCAAGGGCATGGTGAACGCCCTCGACGGCATAGAGGTGTGCCCCGAGACGGCCATCCACGACACGAAGGCACATCTCGACCTGGAAGCGGGATGCCAGACGGTCAAGGGCGAGAAGGCGCTGGGCTACGTCAGGACCCGCTACAGCGTGGGAGACGGCTCCGACATCGGCCGCATAGGCCGTCAGCAGGAGTTCATGGAGGCCCTCGCGGCGAAGGCGCAGGACAAGCTGACCAGCCCGGCGGCCCTGTACGGCTTCCTCGACTCGGCGACCGAGTCGCTGACCACGGACAGGGAACTGGCCGGAATCAAGCCCCTCACGGCGCTCGCCTCCGAACTCCAGGGAATCCCCGGCGACCGCCTCACCTTCCTGACCGTGCCCAACTACCCGCGCGAGGCCGACGTACCCACCGACAAGGCGAACGTCGTCTGGCAGTACCCGCAGGCGGCCGATCTCTTCGCCTCACTGGCCAAGGACCGTGAGGTGGACAAGAAGTCGGTCGAGGCCGACAGCGAGAACCCCCTCTACGCGACGGCGGTCCGGGTCCGCGTCCTCAACGCGACGGGCAAGGCCGGCGAGGCCGCGAAGGTCGCCGGCCTCCTGCGCGCGGCCGGCTTCACCGTCGTGGGGACCGGCAACGCGCCCCGGGACACCGACGACACCTCGGTCAGCTTTCCCGGCGGTCTGGAACGCCAGGCACGGGCGCTCGCCTCCCGGCTGCCGGGAACGAAGCCGTCCGAGGACGGCGGAGCCACCCCCGGTGAAGTGACCCTGACCGTCGGCGGCGACTTCGACGGTGTCCGCTGAGTACGACCGTGCCCGATCCGATTCCTTCCGTCCTCAGGTTGACCGACCGATCGACAGAAAGCTGTGGTCCCGTCATGGATGAACCTCCCGGCGCAGTCGGCGCTCTCCCCGTCGCCGTCACGCCAAGGGCGTGCACGAGCCGCGGGCCGGAGGTGCCGCGATGACCGCGGTGCTCCTGTTGCTTCTCGCCCTGGCACTCACCCTTGCCTGCGCCGTCTTCGTGGCCGCCGAGTTCGCCCTGACAACGGTCGAACGCGACGAGTTGGAGCGCGCCGCCGATGCGGGGGAGCGGGGCGCCGCAAGCGCCCTGAAGGCCGCGAAACGGCTGACGTTCCAGCTGTCCGGCGCCCAACTCGGCATCACCGTCACCTCGTTGATCATCGGCATGCTGGCGGAGCCGTCCCTGTCCGTGCTGCTGCGCGGCCCGCTGGAAGCCACCGGCCTGCCCCCGGGCGGCGTCTCGACCGCCGCCACCGTGCTCGGCGTCGCGGCGTCCACCGTGATGCTCATGGTGATCGGCGAACTCGTACCGAAGAACTGGGCGATCGCCAGTCCGCTGGCCGTCGCGAAGGTGGTCGCGGCCCCGCAGCGGGGCTTCACCGCCTGCTTCGCCCCGCTGATCCGCCATCTGAACAACACCGCGAACCGGGTCGTGCGCCGCGTCGGCCTGGAACCCGCCGAAGAACTGGCCTCGGCCCGTACGCCGGAGGAGCTCGTCGCCCTCGTACGGCACTCCGCCCGCGAGGGCGCCATCGAGAAGGACTCCGCCGAACTCTTCGTCCGCACACTCCACCTCTGCGAGCTGACCGCCGAGAACGTCATGACCCCGCGCGTCGACCTGCGGGTCCTCGACGCCCGGGCCACCGCCGCCGACGCGGCGAACCTGGCCCTCGCGACCGGGGTGTCCTGCTTCCCCGTCCACCGCGACGGCCTGGACGAGATCGTCGGCACCGTCCACATCCGTGACGTGCTGGCCCTCGACGAAGCGGTACGGGGCGACACCCCCGTCACCGCGCTGCTGACCGAACCCCTGCGCGTACCCGACTCCCTCCCCGTGGACCGGCTGCTGCGACAGCTCAGGCAGAGCCGCACGATGGCCGTCGTCGTCGACGAGTACGGCGGCACCGCGGGCATCGCCACGGTGGAGGACATCGTGGAGGAGGTCATCGGCGAGGTGCGCGACGAGCACGACATCCACGAGCGCCCCGATCTGATCGAGCGTGAGCCCGCCGCGGACGGCCGGGCCGTCTGGGAGGCGGACGGCGGTGTCCGCCTGGACGAGCTCGAACGCATCGGGTTCGAGGCCCCCGAGGGGTCCTACGAGACCCTCGCCGGTCTGATCGCCGACCGGCTGGCACGCATTCCCACCGTCCAGGACCGGCTCGACGTCCAGGGCTGGCAGCTGGCCGTGCTCCACATCGAGCACCACCGCGCGGACCGCGTCCGCGTCACCGCCCCTGAGCCGCCGCCCCCGGCTTCACCGAACGACACGGAGCCGTCATGACAGCCCTTCAGCTGGCCATCGGTGCCTTCACCCTCCTCACCAACGCCTTCTTCGTCGGGGCGGAGTTCGCCCTGATCTCCGTACGGCGCAGCCAGATCGAGCCGGCCGCCCTCAAGGGCAACACCCGTGCCAGGAACACCCTGTGGGGGCTGGAGCACCTGTCGGCGGCGATGGCCACCGCGCAGCTCGGCATCACCATCTCCTCACTCGTGCTCGGCGCGGTCGCGGAGCCGGCCATCGCCCATCTCCTGGAGCCACCGTTCGAGTCCATCGGTGTGCCGGACGGCCTGGTCCACCCGATCGCCTTCGTGATCGCGCTGACCCTGGCCACCTATCTGCACATGCTGATCGGCGAGATGATCCCGAAGAACATCGCGCTCGCCGCCCCGGCACGGACCGCGCTGATCCTCGCACCGTCGCTCGTCGCCCTCACCCGCGGCCTGCGGCCGGTCATCTTCGGCATCAACGCCTTCGCGAACGTGCTGCTGCGGCTGATGAAGGTCGAACCGAAGGACGAGGTCGCCGCGGTCTTCACCGACGACGAACTCGTACGGATGGTCAAAGGCTCCAGCGACGCCGGGCTGATCGAACCGGCCGACGGCGAGCGCCTGCGCGACGCCCTCGAACTGGGCACCCGGCCCGTGGGTGAGGTGATGGTGCCCCTCGCCAGGACGGTGACGGTTCCGCACGATGTCACACCGCGCCTCCTGGAGCGCGCCGCCGCCACCTCGGGATTCTCCCGTCTGCCCGTCACCGGGCCCGAGGGCGAGGTCCGGGGATACCTCCACATCAAGGACACCCTCGGGGTGACGGAACGCGATCTGCCGCTGCCCGCCACCGCCCTGCGTCCCGTGGTCCGCGTCGAGACGGACACACCGCTGGACGACGCCATGAACGCGATGCGATCCGCCGGGACGCACCTCGCCGCCGTGGCCGGCGGGACGGGCGCCGTCGTCGGCTTCGTCACCATGGAAGACCTGCTGGAAGAGCTCGTCGGCCCCGCGGCGGACGACGACTGACCGCGTGGCCGGCTGATCGCCCGGCCGCCCCCGAGCCCGCACCGATCCCGAGAAAAGAAGAGAAGCGACATCGCGATGTCCGAACGGACCGCCCACTTAACGTTGGTCATGGCGGTCCGTACGCGCCGCGTCACCGAGTCGACCGCGTTCACCGCCGCGGTCTTCGGCCTCATCATCGGCAACGCCGTCCTGCTGGGAGCCGAGACCTACACCGGGGCGGTGGCCCGGTGGCACGACGAACTCAAGGCGGCCGAGCACGTCTTCCTCGCGGCCTTCACCGCCGAGATCCTGCTGCGCGCCGCCGCCTGCGCCGACCGCCCCAAGGACTTCTTCCGCGATCCTTGGAACCTCTTCGACCTCGCGGTGGTCGGGCTGGCCTTCATGCCCTTCGCGCGCGACAACGCGACCGTACTGCGGCTCCTGCGCCTGGCCAGGGTGGTGCGCGCGGCCCGGTTCCTCCCGCAGTTGCGCATCGTCATCGTGGCCGTCGGCAAGAGCCTGCCGGGGACGCTGAGTTTCGTACTCGTCGGCGCGCTGCTCCTGTACGTCTACGCGATGATCGGCTGGGTCTTCTTCGCCCCGGAGGACCCCGAGCACTACGGCTCGCTGGGCCGCGCGGCCCTGACCCTGTTCCTCCTGATCACCCTCGACGGTCTCGGCGACGCGGTACGGGCGGGCCTGGAGATCTCCCGCTGGACCATCCTCTACTTCGCCTCCTTCGTCCTGCTCGGCTCGTTCCTCCTCGTGAACCTGCTGATCGGAGTCGTCA
>NZ_JAAPBF010000067.1 GCF_022695985.1 Streptomyces sp. NP-1717 | reverse complement strand
TCGCGGTGGCCGCGGCGCTGGTCGTGTCGAGGTTCGGCGTGGCCGATCCGACGACCTGGCTGCTGGAGACAGTGTGGGTGATGGCGGGTCTGCCGCTGGCGATCCTGCTGCGCCACCGCTTCCCACTGAGCGGTCTGCTGTGCGGTCTGCTGGCGGTGCACGCCCTGGTCCTCATCGTGGGCGGCCACTACACCTACGCGGAGGTGCCCGCAGGGGACTGGGTGCGCGACTGGCTCGGATGGGACCGCAACCCCTACGACCGCTTCGGCCACCTCGTGCAGGGCTTCGTCCCGGCCATCCTGGTACGCGAACTCCTTGTCCGCACCTCCCCGTTGCGCGGCAGCCGCTGGCTCGCCCCGCTCACCGTCTGTGCTTGCCTCGCCTTCAGCGCCGTCTTCGAGATGCTGGAATGGTTCGCGGCGGTCACCGGAGGCGAGGCCGCGGACGCTTTCCTGGGCACGCAGGGAGACGTCTGGGACACCCAGTGGGACATGTTCTGCGCCCTGATCGGCGCCACCTGCGCCCTGCTGCTCCTCAGCCGCGTCCACGACCGCGCCCTCGCCCGTCTGGGCCGGGGCAGGCTGACCGCCACTCCGTGAGGGGAGGGAGGTCGCCGCGACGGCCGAGCCGGAACTCGGCACGATCGGCTCGCCCGCCCACCCGGGTTCACCCCGCTGGGCGGGACGCCGCTCGCTGCGGGTGAGAGCGGCTTCGAGTTCGCCGGACAGGGGCGACGTGTCAACGCCGCCGATCCCGTGGAAGACCAGTACCTTGTCCCGGGCCGCCTTCATAACCTCAGCCGCAGATGCTCACCGAGAGCAGCGACCACGGGCTCCCACTGGGCCCGCCGGTTCGTGAAAGCTTCCGCAGCCGTGAGACTCCGGTCGTTCGTACTGAACAGTGTTCGCAGATCCCGGCCCGTCACGCCGACCCCCGAACGATGATCACCTGCGTTTTATTTCGCAGTAGTTGCCCGGTCCACCATGCCCACAAGTCTGCCCGCGCGCAGAACCCGAGGACCGGATCACGGGAAGGACGACTCGCAGACCACCTCCGGCCGTCGTGGGAGCAGGGCACCGTTCTGCGACCCCGCAGAATCGCCTTTACGCCGAGATGGCACGGCCCCCGTGCCGCTCCCCGCTCCGACAGTGCGATTCGCGGAAACCCGCTCTCCCCGGTGTGGTGGTGATGGCCCCGGGAGCGCCGGGCCTCCTTCATCTCCGCTTCGTACAGATGCGGCCGCCCGTCGGCGAGGTCCTGTCGCACTCGCGCTTCCACCCTTGAGCCTGCTCGACGGTCTCCAGCGCCTCCGAGGGGGTGCCAAGGGCTTCGACCGTCTTGTCGCTCACACCGTCGGGCCGCAGGTGTCCAGGAGCCGGATGATCCTCGTCGTCCCACGGCAGTCGGCGCGGCTTGTGCGGCAGTGGACATGGAGGACACCAAGATCGGGCACAGGACAGGCACGACCCGGCCAGGGCGGTGACCGTCGGCCGGAACCCTTTCGGGAGAGTGAGGCAGACGTTGGCACGCGCGGCGCTTTTCGACGTGGACGGAACTCTGACCGACACGAACTACCTGCACGTCACGAGCTGGTGGCAGGCGTTCCGCGGCGCGGGTCATCAGGTGGCGACGTCCGACATCCACCGGGCGGTCGGGCTCGGATCCGGTGACCTCATCACCCATCTGCTCGGCGACGACCGCGACCCTGATCGGGACGACGAGATCAGTGCCGCGCACAGCACTCTGTACGGCACGTACTTCGGCCGGCTGACGGCCTTCGACTCCGCCGCCGACCTCCTGCGGGAGCTGGCCGGCCGGGGCTGGACGAACATCCTCGCCTCCTCGGCGACCGGACCGGAACTCGACGCGCTGCGCCGCGCGATCGACGCGGACGACGTCATCGCGGGAACGGCGAGTTCGGACGACGTACCGCGCGGCAAGCCGGCGCCCGATCCCGTATCTGCCGCGCTGGACCTCGCCGGGGCGCCTGCGGAGCGCGCGATCTTCGTCGGAGACTCGGTGTGGGACATGCAAGCGGCATCGAGAGCGGGCGTCCGGAGCATCGCGGTCCTTTCCGGCGGCATCCCCCGCGACGCCCTCGAAGCCGCCGGAGCCGACGAGGTGTACGAGAACGTCACCGACCTGCTGGCACGCCTCGACAGCAGCCTCTTCGCACGCCTGGAGTGAGGTCCGGCACCGCCGCGCGCCGGCTGGTCACACCTGTCAGACGTCGGCCCGCTTGGTGGAGCCGTTGAGCCGTAGAGCTGTAGAGCCCCACGTCAGCGAGGAACAGGCGTGGGACTTTCTTCGCCTACTCCCGGAAGCACCACGTCAAAATCCGTGATCTCGCGAGCTGTGTCCGCGAACAGGGCTCGCTCGCCTGATGCCGCAGCGCTGCCCGCCGGCTCGGAGCCTGCCCTACGACGGCGCGCGTGGAGCGTGTGCCGTCCGAGGTGCGGGATCCGGCATGAGACGCGCAGGGGCGGGGCTGGGGGCCGCGGTAATTTCCGCCGTCCGGGCGGGCAGGAGAGTGCGTAACCCGGGGAGGCGGATGTGGTGGGCGATCGGATAGGACTGGCCGAGGTGCTGGCGGCTGCGGAAGCCGCCGCGCCGGTGGCTTCCCTCGATGTCGTGGCGCGCAATCTGCGTGACCGGTTCGGCGCGCGCTACGTGTCGTTCCTGTTCGTCGACATCGTCGGCCGACGGGTGGTGCGAGTCAGCGATGCGGCGTCGGAGCGAGAGGGGCGTGGAACCGATCGGATCACGCACGCCGACTGGATCCCCCTCGCCGGCAGCGTCTACGAAGAGGTCCTGCGCACCCAGAAGACGGTGAGGGCACCGGGGCAGCGGGTACTCGCCCCTGTCACCAACCGCGGCGACAGCATCGGGCTCCTCGAACTGTTCCTGCCCGAGGTCGCGGACGACGTGCTGGAGCAGATCGAGGAAGCCGCGCACGCGCTGGCGTACATCGTCGTCACCGACCGGCGTTACACCGACCTCTACCACTGGGGGCGGAGGACGACCCCGATGAGTCTCGCCGCGGAGATCCAGCATCAGCTCCTGCCGACGGCCCCGTCCTGCGTCGCCGACGAGTTCGCCCTGGCCTGCGCCTTGGTGCCGGCCACCGACAGCGCCGGAGACACCTACGACTACAGCCTCGACCACGACACCCTGCATCTGTCCATCACCGACGCCATGGGGCACGACATCGACGCCTCGCTGATGGCCACCCTCCTGGTCAACGCCTCCCGCAGCGCCCGGCGCGCCCGGGCGGACCTTGCCGAACAGGCCCACCGGATACACCAGGCCCTCCTCGACCACGGCCGCCGGACCTTCGCCACCGGCCAGCTCCTGCGGATCGCCCTGGACGGAACCGGCGCCCAGCTCGTCAACGCCGGCCACGTCTGGCCGCTTCGACTGCGTGACGGCAAGGTCGAGGAGGTGACGTTGTCCGTGAACCTGCCCTTCGGCGTCGTCGGGCCGGGCTCCTACCAGGTGCAGGATTTCGACCTCCGCCCCGGTGATCGCGTCATCCTCTTCACCGACGGCATGCAGGAACGCCGCGCCGACTCCGTGGACCTGCCGGGGCTCATCCGCGACTCCGCCTCCGAGCACCCCCGCGAGGTGGTCCGCGCTCTGGCGGCCGCGGTCACCGACGCCTGCGACGGTCACCTTCAGGACGACGCCACCGTCCTGTGCCTGGACTGGCACGGCCCCCAACCCGGCGCCTACGGTGCGAGCGCTGAAGCCTGGTTGCAGTGAGGAGCCGGAGGCGTGGTTTCGTCGAGGAGCCACGGACGAAGAGCGGGGCGAGTTCGTGGACCCGCGCGACGGATCCATCACACTTGCCGACTCGACCTGTTTCCCGCACTCCACCCGTGAAACGTGTCGCAGGTCCCACCACGTCTCTCACCTGCGGCTTCGCGCACGGGCACAGGGTGGGAACGAGTCTCCCGCGCGCTCACCCGCGGCGTCGCGGAAGGCCCGCGTAGCCGACGTCCCGGGCGGCGGATCCGCCGCGGCGAGCATGCCGATCGCGAGGGTCGCCGCCACAGTGGCGGCGACCCGGGACCGTCAACGATGTCTTCCTGGAGCGGCGGGAGAAGCCGCACCGAGGGCCGTCATCGATTCGCCTCTTCGCGGTGGCGGGTCAGGTGCGTGTCCAGCGTTGGTTGCTGCCGTTCGAGCAGGAGTAGAGCTGGATCAGGGTGCCGTTGGCGGTGCCGCTCGCGACGGTGTCGAGGCAGAGGCCGGACTGGACTCCGACGATGGATCCGTCGGAGTTGAGGCGCCACTTCTGGTTGTCGCCGCCCCAGCAGCTGTAGATCTGGACTTTGGATCCGTTGCCGGTGCCGGCGGCGTCCAGGCACTTGTTGCCGTAGACCCTCAACTCGCCCACATCGGTGTACGCCCACTGCTGGTTGGTGCCGCTGTGGCAGTCCCACACCTGGAGTTGGGTGCCGTCGGTGGTGCTGGTGCCGGGCACGTCCAGACAGCGGCCCGAACCGACGCCCTTGATCTGTCCGGAATCCGCGGGGGGCGTGGTGGAGCCGCCGTTGAGTGCGTTGAGGACGGCGGTGTAGGCGGGCTTCTTGCTGCCGTCACCGTTGAACAGCAGCGGCGTGTGCTCCGGTCGCCAGGAGTCGGTGTCCCGCACGCCCCAGACGGTGATGCCGAGGCAGCGCGGGACGGCCAGGCAGTCGTTGGTCACGTTGGCGTACGTTGAGGCCGGGGCGCCCTGGATGTCGAGTTCGGTGATGGCCACGTCGACACCGAGGGCGGCGAAGTTCTGCAGGGTGGTGCGGAAGTTGCTGTTGTAAGGGCTGCCGCTGTTGAAGTGCGACTGGAAGCCGACGCAGTCGATCGGCACGCCGCGCTGCTTGAAGTCCCGGACCATGGCGTACATGGCCTGGGTCTTGGCCCAGGTCCAGTCCTCGACGTTGTAGTCGTTGTAGCAGAGCTTGGCCGCCGGGTCGGCGGCGCGCGCGGCGCGGAAGGCGACCTCGATCCAGTCGTTGCCGGTGCGTTGCAGGTTGGAGTCCCGCCGGGCTCCCGAATTGCCGTCGGCGAAGGCTTCGTTCACGACGTCCCACTGGGCGATCTTGCCCTTGTAGTGGGCCATCACGCCGTTGATGTGGTCGATCATCGCCTGGCGCAGTGTGCTGCCGCTGAGGCTCTGCATCCAGCCGGGCTGCTGGGAGTGCCAGGCCAGGGTGTGACCGCGCACCTGCTTGCCGTTCTGCACCGCCCAGTTGTAGACGCGATCAGCGGCGGTGAAGTTGAACTGGCCCCGCTGCGGTTCGGTGGCGTCGATCTTCATCTCGTTCTCGGCCGTCACCGAGTTGAACTCACGGCCGGCGATCGTGGTGTACGTCGAGTCGCCCAGCCTGCCCGAGGCGATGGCGGTGCCGAAGTAGCGGCCGCTCTGCGCCGCTGCGGCGCCCAGCGTGCTCTCGGCGGCCTGTGCTCTCGGCGGCGCGACCAGTGTGGCGGCCACTCCGAGGACGCCGACGAGCAGCGCCAGCAGCAGGCTGCGGATCTTCCGGTGGACAGCGGGTCCGGGAAGGGCATACGAGCCCATGACGGTGCCTCCAAGGTAGAAATGACGGAAGGACTGAAGCGCGGGGGATTGCGTCGCAGCTCCCATTCGGTAGATGGACGGACGGGGCGGGCCGGAGCCCGGGTGGCACGGATTCACCGGACGCCGCGGTCATGGAGCGGGACGACCCTTGGCGCAGGCGCGGGGGTACTCCGTCGCGGTTCAGCCGGGGGACCGCCGCGGGCGTCGCGTACCTCTCCACTGCGTGAAGAGCCAGGATGCGCTGGTGCGAACCTCACCGGAACGAAACGGGATGGCGCGGGTGCTTTGGTGTGCGGATCCGTAGTGCGGTCGTGCGTGGATCTGCCGTGCGGCACGGAATGCCCAAGGCCGGTGCGGTTCGAGGTGGCGACCTCCGGCCGGTGTCTCAGACAGGATGATTGAGGCATTGACGATGCATCGTCAATGCTCGCGGCAGAAAAAGTTTCCGTTCTTTGTGCGAAACTTTCGAAGCTTTGAGGCGAGAGCTCGCGAACGCATCGCCCGAACCTCTTTGGCGTTCGGGCCGCGCTGCAACACCTCCCTCAGGCGCCAGGTGTGGAGCGACTCGGACATTGACTGGTGTGACGTGCGATGTTTCACGGATGAGTCCCGCGATTGTTTCGGAGTGGACAACGAAACATGCGAGAAGTGTTGACGCCGTTCACCGGCTCTCTATCATGAAGGGCGCTCGATACTTCGACCCTTGTTCGATATTTCGAACGCGTCGAGTCGCTCCATCGCACAGCAGGGCAATTCCGTGTCGCGCCGCCCGAACGCAGTGCCGCAAGGAGTCGTGGCCGGTCCGGGCAACCTTTGACGAAGCGAACCGGACCCGTCTACCCAAGGTTGAGGAAGTCCCTATGAGCAGAGGAAGATTCAGCCGCAGGCATCCGTCCGCAGTGCTCGCCGCCATGGTCGCGGCCCTGGCCGCGGTGGCGGCGATGCTGGTCGCCACCCCGGCTCAAGCGGCTGCAAGTGGCGCCCTGCGCGGTGTCGGTTCGGGCCGGTGCCTCGATGTGCCGGGCGCCGTCCAGACCGACGGCACGTACCTGCAGATCTACGACTGCTGGAACGGAACCAACCAGCAGTGGACGTTGACGGACGCCAACCAGCTGACCGTGTACGGCAACAAGTGCCTGGATGTTCCGGGCCACGCCACCACAGCCGGTACCCGGGTGCAGATCTGGAGCTGTTCCGGCGGTGCGAACCAGCAGTGGCGGGTCAACTCCGACGGTACGGTCGTCGGCGTGGAGTCCGGGCTGTGCCTGGAGATCGTGGGCGCAGGTACGGCCAACGGCACGGCGGTGCAGCTGTGGACGTGCAACGGCGGCAGCAACCAGAAGTGGACCGGTCTGACCGGGACGCCGCCGACGGACGGTGCGTGTTCCATTCCGTCGACGTACCGCTGGACGTCGACGGGAGTGCTGGCGCAGCCGGCGAACGGGTGGGCCGCGGTGAAGGACTTCACCACCGTGACGCACAACGGCAGGCACCTGGTCTACGCGTCGAACGTGTCGGGATCGTCGTACGGCTCGATGATGTTCAGTCCCTTCACGAACTGGTCGGACATGGCGTCGGCCGGCCAGACCGGGATGAGCCAGGCCGCGGTGGCGCCCACGCTGTTCTACTTCGCGCCGAAGAACATCTGGGTGCTGGCGTACCAGTGGGGTGCGTGGCCCTTCATCTACCGCACGTCGAGCGACCCCACCAACCCCAACGGCTGGTCCACCCCGCAGCCCTTGTTCACCGGGAGCATCTCCGGTTCCGACACCGGCCCGATCGACCAGACCCTGATCGCCGACGGCCAGAACATGTACCTGTTCTTCGCCGGTGACAACGGCAAGATCTACCGGGCGAGCATGCCGATCGGGAACTTCCCGGGCAACTTCGGCTCGTCGTACACGACGATCATGAGCGACACGAAGGCCAACCTCTTCGAGGGCGTACAGGTCTACAAGGTCCAAGGCCAGAACCAGTACCTCATGATCGTCGAGGCGATGGGCGCGAACGGGCGCTACTTCCGCTCCTTCACGGCCTCCAGCCTGAACGGGTCGTGGACCCCGCAGGCCGCCAGTGAGAGCAACCCCTTCGCCGGCAAGGCCAACAGCGGCGCCACCTGGACCAATGACATCAGCCACGGTGACCTGGTCCGCAACAACCCCGACCAGACCATGACCATCGATCCCTGCAACCTGCAGTTCCTTTACCAGGGCAAGGACCCCAACGCGGGCGGCGAATACAACCGACTGCCGTGGCGGCCGGGCGTCCTCACTCTGCAACGCTGATCTTCCCGACGGCCGGCGGGGCAGGCTGGTCGCCCATGGCGACGGCGGCCACGATGCCGGCGACGGGTTCCCGTCCGGCTCACAGACGGCATACCCTCCGGTCCCGGGAGGGTATGCCTCCTCTTTCCGGCCGAGGAGCCCGCGAGACGGTGAGCGAGGTTCTGGCAGAACCTCGCGGAGAAGGGGACGTTCCGCCGGGAGTGGTGCCGGGCGACCAGTCCGGCACGCCCGGTACAAGGCGTGAGCCGGACGAGGGCCGCTGTAGGGCGAGACGGTCTCGGTGCGGGATGTCGTGCACGTCGAGGATGTGCCCGGTGCCGCGCACCAGGCGGAACATCTCGGAGATGTGCACGGTGTCGCCCGGCCGCGCCGTAGGTGAGCAGGCCGGCGAACTTCGGGTGCTCAAGCGGGTGGAGGCGGCTGGAGTGGCTGGCCTCCTCCTCGAAGACGACCGGGTTCTCGATTCCGGCCTCGGCGCTTCAGATGGCACCCGCCATGTGGGCCTGCTCAGATCTGGTTCGTGCCACCGTCGACGTAGATGTTCGCGCCGACGACGTAGCTGCTCTGTTCCGAGGCGAGGAAGGCCACGACCGCGGCGGCCTCCTCCGGCTGACCCATGCGGCCCTTGGCCACGGTCACGGCGACGTTCTCCCTGACGGCCCGGGCCGTCTCCTCGTCGCCGAAAGCGGCAGTGCCGCCGGGAGTCTCGATCCATGCCGGCGAGATCACGTTGACCCGGATGCCGCGGTCCTTGAGCTCGTTGGACCACGTACGCGCGAACGACCGGACGGCCGCCTTTGACGCCGCGTACGCACCGAACGCCTCCACCCCACGGTCGCCGGCCGTCGAACCGACCAGGACGACCGAGGCTCCGTCGTTGAGCAGCGGCAACGCCTTCTTCACGGTGAACAGCGTGCCTCGGACGTTGACATCGAAGGTCTGGTCGAAGTGCTCCTCGGTGGTCTGTTCCAGCGTCACGAACGCGCCGACCGCCGCGTTCGCCACGAGCACGTCCAGACCCCCGCCTCGCGCCCGGACGGCCTCGTAGAGCCGGTCCAGATCCTCCGGCTTCGAGATGTCGCCGACGACCGCGGTGGCCCGGTCTGCTCCGACGGTCTTGACGGCCGCCTCCAGTTCGGACTGGCGTCGGCCGGTGACGAACACGTACGCGCCCTCGTCCGCGAGCCGTACGGCGGTGGCCAGACCGATACCGGTGCTGCCCCCGGTGACCACCGACGTCTTGCCTTCCAGCTGTCCCATGTGGGTGTCTCCGTCACTCTCTCGATCCCGATCCGTTCGATATCGATCCTGCGGGAGATCGTGGATACTATCCATGATGCGGAGTCCGCATTTCTTTACGTATCGTCCAGGAGGTGCCGTCGGTGCTCGGCTTTGGGGATCCAGTGGCTGACGCGATCGGCCTGCTCCGGCCCCGCACGGTGATCGGGCCCAGTCTCCTGGCCGCGGGGGAGTGGGCCCTGCGCTTCGAGCCGTTCCCGCACGTGCGGATCGGGGGCGTCGTGCGCGGCACCTGCTGGTTGATCCTCGAAGGGCATGAGCCGGTGGTCCTGCGGGAGGGTGACACCTTCATGCTGGGCAACCCGCCTCCTTACGTGCTGGCCGGCACGCCCGACGCGAGCCCGCGCCCTGCGGAGCCGGTGTTGGCGGGTGCCGAAGACGGGTTCGTGCGGATCGGCCCGGAGTCCGAGGAAAACCTCTACCTCTGCGTCGGGCACATCGCCTTCGACGACAGGAACGCGGCTCTGCTGACCGATCTTCTGCCGCCGCTCGTGGTGGTCCGCGTGGCCGATCCTCATGGCGGGCGGCTCGCGCAGCTGATCGACCTCCTGGCCACCGAGGTCGGGGTCGCCGCCGCCGGCGGTCCGCTGGTGCAGAACCATCTCGCACAGATCCTGCTCGTGCACATGCTGCGCGTCCACGCCGGTCAGGCAGACCGGCCCACCGGCTGGCTGGGCGCCCTGAACGAGGACGGCATCGGTGCCGCCCTACGTGCTGTGCACGCGGACGTGGCCCACTCCTGGAGCCTCCAGGAGCTTGCCGAGATCAGCCACATGTCGCGTTCCGCGTTCGCCAAGGCTTTCAAGAGCCACGTTGGCGTCCCGCCGTTGGAGTACCTGATCCAATGGCGCATGGGCCTCGCGCGCGACGCCCTCGCCCGCGACACCCTGTCGATCTCCGAGCTCGCACGGGCCACGGGCTACCTGTCCGAGAGCGCGTTCAGCACCACGTTCCGCCGCGTGGTCGGCTCATCGCCCGCACAGTTCCGGAACCAGGCACGGCAGCCACCGCCCGCCGACGCCACTGCCGGCGACGCGGACACGCGTCATAACCGCGACAGTTGTACCAGCGGTGCCGCGGTGGGTGTCGCCAAGGCGTAACCGGCGGGATCCCGAGCACCTGCCCGACCGTCATGGGCGATGCCGTGCGGTAAGCGGGCCGGTCCCGCCCGCGGTTGGAATAAGTTGATGGATCAACTGACTTGCACTAACGTGCGGCGAGAGCCACGCGGGGGACTTGGGGGGACATGACCGCGGGATGGATCGCCCGGCACCCCGACTACCAGGACCTGCTGTACCAGTCCCGTAGCAGAGTCAGCCACTGAACAGCCGGACCGGGCACGGCGATCGCCCTCATCGAGGCGGGCGGCTGCGGGTGCCTGGGCTGATCCGCCGGGCCTCGGCGCCCGGATCGACCAGGAAGAGGGAAGTAAATGGGGTACATCACCGTAGGGGCCGAGAACAGCACGCCGGTCGAGCTCTACTACGAGGATCAGGGCGAGGGTCAGCCCGTCGTCCTGATTCACGGATATCCGCTGAACGGTCACAGCTGGGAGCGCCAGACGCGAAGTCTCCTGGCCGCCGGATACCGCGTCATCACCTACGACCGCCGGGGATTCGGTAAGTCGTCGAAGGTGAACTCCGGTTACGACTACGACACCTTCGCCGCGGATCTGAACACCGTGCTGGAGACGCTCGACCTTCGCGACGTCGTCCTGGTGGGCTTCTCGATGGGGACGGGTGAACTCGCCCGTTACGTATCGCGGTTCGGCCATGAAAGGGTCGCCAAGTTGGCGTTCCTGGCCTCGCTGGAGCCTTTCCTCGTCGCCCGGGACGACAATCCCGAGGGTGTGCCGCAGGAGGTCTTCGACGGAATCGAGGCGGCGGCGAGAGGCGATCGGTACGCCTGGTACACGCGGTTCTTCTCGGACTTCTACGATCTGGAGGAGAACCTCGGCAGTCGGATCAGCCAGGAAGCCGTCACCGCGAGCTGGAACGTGGCTATATCGAGTGCCCCCGTGGCGGCCCACGCGGTCGTCTCCGCCTGGATCGAAGACTTCCGCACCGACGTCGAAGCGGTCCGCGACAGCGGCAAACCGGCTCTGATCCTGCACGGCACGGCCGACAAGATCCTGCCCATCGACGCCACCGCCCGCCGATTCAGGCGGGACTTGCCCAAGGCGCAGTACGTGGAGATCGAGGGCGCCCCGCACGGGTTGCTCTGGACGCACGCGGACGAGGTCAATTCAGCCCTCCGCTCCTTCCTCGGCTAGGGGGTGTCTTGTCGATCAGGCCGGATCAGGGAGCGGGGTCTGGTGCGTGCGATCGCAAGGCGGAGGAGGGAGGCATGGCGGAGCCATGCCGACCGACGACAACGCGGCGAACGTGCGTGCCAGGGACCGCGAGCCCGGCAAGATCGGCAAGACACCCCCTAGGGCCTGTCCGGCGGATCTTCGGGGATCAGCCCGGGGCGTCTGGTGCGGTGCGTCGCAAGGCGGAGGATCGTGCTCGTACTGGACGTACTTGGACGAGTCCGACAACGCGGCGAGGTGCCGTAGCTGTCGTCGCGCGCCCGCCGGGGATTACGGCACAGCCCTCAGGGAGCGACGAGAACAGACAGCCTTCATACGAGAATGACCACCCCGCCTCCGACGAGAGCGGGGGCAGCCGGGCGACGCGCACACCGAAGCCTCCTGCCGCGACGCCTCTCCCGCCAGTGACAGAGGGACCTGCCTCATGAAAACTCCTGTGCCCGACTACCTGGACGAAGTGCTCGACAGCCTGCGTGACGACACCAGTGGCGCCAACGCCGACTACATCCCCGAGCTCGCCGAAGCCGATCCGGAACCCTTCGGTATGGCGCTGACCACGACCCTCGGTCGCACCTACGCCGCCGGCGACGCCGACACGGAGTTCTCCATCCAGTCGATCTCCAAGCCGTTCGCCTATGCGGCGGCCATCATCGATCGCGGCCTCGACCGAGTCCTGGACGCCGTCGGGGTCGAGCCGTCCGGCGAGGCGTTCAACGAGCTCTCCCTCGAAGGGGAGACCCACCGGCCCAAGAACCCGATGATCAACGCCGGAGCGATCACCACGCATTCGCTCCTGGTCGGCGCGGAGGCCGGCCAGGGCGACCGCGTCGACCGCGCCGTGACGTTCTTCTCCCGCCTCGCGGGACGGGAGCTGCGGGTCGACGAGCGTGTGTGCGCCTCGGAACTCGCCTCCGCGCACCGTAACCTCGCCCTCGCCTACATGCTGCGCACCTACGGCGTTCTCGACGGGGACGTGCCCGCCGTCGTCGAGGGATATACCCGCCAGTGCTCGATCCTGGTCAGCGTCCGGGACCTCTCCGTGATGGCCGCGACCCTCGCCACCGGAGGGATCCAGCCCGTCACCGGCGAACGGATCATGGACCCCGCCGTCGCCCGGCACGTCATGGCCGTGATGGCCGCGGCCGGGATGTACGACGCGGCGGGCGACTGGCTCACCCGCGTGGGCATCCCCGCCAAGAGCGGCGTCGCCGGTGGCATCGTCGGCGTCCTGCCCGACCGGGTGGGCATCGGAACCTTCTCCCCGCGCCTGGACTCCCACGGCAACAGCCAGCGAGGACGTCGCGCCTTCGAACGGCTCTCCCGGGACATGGGGATGCACCTGTTCGCCTCCGACCAGGGCAGGCTCGACGCCGTCGACGTGAGCGAGTCACGGGACACGGTCACCTTCGCCCTGCGGGGCAACGTCCAACTCACCGCCGCTTCGGAGCTTTTGGACCTGATGGCCGGCTCGGACGGCCCGGCCGACGTGGTTCTGGACGTCACCAGGGTGCATTCCTTCTCCGATCTCGGCCGTCGCATGTCGCTCGAAGGACTGCGCCGACTGCGGCTGGACGGACGCAAGGTCGCCGTCCGGGACCCCTCGGGAGTGCTGCCGAACCCCGATCTGGGAGACGGCAGCTACCCGGACGCTGTCTGACCGGCCCCACCCCCAGCCAGGACGTGGCGCGGTCGGCGACCCGGCATGCGACGGCGGCGCGCCCAGGCATCGGTCACCCGATCATTCGGCAGGCCGCCCGTCACTCAACGGGCCCCGAAAGGCGACTGACGCGCCGAAGGAACACACGCGAATGACGCGCTCTCAATCCTCTTTCTTGACGCTCCACTCGAACCACTCCGGAGGAGGCAACCCATGACCGACTACGGCCACGAACTGTGGTTCGGCAGCTTCGTCACCCCCGCCGCCCGCCCGCCTCAGGCGCCGGTGGAGCTGGCCCTGACATCCGAGCGGGCCGGACTCGACCTCGTCAGCTTCCAGGACCACCCCTACCAGTCGGCGTTCCAGGACACCTGGACCCTGATGTCGTACGTCGCGGCACGTACCGAACGGATCCGCATCAGCGGCAATGTACTGAGTCTTCCGCTGCGTCCCCCGGCCGTACTGGCCCGCGCCGCCGCGAGCCTGGACCGGCTCACCGGCGGGCGGGTCGAACTGGGCATCGGCGCGGGTGCGTTCTGGGACGGCATCGTCGCGATGGGAGGCCGCCGGCTGGAGCCGGCCCAAGCCGTGCGGGCGGTGGAGGAGGCAGTGGCCGTGATCCGGGGACTGTGGGCCACCGACGAGTCCGGCCCCCTCCGGATCGAGGGGGAGTTCTACAGCGTGAGCGGCGCGAAGCGGGGGCCCGCGCCCGCCCATCCAATTCCGATCCGCATCGGTGCCTACAAGCCGCGCATGCTCCGGCTGACCGGCCGGATCGCCGACGGCTGGCTGCCCTCGCTCGGATTCCTGCCCGACGGCCCCGCATCGCTCGACGCGATGAACGAGCAGATCGACGAGGCCGCCGCCGGCGCCGGTCGTGAGCCCGCTGCGGTCAGCCGCTTGCTCAATCTGAGCGGCCGGTTCACGACCGGCGCCGGCGGCGGGCTGTTGGAGGGGACTCCCGGCGACTGGGCCGAACAGATCGCCGACCTCGCCCTGCGGTTCGGCGTTTCCGGGTTCATCCTCGCCTCGGACGAGCCCGCCGACCTGAACCTGTTCGGTCACGAGGTCGCGCCGCGCGCCCGCGAACTGGTCCGGTCCGAACGCGCCGCATGACGCGGTTCGCCTCGTGCCGCGTCGCCACACCGGCCAGGGTGAACCGCGGGTGTGCTGCCAGAGCGGGGATGTGCGATGCCCCCGCCCAGCTCGCCTTGGTGTCCGCTGCCGGTAACCCTCGGGCTACCGGCAGCGGGGGAGGTCGGTCCGCACCTCCACCCGGCGGCCGCTACTTGCTCGGTTCCCGCCCGCAAGCCAGGTCTCGCTCCGGGCGCTGCCCGTCGGTCAGGAATCTCGTCACCGCGTCGTTCGCGCACGAGTTGTGGCCGGCGAGGTAGACACCGTGGCCCCCCTCGTCGACCGTCACCATCGTGGCCCGTTGCCCGAGCGCCTGCCGTAGCTTCCGAGCGCCGGCCAGCGGTGTCCCCGGGTCCCGCTCGTTCTGTACGACGAGCACGTTCGACGGACCCCGGTCACCGATGCGCACCGGCGGTTCGACCCGCTTGTCCGGCCAGTACGCGCACGGTCCGATGCTCCCTGTGGACCCACCCAGCATCGGGTGGCGCAGCCGGTCGACCGCGGCATTGCGCTGGTAATCCCGGACAGTCTCCGGCCAGCGTGTGTCGCCGCAGATCACGTGCAAGCGGGCGGACATGGAGTTGTCGTAGTCCCCCGCCGGCGGGGGATCCGGCAACGGCCGCCCGCTGTCGAGCGCCTTCCAGTCCTCGGCCAGCTGAGGGAGGAGCGCATCGCTGTAGAGGCGCTCGAATGTCAGCCCGCGGAAATACGTCCCGTCGACGCCGTGGACCGGCTTCGCCTCCAGCCGCTTCGCCAGATCGAAGAACTTCGCGGTCACCTGCTCCGGTGTGGTGCCCAGACCGTACTCGGGGTGCGCGGCGGCGAAGGCCGCGAAGTCCGGGAAGCGGTCCTCCAGTCCACGGGCGAACGACCGCATGGCGGTGACGTCGTAACCGCCGGGGCCCAGGTTGCTGTCGAGCACGACGCGGTCGCTGCGCTCGGGGAACTTCGTCGTGTACACCGCTCCGAGGTAGGTGCCGTAGGAGGCGCCGAGGTACGAGATCTTCGGCTCGCCCAGCGCCGCCCGGATCCGGTCCATGTCGCGTGCGGTGTTCGCGGTGGTGGTGTGCGGCAGCATCCACGCTGTCCGCGAGGTGGCGCACTGCCCGGCGACGGTCCGTGCGTTCCCCGCCTCCCGTGCGACATCGGCCGCGGTGTGCGCGTACGGCGGGAAGTTGCGGCGTGCCTGCTGTTCAGGGGTCAGATCGCACGTCACCGGCGTGCTGCGGCCGGTGCCACGTGGGTCGAGGCCGATCAGGTCGTAGGAGTCCAGCACCTCCTGCGGCAGCCCGACGGCGGCGAGAAGGGCCGGGTAGAGGAGCCCTCCGGCGCCGGGGCCGCCCGGATTGGTCAGCAGCACGCCGCGGCGCTGCGACGGCTTCTCGCTCGCCAGCCGGGAGATCGCGACATCGATCTGCCGGCCGTCCGGATGCCGGTAGTCCAGGGGGACTTCGAGCGTCGAGCACTCCAGACGGGGTGCGGCGACATCCTCCGGGCACGGCCCCCACCGCACGGTGTCCGGTGCCCGGAAGGCGTCGGGCGCCGCCGCCCGCGCTCCGGGTATCGCGGTCGCCGCCACCGCGGTGGCGGCGAGGGCGAGAGCCAGTGTTCTGCGCATCTGCTGTCCTCCTGAGGGGGTACACGGGGGCGGAACGCCCGCCGCCAACTGCGTGCCGTGGTCGTCAGGCCGGTTCCCGGCTGCGGATGGCGCCGGAACCACCGGCGCGCTCGGTGTCCTGTGCGCGGCGGGTGTGAGCCCAGCCACCGGCCACCGCGGCGACGAGCGCGACCAGTCCAAGGAGGATCATCCGGCCGGTACGGCCGCCGGGGACCCGGTCGAAGATGCCCCACACCAGTTCCGAATCCGGGTCGAGCAGACCGAGGATCACCGTTTGGGCGGCCAGGGTCATGGTCACCATCCCCAACGCCTCAAGAGCTGTGAGGCCCGCCTCGCGCATCGCGTTTCTCCGGCCCGTGTCCGGCTGTCTCGGCACGTGAGCGAGTCTGTCCGTGCGGCGCGGTCGGTACATCGGACCTGCGGCCCGAAACGGCGTCGACCCCGGGCGAGGCGGTGGTACGACCCTGGTGCGAGGTGGTGGTACGACCCTGGTCCAGTGCGTATCCTCCGCAGGTCCGACTCACGGCCGAACGGGTTCGCGACAATGGCCGGGTGAACAACAAGGACACGCCGGGGCTCGGATGGTGGCAGCAGACCTGGCGGCTCACGGCTGCTACGGCGGCGGGCGTACTGGCCTGGGTCTCCACCGGTGTGGTGCTGCACGGGCTGGGGGAGGAAACGGACTCCTGGTTTCTCACCGGAGATCCGCTGGTGGCTCTCGGCTGCCTGACGGCACTTGTATGGCGGCGGCGGTTCCCGCTCGCCGTCGCCATGACGATCGCGATCGTCTCGACCGCGTCGGTACTGGCGACCGGCGCCGCGCTGGTGGCGCTGTGTTCGATCTCCACGCGTCGTCGTCCGCTGGAGATCGGCGTCGTCACGCTGGCCTACGTGACCGCGTCACAGCTCGCACTCGGGTTCTACCCGATCCAGAGTTCACCTGGCTCGTCGTGGGTGCAGCTGGCGCTGTCGGCGCTGACCGCGGGCATCGCGGTGGCCGTGGGCACGGCCATCGGTGCGCGGCGTGCCGAAGTGCTGTACTTGCGAGAGCGGGCGGAGCTCGCGGAACGGGAACAGAACGCACGAGCGGAGCAGGCACAGGCACTGGAACGCAACCGGATCGCCCGCGAGATGCACGACGTACTGGCGCACCGGATCTCCCTGGTCGCCGTACAGGCCGGAGTGCTTGACCATCGCGGCGATCTCAGCGCCGAGGAGAGCCGTGTGCTGGTCCGCGGCGTCGCCGAGGGTTCCCGCCAGGCCCTTGAAGAACTACGGGATGTCCTCGGGGTGCTCAGGGCCGACCCGGGCCACGCGGAAGCACCGCAACCCTCGCTTGAGCGAATCCCCGCCCTGGTGGCCGAGGCCCGCACCTCCGGAATGGACATCACGCTCACCACCACCGTGACAGGAACACCCTCGGATGTCGTTGGACGAACCTGTTACCGGGTCGTACAGGAAGGACTGACCAACGCCGCCAAACATGCTCCAGGCGCGCACATCCGGATCACTGTCGAAGGAACAGCGGGCGGCGAACTCCATGTCAGTGTCCACAACTCCTCAGCCGGCGCGTGGATCACGCCACCACCAGCGTCTGGATTCGGTCTGCTCGGCCTGACCGAACGGGTCGACCTCGCCGGCGGAAAGCTCAGCCATCACCCCACACCTGACAACGGGTACCTACTCACCGCACAGCTGCCCTGGCCGCGCCCCGCCCACGAAAAGAGCGTATGAGTGGACACCGAGCGGGAGTTGGTACGTGTCGTCATCGTCGACGACGAACAGTTGATGCGCATGGCGCTGCGACTGTGCATCGACGGCGAACCCGACCTGAGCGTCGTCGGCGAGGCCGCCGACGGGGACGCCGCGATCACGATGGTGGATGAGCAACGGCCGGACGTCGTGTTGATGGACGTAAGGATGCCCGGCCGTGACGGTCTCAGCGCGACCCGGGAAATTCTCGCCCGATCAGTGCCACCCGGGGTGCTCATGCTGACCACATTCGACTCCGACGATCTACTGCTCGGCGCACTGCGCGCCGGAGCGCTCGGGTTTGTCCTCAAAGACACCCACCCGTCGCAGATCCTCGACGCGATACGGAGCGTCGCGAACGGCGAACCCGTGTTGTCGCCGGCGGCCACGGCACGAGTGATCGCCGCGGCCACCGGTCCGCGGTCCCCTCACACGCGTCACACGTCGCGGGAAGCCGCCCGGAATCGGCTCTCCGCACTGACCGTACGAGAACTCGAAACCGCTCGGGCCATCGCGGACGGACTGGACAACCCGGAGATCGCCGACAGGCTGCGCATCAGCGTCGCGACCGTCAAAGCACACACCGGCAAGCTGTTCGCCAAGCTGGCGCTCCGGAACCGCGTACAGATCGCGCTCCTGGTTCGCGACGCGGGGGATGACTCCGCAACGAGGTGAACACTGGCGACGGCGACCAGTTCGTCCGGGACCTCCTGGACCCGGTGCTGGAGGGGCATCACAGTTCCCCGCGCAGCACGGCGTGGCCGGTGTCCGCGTCGAAGGGCACCGACGCGTGCTCGTGCACGATCGTCCAGGTGCCGCCCTGCCGGCGGAGGCAGCTCGTCGCGCGCACCCACATGCCCACCTCGGTGCCGTCCCGCATCGTGCCGCTGATCCGGACGAGGAAGTGGCAGAAGGCGATATCGGCTCCGGCGGTGATTTCCAGGTCGCGGATCTCGTGCCCGATCCCCGTGCTGTACGACGCGATCCACCTCTCCAGTCGGCCGGTCGGGTCCTCGCCGCGGCGGACGAACGGGCCGACCACGTCGTACGGCACGAGGTCGTCGTCGTAGCCGGCGGCTGCGCCGGCGGCGTCCCGGCGCCCGAACGCCCGGGTGCGGGCCTCCAGCAGCTCGCGGATCTGCCGGTCGCTGTCCGCCGTCATCGCCGGGCCACCTGTCGGCCGAGGGCGTCCAGCCAGTCGCCGGTGCCCTGCTCGCGCCACTCGGGCTGTTCCTGATCGTCCAGGAAGGTGCCCTGCTCGGTGAGTACCAGGCGGGTCCCGTCGCCGTCCCGGGCGAACCGCACCGTGGTCAGCGACACGGTCGACAGGACCTCTCCGGTGAACAGGGCCGTCGTGTAGACGATGCGCTCGTCGGAGACGATGTCGTGGTACTCGCTCCTCGCGACGAGGCCGGTCCCGTCGCCGCCGTGCACGGCTTCTGTGCCGCCGACCCGGAAGTCCAGCGAGTAGCGCTCGTCCCCGGCCGCGAACCACTTCGCCTTCGTGTCGCGGTCGGACCATGCCGCGAAGACCGCGGCGGGAGAAGCGGCGTAGATCCGCTCCAGCGTGAACGTGCTGTGTTTCACCGAGTGATCATTCATGATTCCTACTCCTTCGACTGATCGTCGAGGACCGTGCCGAGACGGTCCAGGCGGTGCTCCCACGCCGTGCGCTGCCGTCGCAACCACGCCTCGGCGCTGCGAAGACCGGCCGTGTCGATCTGACAGGTGCGAACCCGCCCGACCTTCTCGGACCGCACCAACTCGCTGTCCTCCAGCACCCGTATGTGCTGAACGACCGCGGCGACTGTCACCCCCAGCAGGGCCGCCAACTCGCTCACGGTGGCCGGCCCATGTGTCAGCCGCTCGATCACCGCCCGCCGGTTCCCGTCCGCGAGCGCATGGAACACCCGGTCGGGACCGCCCCCCTCACACTTAAGCATGCACTTAACTTTAACCACCGGTCCTGCAAAGTCAAGTGGAGACTTAAGTTTCTGGCCCCGTGGCGGGCACCGACCAGCGGTGAGGGGCTCGGCACTCGTTACCGTCTGCTGGTGGCCCGACGGCCCGGCGTCACTTCAGGTGTCGGGTGAAGAACCGGGCTGCGGCGTCCCCCGCGAACTGCGGGACGCCCGTGTGCCCGCCCATGTTGGCGTGCAGTGTCTTCTCCTTGGAGCCGAAGGCGTCGAACAGGTCCAGGGCGGCCTGTCGGTCGTTCCCTTCGTCGTCCCACTGGAGCAGGACGTGCAGCGGAACGGTGACCTGCCGGGCCTCCTCGAACACGGCGCGAGGGACGAAACTCCCGGCGAACAGAACGGCGGCCGAGATGCGCGGCTCGACCACCGCCAGCCGGGTCCCGATGGAGATCACGCCTCCCGAGTACCCGACCGGGCCGCCGATCTCGGGCAGCGAGAGGAGGGCGTCCAGGGCGGCCTGCCATTCCGGGACCGCCTTGTCGACCAGCGGAAGGATGAGCGCGTCGATGATCTCGTCGGTGACCGGCTCACCGGCCTCCGTCGCCCGGCGCAGATCGGCGCGGGCCTGCTCGGCGGCGGGCCAGCGGGGCCGGTCGCCGCTTCCGGGGAGCTCGATGGTGGCTGTGGCGAAGCCCTCCGCCGCGGAGTGCCGGGCCCGGGCCATCAGTCCGGGGTACATCCTGCGCAGCCCCAGGGGAGGGTGGCCGAGCAGGATCAGCGGCGCCGGTGCGGATGCGGGTGTCCACAGGATGCCGGGGATCTCACCGAGGGTGAATTCGCGCTCGAAGACGCCGTCGTCGAGACGCTGATCAGAAGTGAAGTGCATGGTCGTGCCTTTCGGGAGTGCCATTGAACGGCGCTCCCGGACGACCTATCGCCCGACCGTGACCCCGGAGGAGAGCACCCATGTCGATACGTTCACGGGTACCACCTCCTCGCTCTCTCGCACGGCCTCCGGAAACGTAGCAGTGGCCGCCACGGTTCCGCCAACAAGTTTTCGCGTGGGCACCGTGGCCGGACACCACGGCGTCGGAGTCACGCCTGCCACTCCTGCGGAAGCTCCGCTGCGGCACCGACCACATCACCGCCGTGGTGAAGGCCGTGCTCGTCCTTCACCACGCATCAGCGTGAGGTCGGAGAACGCTCAGGGGTTCGTACGGTCCGAAGCCTCGTGTGTCACAGCAGCACCACGCCGGCCACGACCGCCGCCGCTCCGAGAAGCAGCGCCACGATGCCGCAGGTGATGTCGAGGGTGCCGGAACGGTCTTCGGCATCGAGGTCCGGGGTGAAGACGGCGGGGTCGTCGGGGTCGTAGTGGACCGTGACGTTCCGGCCGTAGGAGTTCGTGGGGTCGGGCAGTTGGTCGGCGCAGTAGGCGGTGACGGTCGTGTCCTCGTGGGTGGTGAAGGAGATGACGGGCGTGTGGCTGGTCGTGGTGTCGCCGTCGCCGTCGATGCTGGTATCGGTCAGCACGGCGATGACGCGGCCCGGAACAGGAGGCCGGGAGGTCAGCGCGTCGATACGGCGGTTCACCACGCGTGCGTTCGGGGGCATGTACCACACTCCGGACAGGGTCCAGGGTATGCCGAAGCCGATCAGGGCCCACGGCCAGCCCCAGCGGATCGCCAGGTGGGCCACCAGTCCGGCGTAGACCAGGAAGAGCGCGAAGTTCGGCCACCCGAGCCCGCGCCGGCCCGCCCGGAGGTCGCCGACGAACCGGTAGGCGTGCGGTCTTCCGGGTGGGTAGCGGATCCCGATCTCCCGGCCCGTCCAGGCCACCGTGATCCTCTCCCCGTGGTCGTCGTCGTTCGTCACGGTGAACTCCTCACCGGTGGAGGGGTCCTGGAAGGAGACGACCACGGGTATCCCGTCGCGCTGGGAACTGCCGTGCCTGGGTTCCCTGACCCGCTCGATCCGCCCCAGGACCCGGACCGCCCGTTGCGCCGGGGTCATCCCGGCCAGCGACCGGGCGTACCCGACCAGCGCGACGGCGCCGAACACCGCGCACCACAGCGCCAGACAGCCCTCCAGGCCCATGTGTCCCGCCCTTCTTCCTTTTCCTCAGTGGGGATGTGGCCGACGCGGCGTCCGGTCAGCGCGCCGGGGTACGCCGCACCACCTCGCCGTCCCCGTCCGCCTCCAGCCAGGACGTTCCCCGGGTACCCGTCACACCGATCCGCACGGTGAGCGAGCCGGTGAGGCGTTCGACGGTGAGCTGCCAGGTCTGCGGGGTGCCGACATCCGGGCTGCTCCTCGCCTCCTCGACGAGGGCGGGGAAACGGTCGTACGGCAGGGAGTCCGGGTCGAACGCCGGGGCTTGCGAGCCGGTGGGCGCGTACACGATCGACAGCAGCCGATCCTGTACGACGACGGTGAGCGCACCGCGCGCGTCCGTTCCCCTGGTGAGAGTGGCGACGGCCTCGCGCAGCTCGCCCTTGTCGAGGAACGAACGGTCCGGGCCGAGGGTGACCGTACCGGAGGCCGACGTCCTCACTGTGGTCGGGGGAGAGGAAGGAGACGACGGCGGCGGCGGCGGCTGTGCGGGCGCGTCCTCGTCGAACAGGTCGGCGCGGAACAGCAGGACCACGCCGGCCGCGGCCAGCAGCAGGGCGAGCAGCCTGACGAAGCCGACGGCGGAGACCTCCGGGGGCTCGCTCTCCAGGGCCGGCCCCGGAGCCGAGTCGACGCGGGCACCGGCGGCCCGCTCCTCCCACTCCGGCGTCGGCCGCTTCACGATCCTCACCCGCCACGGGTTCTCCGGCGGGTACCGGACCACCACGACACCGCCCCGCCGGTAGTCACGCAGGTCCGCGACGTTGATGTCCTGCGTGAACGCGACGCGGTACGCCGGGCCGTCGTCGTCCGGCGCGACCGTCAGGTCGAACCGCACCGCCACGTCGGTGGTCCCCTCGCCCCCGACCGCCTCCATGCTCTCGACCACCGCGAGCGCCGTGCGGGGCGCGATCGCCGCCTCCCGGGCGCGCCTCGGCGCACCCGCAAGGAAGAAGACCAGGCCGTACGCCGCGGGCAGAGCCAGGCCGGTGACGAGCAGCGGCACGCTCTCGATGACGGCGCCGACGACGAGGGCGGCCGGCGACGCCCCGATCACACCACCCGTCAGGAGTCCCCGGGCGAGGTCGGCGGGCGTGTTCCGCGCGGGAGGCGCGGCGCCCCTGGTGGTCGTCGGCATGCGGTTCCGGCCTCACTTGAGTCCCGAGTGGGCCAGGCCCTCGACGAACTGGCGCTGGGCGATGACGAAGACGATCAGTACCGGCAGGACGGTCATGGTCGCGGCCGCCAGTTGGGTGTTCCACATGTCGCCCCCGTAGGCGTCGGTGAACCGGGTGAGTGCCTGCGGCAGCGTGAACAGCTCCGGCGAGGTGAGATAGACGGTGGGTTCCAGGTAGAGGTTCCACGAGGTGAGGAACGTCAGGATCGCGACCGCGGACAGCGCCGGCCTGGCCAGTGGCAGGAAGATCCGCCACCAGATCGCGGGGCGGCCGAGGCCGTCCAGCCGGCCCGCCTCCTCCAGTTCGGCCGGAAGGGCGATGAAGAACTGCCGCATGATGAAGGTGGCCAGGACGCACGGTCCGGCCAGTGCGGTGACCAGGATCAACGGCCAGTGCGTGTTGATCATCCCGGCTTGTCTGAACATCTGGAACAGGGGCACGATCGTCACCTCGCTGGGCACCAGCAGGCCGGCCAGCACCACCAGGAAGACAGCGTTCGCGCCGGGGAAGCGGATCCGGGCGAAGGCGTACCCCGCGAGGCTGGAGACCAGCAGCGTGATCACGGTGACCAGGACGGCGATGTAGACGCTGTTCGCGTACTGCCGGGCGAACGGCTGGAAGCTGAACGCCTCGGTGTACGCGGACAGCGTGGGGTCGGCGGTCCACAGGGACGGCGGAGCCTTGAAGATCTCGGGCAGCGGCTTCACCGAAGCCGCCACCATCCAGACGGTCGGCACCACGAACGGGATCGCCAGGACGCCGAGCGCCGTCACCAGGAACGCCCGCCGGAGGACGGAACGCGGCTTACTCCTCATGGAACACCCACTTACGGCGCAACTGCCACTGCACCAATGTCAGCAGCATGACGAAGGACAGCAGCATCAGGGCCAGCGTCGAGCCGTAGCCGATGTGGTTGAACTCGAAGGCCTGCTGGAAGACGTAGTAGACGAGCACGGTGGTGCTCAACTCCGGTCCGCCGCCGGTCAGTACGGCGATCTGCGCGAACGACTGCAACGCTCCGACGACGGTGATGATCGCGGTCAGCAGCACCGTGGGCGAGATGAGCGGCAGGGTGATCCGGGTGAAGATCACCCTGCTCCCCGCGCCGTCGATCCGGGCGGCTTCGTACAGATGTGTCGGCACTCCCTGCAAGGCGGCCAGGAAGAGCACCATGTTGACGCCGACGCTTCGGATCACCTGCGTGATGATCACCGACAGCATCGCGGTGTCGCCGTCCTGGAGCCAGTTCGGCCCCTTGATGCCGACAGCGCCGAGAAGCCCGTTGACGCCGCCGTTGTCCTGGAGCAGGAAGCCCCAGACCAGGGTCCACGCCACCACGGAGACGACGACCGGGGAGAAGAACAGGGTGCGGAAGAACGTCGCGCCGCGGAAGCGCCGGTTCAGCAGTACGGCGAGCAGCAGTCCCAGGCTGATGTTCAGGACCACGACCCCGCCGCAGAAGACGGCGGTCGCCCCCAGCACCGATGCCAGTTGCGGGTCGTCGGCCAGGGCCGCGTAGTTGCCGGCGCCGACGAAGGTCTGTTCGCCGGTGAAGACGTTCCAGTCGTTGAGGCTGTACCAGATCGCCAGGCCGACCGGGATCAGTACGAACAGCACGACTCCGGCGAGCTGCGGCGTGATGAACAGATAGCCGGCGAGCACATCTCTGCGCCGGGTCGTCCAGAACGGCGGTCCGGAGGTCTCCCGGACCGCTGCCGGCGCCAGGGAGAGGTCCGGTGTCCTCGTACGGGCCCTCGTGCGGCTCTTCGCGAGGGTCTTCGTGAGGCCGGTCATGGTCACTTGGCCAGGATCGGTTCGATCGCGGTGCAGACCGACTTCAGCACGGCGGGGATGTCGGCGTCGGCCTTCCACATCGCGTCCAGAGCGGTCTTGCCCTTCTGGGCGATCTCGGCCGGACTGGTGTGGTTGGGCAGGGTGACGGCGTCGGGCAGCTGGTCGACCACGGCTTCCTGGAGTTGCGCGGCGGTCAGCACCTTGGTGTCGGCGGCGAGCCTCGCGCCGGTGAGCAGAGACTTGCGCGGCGGCGGGAAGAACCGCGCCAGCTTCTGCGAGTTCGCCGGATTCGTCAGGTAGGCGAGGAAGTCCGTTGCCTGGGTCTTGTGCTTGCCCGCGGCCAGAACGCCCACGCCGGCCTGGCCGATGACGGAGTACCGCCCCGCCGGGCCCGCCGGCAGCGGGTACAGGGCGTACTCGAACTTGTCGGTGAGCAGCGAGGCGCGGGAGACCTGGGCCACGGTGAAGGCGGCGTCACCGGCGAAGAAGTCGGCGGTCGTGCCGGGGCCGGGCATGGCCTTGGACTTGAAAGCGGCGTCGTGCAGGAAGGTGAACGCCCGCCGCATCTCGGGGTCGGCGAAGGTGCAGGTCTTGCCGTCCGGGCTCCACGCGGCGGCGCCGAAGCCGGTCCACACCGTGGCCAGCATGTTCCACGACTTGTAGTCGAAGTCCCGGACGACGAAACCGCCCTTTCCGGTGTCCGCGTGGACGGCCGCACCGGCGGCGGCGACCTGGTCCCACGTCAGGGCCTTCGGGTCGATCTTCTGCCCGGCCTCCGCCAGCAGGTCGGTGTTCACGTACAGCGCGAACGGCGAGGTCGAGAACGGGTAGGCGTACAGCGTGCCGTCCCGGCTGAACTCCTTGGTCGCGCTGTCCTCCAGGTCGTCGTACCCCCAGCCGTCGGTCGCCTTCAGCTCGTCGGTCAGCCCCACCAGCGCGTCGGCGGCGATCAGGTCCGTCGACAGATCACCCATCCAGGCCAGGTCGGGAGCGTTGCCGCCGGCTATCTGCGTGGTCAGGGTGGTGTTGTAGTCCTCGAAGGGCAGGCTCTCGAACGTGATCGCGGAGACCTCGGGGTGCTCGGCGCGGTAAGCGGCGGCGATCGTCTCGAACAGCCTGAGCTGGTCCTCGTTCGAGGTCCAGACCGTCATCCGCAGCTTGACGTCCGTGGCCTTTGACTCCCCGGCCCCGTCGGTGGACGCGCCGCAGGCGGCTGTCATCGTCAGCGCCGTCGTCAGCGCGACCGCGCCGAGCAGCTTTCTTGCTCTGTTCATGGTGTGGGTCTTTCCTGCTCTCGGCGCGCTGCGCCTCAGTTGGCTAATAGCCGGCGATGTGCGGCCAGTGGAGTTCGATCCCGGCCGCGGTCAACCTGCCCTGGAGTCGGTCGACGAGGTCCTCGTCGGTCGCGATCTGCCGCGGGCTCAGGCCGAGTTCGAGGCAGTACGCGACGAGTTCCCCGGCCGATTCACCGACGTTCCACTCGACCGGATGCAGCCGGTAGGCGCCGTTGCTGATGTGGGTGGTACCGATGTTCTTGGCGGCCGGCACCAGGTTCTGGGTGGCCACCGGGACCAGCGCGCCGAGCGGTATCTCGAACGGCGCGCACTCGACGTCGATGTAGTTGTCGCCGCCGGTGGAGGGATGCAGATCGATCCGGTACATCCCCACCCCGACCGAGCCGTCGAACCGGGCCGGTCCGGCGTCCCCGCGGGCCTTGACCGAGATGTCCTGCTCGCGGACGGTGGTGAGTGCCCTGATCCGCCGGGACTCGCGTATGTACGGGGCCTGCGCGAACCCGTCGGCGGTGCCGACCAGATCACCGCGCAGCCGCAGTCCGGGCCAGCCGCGGCCACCGTCCGGACGAGGTGCTTCGGTCTGGAGCCAGTACACGTAGGCGCGGGACTGTGCCTTGGCGGCGTCCAGGTGGAGCTGCCGGTCGTCGGTGTCGATGATCGAGCCGCTGACGTAGTCCAGTTGGGGCCAGTTGGCCAGCACGATGTCACTGTCGTAGAAGCCGTCGGCGAAGTTCTGCCGGGCGGCGATCCGCCGGAACTGCCACAGATCCCGGTCGCCCGCGTCGAATCGGGGGTCCCCGGTGGCGTCGCCGGCGGGGTTGACGTTCATGGTCCGTTCCTCCGGCAGGAGGGTGCGGGGGTCGGGCGCGGTGAAGGACAGCATCGGCGCACCCCAGAAGGGCAGTTCGAACGAGCGCCAGAAGTCGTAGTCGTCCGGCCTGGCGATGGTGTGGTCACCCGCGACGTGATCGAAGGCGAAACACCACGCGATGGACTGCACATTGGCCGGATCGGCCGCCTCGGGAGCACTCGGCTCCCCGGTGTCGAACCGCCCCTCGGCACCCACGACGTACTCGGTCCCGGTCAGCGGCAGCAGATCGCCGGTCTCGGTCCCGTCCAGGACGTACTCGGCGCTGATCACGGTCTCGGCCCCGGTGCGCGGGTCGGCGACGGTGACGGTACGGACCGTCGCGTCGCTCGCCTCGGCCGCGACGGGTACCGCGGGGTGCAGGACGGTGAGGCGTCCGGTCGACCGGTACGGCGCGAGCAGGGCGGTGATCACCGCGTCGGCCACCCGCGGTTCGTGGCACAGCCTGCTCACCCGGCCACGGCCCGGGTTGAGTTCCCGGTCGGCGCGCGCGGCGGCCGTCAGTGGGTAGTGATCGCGGTAGTAGCGGCGGATGCCCTCCCGCAGCGCGCGGTAGCGCGCCGTGACGCCGAACCGCTCCACCCAGATGTGCTCGTCGGGCGGCACGGCCTGCGAGGTGAGCTGCCCGCCGAGCCAGGCGTACTCCTCGGTCAGCACCACACGGCGGCCGTGTTGCAGCAGCGCCAGCGCCGCGGCGACGGAGCCGAGTCCGCCGCCGATGATCGCGACCTCGGCGGTGATCCTGTCGGTCATGACGGCGCGTCCGTTCGCCCGACGATCGTGTCCCCCGGCTCGACCTCGGCGACCAGCAGCCGCTCCCGGTCAAGACCGGTCCACTCCTGCGGGGCCGTGGTGATCAGAAGCTGGAGGAGATCGAGTGCCTCGGCCGCCAGCTGCTGCCTGGGGACGTGGAAGCCGGCCAGGGACCGGCCCTCCACGCGATGGCCGCGTACCTCACCGAGTGCGGCGAGCGAGATCTCGTCCGGTACGGCGACTCCGGCGCCGAACAGCGCGTACGCGACATCCTCCGCCAGGAACGCGTCCTCCGCGATGATCAAGGTGGCCCCGGTCGCCCGCGCCAGTCGGGGCAGCTCGCCTATCCGCTCCTCGCCGACCAGCAGGAAGGCCAGCCTGCCCGCCGCCGAGGCACCCTCGACGGTGTCGCGCCGGTCCCGGGCGGTCGGCGAGTCACGGCCGCGGTGGATGTACAGCGCCTGCTGGTGCCCGCCGGCCGCCGCCTGATCGATCAGCGCGGTGGTCGGGGTGATGTAGTCGATCGCCACGTACGGCACCGCGGCGGCGGTCTCGTCCCGGCGGCCGATCGCGACGAACGGGAACTGCTCGGCGACCAGCCGTTCCAGCTCGGACGCGACCATCTGCTGACCGAGCAGGACGCAGCCGTCGGTCAGCCGCAGCCGGGTCTTGCGGTGGAAGAGGCTGCGCGTGCCGTTCTCGACCGGTGAGGAGGTGAAGAACAGCAGGTCGCAGCCGATCTGCTCGGCGGCTCGCTCGATCCCGTTCAGCAGCGGACCGTAGAAGTCCATGCTCTCGGGGGACAAGGCCGCCTCGTAGGTGAAGACGCCGATGATCTGGTTGTCCAGGCCGGCGAGCCGGCGGGCCGCGGGATCCGCGACGTACGACAGCTGCTCGATGGCCTCCTTCACCCGCGCCCGGGTGGCCTCGGGGACCCGCACGTTCGAGTCGTCGCGGTCGTTCAACACCACCGACACCGTGGTCTGACTGACGCCTGCCAGCTCTGCGATCTCGCGCTGCGTGACACGGCGAGGTCTCGGCGACATCGCTCCTCCATTTGATAATGCCTAACTTCATCTGCTGGCCGTGACCGTAACGCACGAGGGATTGACAAGGCAAGAGTCCGTTGACACCAAGGTAGCGACCTGGAAACGTGTCGTTCACCAAGTTGAAAATAGGCATTATCAGCCTGCGCCGCCAAGCGCTGGACAGGAGCGGACGATGGTCTCCGAAGGCTTCTCCCGACCCACCCTCAACCGCCGTGGCTTCCTCGGCGCGGCCCTCGCCGCCGGCGTCGTGCTCGTCGCCGAGCCGGCCCCGACCACCGCGCACGCCGCGGCCGGCGATGTCACCCTGACCGCCGGTGGCATCAGCCTGCTGGCCGGTGCGGGCGGCAGGCTCGCCATCCGTGACGCCGGTGGCGTCACCCGGTCGGCCGGTTCGAAGTTCCAGGTCAAGGACAGTGTCACCGGCATCCATGTGTCCACCGGCGGCACCCCGGCGCTGAGCGCGCTCCCGGACGGGACGCCGGCGATCCGGATGGACTACACGTTCGACGCCGCCGCCGGAGCGACCGCCGTCACCGGCTGGTTCAGCGTCGGCACCTCCCATGCCGTGCTGGAGTGGCACGTCACGGGGGCGGCCACGCTGGTCCCGGACGGCTTCCTGTTCAGCCGGGCGATCCAGGCGCCGACCACGCCCGACGACTACGCCGCGATCACCGAATGGGTCCGCGACACCGGCGGGGGCATCCCGTACGAGAGCACCCTCGGCGTCGCGCACACCTCCGCCTGGGGGACCACGCTGCACGGCCTGTTCCTGCTGGAGCGGTCCCGCCAGGCATGGACGAACGCGACCTGGGTGCACGCGCCGGGTGTCGCCGACCCCGCCGGAGGCTGGACCAGCCGGGCCGACTTCTTCTTCTCCGAGACCCGGCCGTCAGCCACCGCCACCATCGGCCGGGGCCGCGAACTCGGCCTCGAACTCACCACGAACCGGGACTTCAACCTGTACGAGTCGGCCGGCGAGCAGATGGCACTCACCGCCCTCGTCGCCAACGGCGGCGCGGCCAGAACGGTCGAACTGGAACTGTGGGTGCGCGGCTTCGACGGCGCCCTGCTGGCCGAGACGACCACGACCGGCAGCGTCGCCGCGGCCGCCACCTGGCAGCACACCTTCACCCTGACCGCCCCGGCCGGCGGGATCGCACTGGCCGAAGTCGTCGTCAGATCCGGTGACGACGAGGCGTTCGCCCGGACCAATCTCGCGGTCCTGCCGTCATACGACTACCAGGCCGGCACCGACAGCATGTTCGCCGTCGCCAACTACCCGTGGCTGCGACGGCCGAGCGACGACGCGGTGCTGGACCTCTGGCAGAAGGCCGGCATCAGCCTGGTCCGGATCGCCTACGACGGCGGCCCCGGGCTGCCGCCCGCCGCCTTCGACGCCCGCGGCATGCGGCACAACATCGAACTCCAGCCGTCGCTGGACGTCACCGACGCCCAGGCGGCCACCTGGGCCGCCGAAAAGCTGGCGGTGGCGGTCGGTGCGGGCGCCGGGTACTTCGAGGTCGGCAACGAGCTGAACAGACCGTTCAACACCGGCGAAGCCGCGCAGGCATACCTGGACAAGGCACTACGGCCGGTTTTCGACCGGCGGGCGGCCACCGGCGACACCATCAAGCTGATGAACAACGGCCTGGCCGGCATGGACAAGCCATGGGTGGAGAACTTCATCGCGGCGGGCGGCTGGGACATGATCGACGCCTTCGCCTACCACCCGGGACGCGGCAACTTCACCCCGGACTACATACCGCCGGGCGACGACTGGACCACCGGCGGCAACGGCACCTACTGGAACTTCTACGGCGGCCTGCGCCAACTGAAGGCACTCATGGCCGAGCACGGCGAGAAGGAGATCTGGCTGACCGAGGCGTACGCCCCCACCAAGCCCAACAGCTGGTGGCACGACACCTACCGGCATGCCGCCGAGAACGTACTGCTGACCCTCGCACTGGCCAAGGCCGAGGGGATCCGGGCCGTGTGCTGGTACCAGTTCCACGACAGCGTGCTCGGCATGCCGCAGGTCGCCGACCCGGACAACGCCGAGTACCACTACGGTCTGATGAACCGCGACCTCAGCCCGAAGCCGTCACTCCTGGCGTACGCGACCGCGGCCCGCACGCTCGACCGGGCCACCTTCCGGGGCCGGCTGACCTTCGCCGACCCGCGGACGTCCGGCTTGTGGTTCGACACACCCGGCGGCCCCGCGGTCGTGCTGTGGAATCGGGCCGACGGCTACCTGCTGAACACCGCCGGCCCGCGCACCGACTGGCACTTCCCCGCCCCCGAGGTATGGACCGACCCTTGGCCGACCAAGACCACGGTCGTGGTCGCCGCCACGACCGCCGTACAGGAGGTGGACGCGGTCGGCCAGGTCCGGCGGATCCCGGTCACCGGCGGCAAGGTGACGCTGACACTCGACGGCGCGCCCCGGATCTACCACGGCCTCGCGCCCAGGACGGACGGTCAGGGCCACCACACCCTGTCGCGGGCGGCCCGTTCGCGACGCCCCGGCGAACCTCGAACCGACGGTCACCGCTGACACCAGGGACGGGAGACCTCTTCGACCCCGGCGACACGATCCGCCCGCCCCCGGACGAACTCTCCGACGTCTGCCGTCCGCCCTTCGACCAGTCCGACACGGTGGATCGGATCAGGCCGGAGCCGGCGTGCCGGGGCGGGTCGGCGCGTTCGCGGGCGTCTGTGCGGCGGGAGTCGTTCCTGCCACGCTGGAAGCCGGGGACACCGCTTGCTCGGCAGCCCTGACGGACCGGATGGATCGGATGGATCGGCGAGGGACAGTGGGGGCAACCGATGCCAGGCTTCTTGACGGACTTACCGACCTTCTGGGCCTTCGCGGCGGTCTGGGCGGGCGCTTTCACGATCTTCATGGCGTTCTCGCTGGTCCGGCTCCGCCATGTGCTCCGGCGCGACCGGCAGGCCATCGGACGCTTCTTCGAGACCGGTGTCGCCAAGCCCGTTCTCGCCATGTATCACCTCGAAGGAGAGCGGGCCGCGACACAGGCCGGGATGCTGCTGCTCTCCGCCGGGCCCTCCTCCCACGGCCGGCGCCGGGCGGCGCGGAAAACACGGCCGGAGACGCACCCCCTGCTGGCGTCCCTGCAAACGGCCGTCGACCAGGCCGGAGGAAGCGGCTCTCTGGAGGAGGTGCGAGCATCGCCCCGCTTCCCGGGCTTCCGCTCCGAGCTGCGGCGGACAGCACGGCGCGCCCTCCCCGTTCGCCGGACGCGCGATGTGCCCGGAAAGAGGGAAGGGTGGGCGGCGGTGTGGGGTCTGTTCGCCGTCCTCGTCCTCGGCATCGGTTTCTACGCCCGCCTGCCGGACGCGAGCGGGCTCTGGTTCGTGATCGCCCTGGCTGTACATGTGCCGGTGGCGGTCTGGCTTGTGATGGCGGACGCGAGGCGGGGACCGGATCAGTGGCCCGAGTTCGACGCGCTGTGCGAGCGCTGCGTCGCCGAGGCGGGGGTTCGCGTGGCTGAGCCGGGGCGGATCGCCGGTACGGGCTCCGCGGC